>NZ_JBITPF010000066.1:0-190657 GCF_050468025.1 Neobacillus sp. NRS-1170 | reverse complement strand
ACTTGACGGGGTTAAGTCCACAAACCCCGGACTTTTTTCCATGTTATTAAATTATTGGTTTGTAAAATTACCCGATAATTGGGCTTGAGCTTGCTGAACAAGTCTTTTGGTAATTTCGCCGCCAACAGAACCATTGGCTCTTGAAACTGTATCTGAACCTAAATTAACTCCAAATTCCTGGGCAATTTCATATTTTACCTGATCCAAATACTGCTCAATTCCAGGCACTAATAATTTATTGCTGCTATTAGCCATCTCATTCAACTCCTTTTTTTCTCCAGAGATTTTTATCTCTGTAGCAATTATTATTCTTTTGCTTCTTAGTTTTCATGAGTGGTAATGTTTTTCGGATATGGAATACTTGTTTATATTAATCATTTATTGCTTCTAATAAGAGGTCAACAATATGGATTCCTCTCATCTTACCTGAGAGTCCTTCTCGTTCGATTCCAACATTCATTTGTAACAAACAACCAGGATTAGCAGTGACAATTGTTGAGGCGAGAGTATTTTTTGCTTGAATCATTTTATAATCCAGCATCTTCATTGACATTTCCGATTCAATTATATTATAAATTCCTGCAGACCCACAGCAGCGGTCCGCATCTTTCATTTCCACATATTCAACCCCTTTTATGGACTTTAACAGTGTTCTTGGGGCAGAAGCGGTTTTCATGACATTTCGCAGGTGACATGAATCTTGAAAGGTAATAATTTGCTTAGGAAGTTCTAATTTTACCTTTTGATGAAAACCAATCGATACTAAAATTTCCGATATGTCTTGAATTTTTTCGACGAATATTTTTGCGCGGGCACTCCATTCCGGATCGTCTTTTAATAAATGATCATAGTCAATTAAAAACGCACCGCATCCGCCTGCATTTGTAATAATAAAGTCAACATTCAATTCTTCAAATGCTTGTATATTTCTTTTGGCCAAATCCTTTGCTGATTGTTTTTCACCGCTATGTCCATGAAGGGCACCACAGCAGGTTTGATTTGGCGGGATGACAATTTCACAACCCGCTATTTGTAATAATTTGCATGTAGCATCATTTGTTTTCATAAACATTGTATCCATTAAGCAGCCGCTGAAGAATGCAACGCGATGCTTTTGTATTCCAATCGATGGGAAGTAATCTGGACGGTTTTTCATTTCCTTCAACGTCGGCACTTTCGGAAGCACCTTTTCCATTGTTACTAAACTTTCCGGCAATAGTCCTAAAAAGCCAATTTTTCTGGCAATCGTTTGAATACCTGAGCGTTGATAAAATCCAATTAATCCGGTTAAATTTTTCATTCGATTTGGATGAGGGAACAAGCCTTCAAATACCGTTTTTCGTACTACTTTAACTGGCATGGAAAATTTCTTGTTTTGATTGATGATATCCCGTGCATCCTCTAAAAGGTGTCCATATTTAACACCGGAAGGACAAACTGGTTCGCATGCTCGACAGCCTAGGCAGAGGACGAGTGAGCGTTCGAAATCCTCATCTGGTTCAATTAGCCCATCCACAACAGCCTTCATTAAGGCAATTCTACCCCTTGGTGAATGAGATTCTTTATAACCTGATTCAATATAGGTCGGGCAAGAAGGTAGACAAAACCCACACCGCATACAATTTAGTAACTCATCTTTATTCATTTGTTCCTTAAATTTTTCTTGAAGGAGTTCTCTATCTTTCACTGTTGTCATTTCCCAACCACCACGCGCTTCCTGCTGTCTTTTGCAAA
Source organism: Neobacillus sp. NRS-1170 (assembly GCF_050468025.1). Taxonomy (NCBI): domain Bacteria; kingdom Bacillati; phylum Bacillota; class Bacilli; order Caryophanales; family Bacillaceae; genus Neobacillus; species Neobacillus sp. NRS-1170. The sequence continues at coordinate 188,923 of NZ_JBITPF010000066.1, read as the reverse complement.
AACCTTGCCAGGGTTCATAATATTATTAGGATCCAATGCTTGTTTGATTGCCCTCATGACGGCAATTCCTTCCTTACCGAGTTTTAACTCAAGGTATGGAGCCTTCATAACTCCAACACCATGTTCCCCTGTAATGGTGCCGCCAAATTCAATAGCCTTTTTAAATATTTCAGAAAAAGCCATTTCTACACGTTCCATTTCTTCATGATTACGGGAATCCGTTGGACAGGTTGGATGGAGATTTCCATCACCAGCATGACCAAACGTACAAATATCGAGTTGATATTTTTTGGCAATTTCATTTATGGCATTTACCATTTTCGCTATTTCGGATCGTGGAACGGTTGCATCCTCAAGAATCGTTGTCGGTTTTAAACGGGCTAAAGCTGAAAGGGCAGTGCGTCGTGCTGTTCGTAACGCTTCTGCTTCTACTTCAGTTGCCGCTACTTGAACAGAGACTGCTTTTTCCTGTTTACAAATCTCAGCCATCTTTTCTAAATCTCGGTTTACTACTTCAGGAGGGCCATCTTGTTCAATTAAAAGAACCGCTTGCACATCTGTTGGCAGGCCGATTTGCGCAAATGCTTCGACAACCTTTAAGGTTGGCTGATCCAAAAACTCAAGTGTTGCTGGGATAATTTTATTAGCGATAATTTTCGATACAGTTTTGGCCGCTGCTTCAAGATCTTGATATAAGGCCAGCATGGTTTTTTTTGTTTCAGGAATTGGAATAAGCTTTAAAGTTGCTTCTGTAACAATGCCAAGAGTTCCTTCAGATCCGACCATGAGCCGAGTAAGGTCATAACCTGCTACATCCTTAGCCAGTTTGCCGCCTGTGCGAATAATATCACCGTTAGGAACAACAACTTCGAGTCCAATAACATAATCCCGGGTGACTCCATATTTAAGTCCACGCAGCCCGCCTGAGTTCTCGTTAATGTTGCCGCCAATGGTAGAAATCTTCATGGAACCAGGGTCAGGTGGGAAAAAAAGACCTTTAGCTTCCACTGCATTTGTCATTTCAAGGGTAATGACGCCAGGTTGAACCGTTACAGTTAAGTTATCTTCATCAATTTCTAAAATTTTGTTCATATGCTTAAATAGAATAACGATTCCACCCTCTGTTGGGCACGTACCTCCGCAAAGATTCGTACCTGATCCTCGCGGGACAATCGGGATTTTATATTCATTACAAATTTTTACGATTTCAGATACCTCTTGAGTATTTCTTGGGCTAACAACCGCATCGGGAAGGGATTGAAAGTTTGGCGTTGAATCATAGGAGTAGGAAAGTCTTTCAACCTTGCTATCATCAAAGTTTTCACTGGTTACAACAGAGACTAATTTTTCTTTTACGATACTCGAAAGCATAAAGTTCCTCCTTTTTAGTGAACCGCTTACAAAGTTAACTAATATAAGTATAAAAAAAACAGGCATTCGCCTGCTATGGATAAACATCCAAAAAATCATCATTTTATTGGTTGGTTTTTGTTTGTTCATCTAAAAAGAGGATTGCGAGATACATGGTTAATAAATCATGGATATTATTCGAATTTAATCCGGTTAACTCATCCGCTTTCTTCAAACGGTAATGGAGAGTGTTGATGTGGATATGTAAATTTTTTGCTGTATTTTTTAATGAATGATTTTGTTTAAATAATTCCTTGATGGTGCCAATTAGTTCATTTTCCTGTATTAAAGGACCAAGCGTTCGCTTTATAAAATCAGCTTTTGTTTTTTGACTGATTTCTTCTAAGAGCATTTCAAGGGTTAGATCCTCATCAAATGCAATACTGCTGGGGGATTTAACGATTTTTAAACATCTTTCAGCTTGAGAGTAGGAGACCTTGATTTCTTTAGGGTCTGCTGGCTGGCCGACACCTGCACTTGCATGAATGTTAAAATTATCCGATAAAAAAAGAAAAAATTGTTTTAAGCGCGTTTCTATCCTCTCTCGAGAAGCACCCTTTGTGCAATTGATTAAGAGAATGATTCGTTCATTTCCTGAACGGGCGACAACTTCCTTATCATTTTTCTGAAACTTTTTAAAAATCGAGGACCATGCTTCCCGGGTGATAGGGGAGGTAAGTCCAGAAAATTCAATGATCACTGCAGCTCTTTTTATTTCCATATCGATGTTAAGCAGCCTCGCGCGATTCATAAAAGCTTCATTCCAATCTTTGGCTTGGACCCAATCCATCACAAAAGATTCAAGAGCACGGGAATGCCAATCAAATTGCTCAGCATAATAATTTTCACTGATTAAAAGCTCGGTCATTTTTCGGATAATTTCCCCAAAAGGAGTTACTGTTGTGGGGTCTCCCGTAATACCGATTACACCAATTACGTTATTCTGGAAAAAAATCGGGAAGTTAATACCTGCTTTTACGCCAATAAGTTTAGTTTGATCTTCTATTGTAATAATCAACTTTCTTTTTTGTTGAGAAGCAATAAGTGCCCCTTCATGAAAGGTTCCGACTCGTTCAAGGTCGGTACTTGCAATGATATACCCCTCATTATTCACGACGATAATATCCTCGCCAATTAACTTTCTCACTTCTTTTACAATTTTCTCAGCGAGTTCAGGTATTAACATGATTTGTCCCCCTCAAAAAGCTATCCTTTTTATTATATCATGCAAATAAAAAACTCTGGGAGGCATAGTCCCAGAGTATCTTACATTCAGTCGCTTCCATGGCTGACGTCTTTGGAAGGATGCATAAATGGATAGCTTTTAGGCTTTCTTTTGCTTTCGAGAAGCTCACGGTTCTCGGCGGTGTTCCAGCCAATATCATTGGTGGGATGAACCCACTGGTCCCCTGACATAATGGCAGGATCGGTTTCTTTTGACCAGTTTTCCAATGGCGAGTTTTCAGATGCATACAGGCTGTCTCCAATGACTACGCCATGTTCATTGGTAAAGGGAGCCTCCATCTTAATACCAGTACCTTCAAAACTGGGTGCGTTAATTTGGTGGGGCATGGTTTCGTTAATGGTTACTTTTTCTTTATTTTCTTTTGTCATTTTTTCACCACTCCATTTTTATTTTATTTTCTTTCAAGCGAGTAATTTTATGAATGAAAAATAAGGAAATGAATGATTGAGTCATAAATGAAAAAACTAAAACTGTAAGATTAATTATTAGGAGGAGTTACACCATGGCGAAGCGAAAAGCGGAATTTGATGCTGTAGAAAAATATACGAAAACCCCGCACAAAAATGTACAGGAAAGTGAATTCTCTGCAGAATTCACTGATAATAACAATGCTATTCGATTTCAAAACCGGAATTCAAAACTAGGAAAAAAAGGAAGAAGTTAAAATGGCAGGCCGTCGTAAGATCCCACCGCGTATTCCTACAGAGGATTTCAGTATGGAAATTGGCGATATTAATGGGGTTAAGTTGTATGAAATAAAAAAGATATTTAAGCAAAAAGGGGCAAAGAAAGAAAAATAAGCCGGGAAAAACCCGGCTTATTTTCATTCATCTATAGGGAAAAATAAGTGTCTGATTTTTGGCTGGATCGAAATAGGCCAATAGATAGGAAGGAACTTTATTTATCTCACCCGTTGCTAAATAACTTGATAAATCAAAAGAAAGCTTTTCAAGCATTGTATGCTTATATAATTCCTTTTCATTAAGTTCCAGCTTAATAAAAGTTTCCCCTAATAAAGAAGGATTTTCAGCGATTTGTTTATACACTTGTGTCCGCTCATTTTTATTAAAGGTAGCTTCCCACCACGGTTTTCTCGGCTTGTACTTATGATGTTTTAGGTAATCATACTTCATCAGACCAGCGGCCACATCTAGATTTTCTATCGATTTGTGCTCCAAAAAGGAATGAAGGCGGCGGAATAAATCTTCAAGCTGATGTCCAATTCTTGACCAGCCTTGCTCGTCCCAATAGGATCCAAATTCTTGAAAGAAATCAAATGGTGAAGGGAAAACCTTCGTTACCAAATATTCAACCGTGTGATCCATTCGGTGGTCATTCCAATACTTCTCGAGAACATCTTCTACTTGTTTAATCCTTACGATATCGTCAAAGGAAAGAACATTATTGCTTAGGATTTCATACGGTGAATGATCCATATATACATATTGATGCTCAGCAGCACGAAGACGGAGACCTGTTCCACGCAGCATTTTTAAAAAACCTAATTGCAATTCTTCTGGTCTCATTTCAAAAACATCGTTGAAGGTTTTGCGGAAAGAGGCATAGTCTTCTTCCGGAAGCCCAGCTATTAAATCAAGATGCTGATCAATTTTGCCGCCTTCTTTAACCATGGTGACTGTTCTGGTTAGTTTTGCAAAATTCTGCTTCCGCATAACAAGTTCGTTCGTATAGTCATTGGTTGACTGGACGCCGATTTCAAAACGGAACAAGCCTTCAGGTGCCTCTTGATTTAAAAATTCAATAACCTCAGGGCGCATAATATCTGCAGTAATTTCAAACTGGAATACCGTACCTGGGAGATGTTCATCAATGAGGAATCGGAACATTTCCATGGCATAGCTTCTGCTGATATTAAAGGTACGGTCAACAAATTTAATTGTCTTTGCACCATTTGTCATTAAAAAACGGATATCATCTTTTATTTTTTCGCGGTCAAAATAGCGTACGCCAACCTCAATAGAAGACAAGCAGAATTGGCAGCTAAACGGACAACCGCGGCTTGTCTCAATATAAGAAACCCGCTTTCCCAAATGGGGAATATCTTCCGGGAATCGGTATGGTGAGGGCAGTTCCTTCAAATCAAGCTTATTTCGCTGTGGTGTGCACTTCACTTGACCATTTTCCCGATAGGCTACGCCATGGACATTCAATAAATTTTGAGTCGTCTCTAATTCTGTTAGCAACTGTTTAAAGGTTTGTTCACCTTCACCAATCACAATAAAATCAATCTCTGGATAGTTTTCCATCCAATGAATCGTATCGTAAGTAACTTCAGGACCCCCTAAGACGATTGTAATAGAAGGATCTATTTTTTTTAGCATATTGACAACTTTTAGCGTTTCTTCAATATTCCAAATGTAACAGCTGAAACCAATTACGGATGGTTTTTGTTGATAAAGGTCTGAAACAATGTTCATAATGGGGTCCTTTATCGTGTATTCTTTAATTTGTATGTGATATTCTGGCGAAGCATAGGCTTTCAAGTATCGGATTGCCAGGTTTGTATGAATATACTTGGCATTCAAGGTAGAGCAAATAACCTTCATAAAAATACTCCTTTTACTAAAATAAAACAATATTTTATTATAGTCTATTGTAAACAAAAATGATAGAAGCAAACCATGGAAAAAGACCCGCACTTTTGAAGCGCGGGTCTTAAGGATTGATTCATTTACGGAATCATAAATGTCAGTACATGACTCTGTAAGAAGGTCATAATTCCTACTAAGATGACCAAGATGAAGCTGTGTTTAACGGTGAAACGGAATAATTCTGATTCTTTTCCGGCAAGTCCTACCGCAGCACAAGCAACTGCAATGGATTGAGGCGAAATCATTTTTCCAGTTACTCCTCCGGAGGAGTTGGCTGCAATGGCTAATACAGGATCCATACCAATGGAGGTTGCTGTAATCTTTTGAAGGTTGCCAAATAACAAGTTTGCGGATGTATCAGAACCAGTAATAAATACTCCCAGCCAGCCAAGGAAAGGCGAGAAGAATGGAAACAGGACAGAACCTGTTTTGGCAAGGGACATGCCAAGAGTTGTGCTCATTCCAGATGCATTAGTTACATATGCGAACCCGACGACAGAACCAATTGTGATAACTGGATACTTTAACTCATTTAGTGTTTCTCCAAAAGTAATCGCCCAGTTTTTCCAAGAGATGCCGACAATGAATTTGGTAATGATACATGCAATTAATATGGCAGTTCCAGCTGCACCAAGTACTTCAAGCTTATAAACGGCAGGAATAGGAGCACCTGCACTATTTAGAATTTTATTGTTTAACAGCGGCACTTCCGGCATAAATGTCAACGCGTGGCCAATGGAATTAATCGCTTTTAAAATAGCATTTGTACCTTCATAATGTCCCGTTAATGCAAGCTTAATGGTTGGAATTCCCCAAACAGAGATAATTCCAGTTAATACAAGGAATGGAGACCAAGCTTTGATAATTTGTCCTCCGGAATAGTGTTCCTGTTTACTTTGAAGCTTTTTAGCTGTAGAAGATGCAGCCAATTCTTGTTCTGCTGCAAAGCGAAAAATATTTTTCGGCTTCCAAAATTTTAAGAAAATCGCTAAAGCGAATAAAGAAACAAGAGCGGATAAAATATCTGGAAGTTCTGGTCCAATAAAGTTAGAAGTTAAATACTGGGTAAGAGCAAAGGTAACACCTGAAACTAGAATTGCAGGTAAAACCTCCATCGATTTTTTGAAGCCCGTCATGATGAAAACGAGATAAAATGGAATAAAAACAGATAAGAATGGTAACTGCCGTCCGACCATTTTCGAAATTTCGATTGCTGGAACCCCAGTTGGACCCTCTACAGCAATAATCGGAATTCCAATTGCACCGAAAGCAACTGGTGCTGTATTTGCAATCAGGCAAAGACCGGCAGCATATAAAGGATTAAAGCCCAGCCCAACTAGTAAAGCAGCGGAAATGGCGACTGGAGCACCGAATCCCGCAGCACCTTCAAGAAATGCACCAAATGAAAACGCAACTAATAATGCCTGTAAACGGCGGTCTTCGGTAATTGATAATACTGAATTTCGGATTATATCAAACTGACCTGTTTTTACAGTGAGTTTATATAAAAATACTGAAGTTATGATAATCCAGCCGATTGGCAGAATACCATAAACAGCTCCTTGAGTTGCAGACATAAATGCCATGCCCGCTGGCATTTTATAAGCGATGATCGCAACCAATAAAGCAATAGCTAGTGTTGATAACCCGGCAATATGGCCTTTCATTCGTTTTATTGCTAAAGCCCAGAAGAAGTAAAGGATTGGAATGAGTGCAACGATTGCGGAAAGTGCGAGATTATCTCCCACTGCGGTAAAATTTTGCGTAAATGTCATTAGCTTAATCCCCCTGAATTAGCTTTAAATAGTTTTTTTGCTAAAAAGAGCTCCTCTCTTAATGTTTTGCTGGCAAACGCTTTCAAATGATGATTTGGTCATCAGATGACTCGATGTTTCTATCTGTAAAGAATTATAAGGGACTATTTTAATAAAATTCAATAGAAAATTTTAAAAATTTTATATAAATTGAAAATAAATTAATCCGAAAATGAATTAAACTACACCTGTTATGAATTAGTTTGGGTGCACTTTGTTTGAAAAAAATGTATGATAATAGTTAATTACATGTTGATTGCTTGTTAGGGGTTGTCATAGATGAAATATAAAAAAATTAAACCAAAAAAAATATACGAAGAAGTTGCTGAAGCCATATATGAAATGATACGAACTGGCCAGTTAAAGCCTGGTGATAAACTGGATTCTGTCCAACAGCTCGCGGAAAACTTCCAAGTTGGACGTTCTGCTATTCGCGAGGCGTTAACATCATTAAGGGCAATGGGCCTAATTGAAATGAAGCAGGGGGAAGGAACATATATAAACGAGTTTGAATCAGACCAAATAACCTTCCCATTATCAACCGCCATTTTAATGAATAAGGATGATATCACCCATCTTTTAGAGGTGCGGAAGATCATTGAAGTCGGTACAGCTGGGGCAGCCGCGAAAAAGAGAACGGATCACCACCTAAAGAATATGGTGAGCGCATTGAAAGATATGAATGAGGCCCAAGGGAATGAGGAACTTGGTGAGAAAGCAGATTTGCAGTTCCATTTATCCATCGCAGAAGCATCACAAAACCCTCTTTTACTTAGCTTAATGAACCATGTTTCCGATTTAATGGGTGAAACAATGAAAGAGACGAGAAGGGTTTGGTTATATTCTAAGCAGACAACATTAGAACGGTTATACGAGGAGCACGTGGCTATTTATGAAGCCATAAGGGACGAAAACGAGGACAGAGCTAAACAATCCATGTTGAAGCACCTTGAAAACGTTGAGGAAATTCTTCAAAAGTATCTCCAACATAATAATTTAGCACTTTAAGTTTAAAAACGATTCTAACCATTAGAATCGTTTTTTTATAAAAATTTATTGAAAGCCCTTTTTATATTTGGCAACTTTATAGTAATATGATTAATATAAAATTTGAACATTCTTATTTTTTGTATCAGTCATCAGATGACCGGTTAACCGGTTGTGCAGTAGCAGCTAATATATTAGATAATAAAAAGGGGAGAAACACATGAAGGTTACTCTTTTTGCAACTTGTTTAGTAGACTTATTTCAAAGCAATGTAGGTAAAGCAACGGTAGAATTACTTGAAAGGCTGGGGTGTGAAATTGATTTTCCGGAATCACAGGTATGCTGTGGGCAGCCATCATTTAATAGCGGTTATGTTAAAGAATCAAGTGAAGCGATGAAACGTATGATTGAAACTTTTATGGATGCAGAATACGTCGTGTCCCCTTCCGGATCCTGCGCGTTCATGTTCCATGAATATCAGCATATTTTCAAGGGGGACCCTGTATGGGGACCAAAAGCAAAAAAACTGGCTGAAAAGACATTTGAATTAACACAATTTATTGTTGATGTTTTAAAAATAGAAGATGTCGGTGCTAAATTTGAAGCGAGTGTAACTTACCATACTTCTTGTCATATGACGAGATTATTAGGTGTAAAAGATGCACCTATGATTCTTTTAAAAAATGTAAAAGGGCTAAAGTTTACAGAATTGCCAGGCAAGGAACAATGCTGCGGATTTGGAGGAACCTTTTCAGTTAAAATGGCGCAAATATCCGAGCAAATGGTCGATGAAAAGGTGCGCCATGTAGAAGAAACCGAAGCTGAGTATTTAATCGGTGCAGATGCAGGCTGTCTTATGAATATTGGCGGTCGAATTGAAAGAAAAGGAAAGCCAATTAAAGTGCTGCATATAGCTGAGGTATTAAATAGCCTGTAAATCAATCGCTGAGAGAATGTGGATTCAATCTAAGTGTGGAGGGGAATTCAAATGGCAATGAAGATTGGCACCGATCAATTTAAGGATCGTGTTGAGAAAGGAATACATAATTCCTTTATGCGTGGTGCTGTGGCTGGAGCACAGGATGGAATGGGTGTAAAAAGACGGGGAGCAACTGAGGAATTGGGAAACTGGGAAAATTGGCGTTCACATGGTGAAGAAATCCGACAGCATGTTCTAAAGCACTTAGATTATTATTTAGAACAATTAAGCGAGAATGTCGCAAAACGAGGCGGCCATGTTTTTTTTGCTCAGACAAAAGAAGAGGCGAATGGATATATTCGCAGTATTGTTCAAAAGAAAAACGCTAAAAAAATCGTTAAATCTAAATCGATGGTCACCGAAGAAATTAGCTTAAATGCAGTACTCGAGCAAGAGGGATGTGAGGTTATTGAAACGGACCTGGGAGAATACATTCTTCAAGTCGATGATCATGACCCGCCATCCCATATCGTGGTTCCTGCGCTGCATAAAAATAAAGAGCAAATTCGCGATGTCTTCAAAGAAAAATTAGGTTATACAAAAACATCGAAGCCAGAAGAATTGGCCGCACATGCTCGGGAAATGCTTCGTAAGGAATACTTATCAGCCGATATCGGAATAACGGGCTGTAACTTCGCTGTTGCTGAAACAGGCTCCTTTAGCTTAGTTACGAATGAGGGAAACGCTGATTTAGTAACGGCATTACCGAAAACACAGATTACTGTCATGGGAATGGAAAGAATTGTTCCAACCTTTGAAGAGATGGAGGTTCTTGTCAGCCTCTTAACAAGAAGCGCGGTAGGCCAAAAATTGACAAGTTACATTACGGTTTTAACAGGTCCAAGAGAGGAATTAGACGTTGATGGTCCGGAGGAATTTCACCTTGTCATTGTCGATAACGGCAGGTCCAATATACTAGGTGGGGAATTCCAGGCAGTCTTGCAATGTATCCGCTGTGCTGCGTGTATAAATGTCTGCCCTGTTTATCGTCATGTAGGGGGCCATTCGTACGGTTCCATTTATTCCGGTCCGATTGGAGCCGTATTATCACCATTACTTGGAGGATATGAAGAATATAAAGAATTACCTTATGCCTCCACACTTTGTGGAGCTTGTACAGAGGTATGTCCAGTAAAAATACCGTTACACAATCTCCTTCATAAACACAGGGAGATCATTGTCGAAAAAGAAGGGAAAGCACCCATTTCTGAAAAGCTGGCGATGAAAGCGTTCGGTTTAGGAGCGGCCTCTCCGACATTGTATAAGCTCGGCACTAAAATGGCACCGGCAGCCATGAACCCGTTTACCGTAGGAGATAAAATCTCAAAAGGTCCCGGTCCCCTCAAGGCATGGACGGATATTCGAGAATTTCCAGCTCCTAATAAAGAAAGATTTAGAGATTGGTTTAAAAATCGCGATAAAGGTGGTAACTAAACATGTCAGGCATGATACAAAATCGGGAGAAATTTTTAAATCAAATTGCCAGCCGCCTTGACCGTCCGCGAATTACCGGAGTGGTTGAAAGGCCCAAATGGGCATTCCAGCCGCAGCATGAGGTTTTAAAGGATGCCTCACAGGATGAATTGTTAGAAGTCTTGACAGAGCAGTGTAAGAAAATTCATACGAAGCTATATACAACTGACCTAAAGGGATTAGCTTCAACTCTTGATGAAGTTGTAACCTCGTATGGCGGGGGACCGATTGTGGCTTGGAAAGACGCACGTTATACTATGTGGGGTCTAGATCAACTTATGAACGAAGACTGGCCTAAACAGAGCATCGATGTATACAAATGGGATTATACGAAAGGGGAAGAAAACATCGCAAAAGCGGAACAGGCGAATGTTGGTATTACGATCAGTGAGATTACATTAGCAGAATCTGGAACGGTTGTTTTGTTTAGTGATGAGAATAAAGGAAGAACGATCAGTTTTTTACCGGCGACCTATATTGCCTTAATTCCAAAAAGCAGTTTAGTTCCCCGTATTACACAAGCGGCAAAAAAGATGCGTGAAATTCATCAGAAGACTGGACACGTGGCATCATGCATCAATTTTATTACTGGACCAAGTAATTCAGCAGATATTGAGTTAAATCTTGTTGTCGGAGTACATGGTCCAATTAAAGCATCTTATATTGTTATTAATGATTTATAGTTTTTAGAAAAGGTCTGCCTTTACATACTAAAGGCAGACCTTATTTTTTTGGAATAACCACTGTTATAATACAAATGTTTTTCTGTTATATAAAAAGGTAAACCCTTTCAAGTCATACGCATTAACGGTTTGGGGGAAATGATTCAAGGTGTTATAAAATTTTTACTCCCATGTTTGACTTTTGTCACAGCTAAAAAAAAAGTGATGCTCTACAATAACTTTGGGGAAGTTAAGTTTTTATGTCTTTTTCTTGTTAAATTTTTGAACGAAAAAATTGTCTAGCTGTAGCGCCTAGAGGCTCGGGGTCATAAGACAATCCGACGAGAAGGTTAAAGAACAACCTCCCGCCGGCTTGTCTTATGCCTGTCGCCCCTGGAAAAGGTGCTTCCGCATTTCTAAAATGGGAGGGACATTATGTCTATTTTACCAACGAAAAATGAATTAGGATTTTTTGAAATCCGTCTTGAATCAATCGGTGGGCTTGGTGCAAACTTAGCTGGAAAAATGTTAGCAGAAGCTGGCGTTTTTAGTCTTGGCTTAAAAGGTTCCAATTTTTCATCATATGGATCTGAAAAGAAGGGTTCTCCGGTTAAGAGTTTTATCCGTTTTTGTGATCCTGATGTCGAAATTAGAGATCATAGTCCGATCGAACAGCCGCATGTTGTAGGTGTTTTCCATGAAGCATTATATAGAACGGTTAATGTTGTCAGCGGATTGAATGCTGATGGAATTGTTTTAGTAAACACAGCTAGAGAATTTGATGATGTTAAAAAGGATTTACAGCTAGAATATGGCACACTTGCCATTGTAGATGCTTTATCCATTGCTGTTGAGGAAAAAACAAAGGTAAATACAGCGATGCTTGGTGCATTATATCGTATTTGTGATTTTCTTGATCCTGATTCAATGAGAGATGTAATTCGGAAAACGTTTACTAAGAAATATCCTCATCTAGTTGAACCCAATATTCGAACGTTTGACCGCGGGTATCATGAAGTTCAATTTAAAAAATATGAAGTGCCGGAAGGAGCTGAGGGCAAGGCATTCACACGTCCGCTTCCACAGCTTGGCTACATGACGCAGGAAATCGGCGGGGTTATGGTTTCACAAGCAAATAGTATATTTAAAGATTTAAGCGGATCACGCCAGGGATTTCTTCCGGAGTTCCAACAAGAAAAATGCATTCATTGTGCTGCCTGTGATAATGTTTGTCCCGATTTTTGTTTTGTCTGGGAAGAAGGAGAAGATAAGCGCGGCAGAAAGCAAATGTTTCTTAAAGGAATTGACTATCAATATTGTAAAGGCTGCTTAAAATGTGTGGAAGCATGTCCCACAGATGCACTTGGTGACCTTCGTGAAATGCTTGGATATGCAGACGAAAACCGCGCGAAGCAAAACTTTCCTTATATTGCAGGGGGGATTCTTTAATGGCTATTTTAGAAGATAAGTTAACTACACAAGGAACCGCAGAACAAATTTCTACATTTGAGTCAGGAAATGAAATGGCTGCCATGGCGGCAGCGCAAATTAATTATCATATCATGGGATATTTTCCAATTACCCCATCAACAGAGGTCGCCCAATTTTTAGACCAGATGAAAACACGCGGCGAGCATGATATTAAGCTTATTCCTGCTGATGGAGAACACGGTTCGGCTGGTATTTGTTATGGTGCTGCTGCGACTGGGGCCCGTGTTATTAATGCAACAAGTGCCAATGGTTTTTTATACATGCTTGAACAAATGCCAGTCCAATCAGGTACTCGTTTTCCAATGGTTATGAATCTAGTAACTCGTGCAGTCAGCGGGCCTCTTGATATTCGCGGTGATCACTCCGATCTTTATTATGCATTGAATACTGGCTGGGTGATTTTAACGGCTAAAACGCCCCAAGCCGTATATGATATGAATATTATGGCATTAAAGATTGCCGAGCACTCAAAAGTACGCCTGCCAGTTATTGTGGCTTATGACGGATTCTTTACATCCCACCAAAAACGCAGAGTTGAATTCTTTAAGGATCGTCGTGTTGTTCAGCAATTTGTTGGCGAATGTCCAACTGATTACAACTTTGTCAGGGATTTAAGCAAGCCAGTAACAATTGGGGCGCATATGAGCGGTGATGATTTCATTAACAATCACTTCCAGCAATCTGAAGCAATATATAATGCTGGTGAAGTATTTAAAGAAGTTTCTGAAGAATATGCAAAGCTATCCGGTCGAGAATACCCTGTTCTCGACGTATATAAAATGGAAGATGCAGAAGTGGCATTATTCCTCTTAAACTCAGCTGCAGAGTCAGCCAAGGATGTTGTAGATCAGCTTCGGGAAAAAGGGATTAAGGCAGGTGTCATCAGCCCGAATATAATCCGGCCATTCCCTGCGAGGGAAATTCGCGAAGCACTTAAGAATGTAAAAACATTATTAGTTGGTGAACGTGCAGATTCATACGGCGCAAATGGGCCAAACTTAACACATGAAGTGAAATCAGCGCTTCAAGATGACAAGAACAATAAAACAATCGTTTTAAGTCGTGTTTTTGGTCTTGGCGGTAAGGATTTCTATGCAAGTGATGCCCAGGCTTTCTTTGATATGGCGATCGACGCAATGGAAAAAGGCTATGCTGAAAAACCTTTTGATTACTATGGCCATATTCCAGGCAATCCTAAAAAAATTCTTAAGCCAGTTATTTTGCCACAGCATGGAGATGTATTTAAAACGGGTTTAATCGATGTAAAAATGGATGAAGAGACCAATAAATTAAAAGTGAAAATTCCTCCTCTACGTGCGCTTACTGGTAAGCCAAAACGGATTGCATCTGGTCACGGGGCATGTCCAGGCTGCGGGATCTTTGCTGGATTAGAACTTTTCTTTAAAGGAATTGAGGGCGATATAGTTACTCTGTTCCAAACTGGCTGTGCTTATGTAACGACAACGGGTTATCCAAGCACATCACATAAGCAAACGATGATACACAACCTGTTCCAAAACGGTGCCGCTACCTTATCAGGTACAGTTGAAGCATTCATGGAATTAAAACGCCGTGGTGAAATCAAGGTTTCTGATGAAGCGACGTTTGTGATGATTACTGGTGATGGCGGTATGGACATAGGTATGGGGTCTGCAATTGGTACGGCTCTTCGTGGACATAAGTTAATCATGCTTGAGTATGATAATGAAGGGTATATGAATACTGGTTCGCAAATGTCTTATTCTACTCCAATTGGGCATATGACAAGTACATCTGGTGTTGGTAAAGCCCAGCGGGGAAAAGCATTCCATCATAAGGATACCGCACAAATCATGGCGGCAACCAACATTCCTTATGTATTTACAGGTTCAGAGGCATTCCCCCAAGACTTAGTGAAAAAAGGTGCAAAGGCCCAGTGGTATGCTCAAAATGTTGGCACTGTTTACGGGAAAATACTTATCACATGTCCGCTTAACTGGAAATCAGATGACCGTTACGGAACAAAAATTGTCGAAGCAGCGGTTGATTCTTGCTTTTTCCCGCTTTATGAAGTGGAGCAAGGAATAACGACGATTACGTACAATCCTGAAGATAAGAACAAACGGATTTCACTTTCTGACTGGTTGAAATATATGGGTAAAACCAAGCATCTTCTTAAGGAAGAAAATAAACCATTATTAGAAGAATTTGAAGCAGAAGTTGAAAAGAGATGGCAGCGTCTAAAAGCTAAGAATGATAACCCAATGTTATAATATTTGTAGATAATAATAATCCATTTTTCATATAACTTTACGCTTGGCCATAAAAAGAGAGAATAAAACACTTCCACAATTAGGAAGTGTTTTATTTGTTTGACAGAATTAAATAAATTCGATATATTTCTAATTAGATGAATATCAAATTTCGAAAGGTTGATATCTTTGATGCAGCTAAACCGCTTAGTTGAGTTCTATAAAACGATGGGGGATCCAACAAGGGTTAGAATTGTTTCACTTTTAGCTAAAGGACCTCTACATGGACAAGCGATTGCAGGAAAGCTTGGCTTAACCGCACCAACAATTACCCATCACATAAAAAAATTGCGCGAGGTTCATCTGGTTTATGAAAGAAGAGATAAAAATACTATTTACTTTTATTTAAATAGTTCTTTGATCAAACAGCAGGCAGAAGTACTCTCACAGCTATTAGAAAAAAGGGGGGAGGAACTGGAGAATATGGTGGAAGATAGTCTTGAAAGGCAAAAAATAATTGAGAATTTCTATACTAAAGAAGGAAAATTAAAAAATATTCCTGCACAGCGGAAAAAGAAATTAATCGTGTTTGAGCATATGGTACAGGGATTAAAAAAAGGAAAAAAATATGAAGAAAAAGAAATAAATGAGTATATTAAACAATTTCACGAGGATTATGCGACCATCCGCCGGGAATTCATCATTAATCATTATATGTATCGGGAAAATGGAATTTATGAATTAAATCCAGAAGAAATGTGGGCAAAGCCTGAATGAAAAAGCAATCCGAACCTTCGGATTGCTTTTTCATTACTAAATTACCGTTTCAACTACATGAATAAACTCTTTCAGGTCTTTGATTTCTTTTCGAAGTTTTATAAGGTTTTTACCAAGTTCCAATGCCTTTAGTTTAGCAGCTATTCGTATTTCTTTATTTTCGATTGAATCCAAATCAGCAACATGTGCAAGACCGATTGTTCTTCTAATTAATTCACAGCCGGCAAAACCTAGAGAGTCATCGAAAAATTTAGATAAATTATATTCCAAGAATTCAGATGTTTTTGCTAGAGGTTCCTTATTCTCTCGTTCCCACAAATGAGAAAATTGATTTTCAAATACATTCCAAACTGTTTCAATATGCTTGATAAAGATATCACGGTTTTTATCATTCACAATGACCTGGAAGAGAAGGTTGGCAAATACTTGTCCGATATCAAATCCGGCAGGACCATAAAAAGCAAATTCAGGGTCAATTACTTTTGTTTCCGAATGATCGGCAAAAACGCTTCCAGTATGGAGGTCACCATGAAGGAGAACTTCTGCATCGGTTAAAAAGCTTTTTTTCAAAATATTAACATGATGCTTCAATACCTCATCCTGCCAAAGTTTTTCAACAGCCGACCTTAATTCAGCTTCAAAATTATTTGTCTCTGCATCATAGAATGGATCGGTGAAGATTAAATCCTCTGTAATTTTGCACAGTTCAGGATTGATAAACTGCTTTACCCGTTCTTTTTTAACTGCAGGACCTAAACCATAATCTGAGGTGTAAAATAAAGTTTTAGCGAGATATTCTCCAAGATGCTGAGAAATTAATGGATAGGCTTCTCCTTTGATAAAGCCTGTTCTCGCAATCAAAAGGTGAGACAAATCCTCCATGACCGTTACTGCGAGTACATCATCAGTGTAATAAACCCTAGGTACAAAATCAGGGGCAATTTGTCCAAAAATTTTTAAGGCGTCTGCTTCAATCTTTGCTCTTTTTAGGGTTAAAGGCCAGCTTTCCCCAACTACCTTTGCGTAAGGAAGGGCCTGTTTGATAATGATGCCTTTATCATACTGTTTATCGACAATATGAAAAACAAGGTTTAAGTTGCCATCACCAATTTCCTTGCAGGTAAGGTCCGCATTTTTAGGCAATACATTTAAGCTTAATGCTAGATCAATTGCTGCAGCTTCGGTTAATGGTTGATAGGTTTGTTGTTTTAATAGGCTCATTATTTTATTCTCCTTTTTCGGAGGCTTGGCTGTGCTTGGAGCACAAAAAGCCTCTTTCTTTTTTGAAAGAGGCTTTGAAGACAATATTTGTCTCTCGCACCTCTTATCTTTCAGAAAGACTATCCTTCTGTTGGAATTAGCACCGTGCCTTAGTAGGGTTTTTACCCGGCGAAAAAATCCGCCCCATTTTATAATGGCATTATGGTCGGTTGCTGGGCTTCAAAGGGCCAAATCCCTCAGCCAGCTCATGATAAGAGTATCTACTTTTAAATTTTATAATTCTGATAAGTACTATAACAGGATAAAAAGATAAGTGTCAATATTTTTTGAAAATTATTTGTATTGCCCTTTGAAAAGTTCGGAATTTTTACTTTACAAGTAAATATAAAAGTTATATCATTTGTGACTAGAATTTCAAACTAAAATTGAATTAGTTAGAGCAGGTGAGAGTATTGAAACAATTTCCGTCATCAAATCTTTTAAATAGTCTGCCAAAACAATTTTTTGCCTCCCTTGTGAAAAAAGTTGGTCAATATCTTGAACAAGGCTATGATGTTATTAATTTAGGACAAGGAAATCCTGACCAGCCTACACCCGGGCATATTGTTGCGAAGCTTCAGGAAGCAGCAGCCAATCCCATCAACCATAAATATTCGCCCTTCCAAGGACATCAATATTTAAAACAGGCTGCCGCAGAATATTATTTGAGAGAATATGGAGTTACCCTTAATCCCGATAAAGAAGTCGCCATTCTTTTTGGTGGCAAAGCTGGCCTGGTAGAAACACCTCAGTGTTTGTTAAACCCTGGTGATACCATTCTGGTCCCAGATCCAGGCTATCCCGATTATTGGTCTGGTGTTGCCCTTGCCCAAGCTGAAATGGCGATGATGCCATTAAGAGAGAGTAATCATTTCTTACCAGATTATGAGGAACTGTCATCGGAAATATTATCTCGTGCTAAATTAATGTTCCTCAATTATCCTAATAATCCGACAGGAGCAACTGCTACGGCTGAATTTTTTGAGGACACAGTTAAGCTTGCCAGTAAAAATGATATTTGCGTTGTCCATGACTTTGCCTATGGGGCAATAGGTTTTGACGGAAAAAAACCAATCAGCTTTCTGCAGGTGGAAGGAGCAAAAGATGTGGGTATCGAAATTTATACAC
The DNA here is from genome assembly GCF_050468025.1 of Neobacillus sp. NRS-1170. Classification (NCBI taxonomy): domain Bacteria; kingdom Bacillati; phylum Bacillota; class Bacilli; order Caryophanales; family Bacillaceae; genus Neobacillus; species Neobacillus sp. NRS-1170. Next base: position 170,853 of record NZ_JBITPF010000066.1, on the reverse strand, counting down.
TTTCCAAAACCTATAATATGGCCGGCTGGCGAGTAGGGTTTGCTGTAGGAAATGAAAGTGTTATTTCGGCCATCGAGCTTTTGCAGGATCATCTATATGTAAGTTTATTTGGTGCTGTCCAGGAGGCTGCAGCTGAAGCCTTAACTGCATCACAAGATTGTGTAAAGGAATTAAATCAGCTTTATGAGAGAAGAAGGAATGTCCTAATTGACGGATTGCGATCACTAGGCTGGGATGTTACCGCACCTAAAGGCTCCTTTTTTGCATGGTTAAAGGTCCCCAATGGACTAACATCAGAGGAATTCGCTAACATTCTTCTAGAACAGGCACATATTATGGTTGCTCCAGGTATTGGCTTCGGTCAATATGGAGAAGGTTTTGTCCGTGTTGGACTATTATCAACGGAGGAGCGGCTAAGGGAAGCTGTCAGAAGAATTAGTTGTTTAGAAATTTTTGAAAAATAGGTTGACATTTTATTTCTTTCTTGGGATAATCCAAACTAAAGTTAACCAATGTGAAAATAATGAATATTACGAATCGTTTTCTTATCAAGAGCAGGCGGAGGGACTAGCCCAATGAAGCCCGGCAACCGACTTAAATCATTTTTAAGCACGGTGCTAATTCTTGCAGCGAGCAGCTGATAGATGAGAAGATGTTAGTTTGGTAACCGCTAACCTCTTCTTTTCGAAGAGGTTTTTTATGTTTTTACGAAAGGAAGTGTAATAATGTCCGAATTAATCGCTAAATATTTACTGCATGATGAAAAAAATCCAGACAAAAAGGCAGAGGAAATTGCTCTAGGACTGACAGTGGGTTCATGGACAAATTTGCCCGAACTCGAACAAAACCAATTACGAAAGCATAAGGGAAGGGTCGTTTCCATCGAGGGAATTCACTCGGAAAAAGAAAATCAATCCTTGATTCGTATTGCCTATCCGACACTTAATTTTTCAAATGATATACCGGCGATTTTAACAACTGTTTTTGGAAAACTTTCTTTGGATGGAAAAATAAAATTACTGGATTTAGAGTTTGCCGAAAATATAAAGCGTTTATTCCCAGGACCGAAATTTGGGATTGAGGGGATTAGATCGAAATTAAACGTATATGATAGACCGCTATTAATGAGCATCTTTAAAGGAGTTCTTGGTAAAGATCTTTCTTTTTTAGCCGAACAGCTTAGGCAGCAGGCACTTGGTGGTGTCGATTTTGTTAAAGATGACGAAATTCTTTTTGAAAATACACTAACACCATTTGAAAAAAGAATCGCTGCAGGGAAAGAGGTGTTAAAAGAGGTCTATGATGAGACGGGCCAAAAAACGCTTTACGCTGTTAATCTGACAGGCAGAACTTCTCAGTTAAGGGATAAAGCAAGGAAGGCAGCAGAACTTGGAGCAGACCTTTTACTTTTTAATGTGTTTTCATATGGGCTCGATGTTCTTCAAGAATTAAGAGAGGACGATGAAATAGGTCTTCCGCTTATGGCCCATCCAGCAGTCAGCGGGGCTTTAACATCGTCTCTTGAATATGGATTATCCCATTCCTTGCTGCTTGGTAAGCTGCTAAGGTATGCGGGTGCAGATTTATCACTATTTCCATCTCCATATGGAACTGTAGCATTGGAAAAAAAATCTGCGCTCGCGATTGCCAGCGAATTAACGCAAGAGGATACCTTCATAAGGGCATTCCCGGTTCCTTCCGCTGGAATCCACCCAGGACTCGTTCCATTATTAATTCGTGACTTTGGTATCGATTCAGTCATTAACGCAGGCGGCGGCGTCCATGGTCATCCAGATGGTGCACGTGGCGGAGGCTTAGCATTCCGTCAGGCAATCGAAACAAACCTCCAAGGGAAACTGTTAGCCCAAGGAGCTGAACAGTTCCCAGAACTCAAAAAGGCATTGCAGTTATGGGGGAATGCCGAGGTGACAGTGTAAATGGCCATGCCAGTCATTTATTGTGATTTTGATGGGACGATAACGGAAAGTGATAATATCATTGCCATCATGGAAAAATTTGCACCTCCAGGATGGGAGGAAATAAAAAATCAGATTCTATCCCGTCAATTTTCAATTTGCAAAGGTGTAGGTAAGTTATTTTCTCTGTTACCAAGTGATAGAAAAGATGAAATAACAAAATTTGCGATTGAAAATGCGAAAATTCGTGCAGGTTTTAAAGAGTTTGTTGCATTTGCACATGAGGAAGGAATTCCCCTCTATATTGTAAGTGGTGGAATCGACTTCTTTATTTATCCAATTCTAGCTGATTATGGGCCATTTACAGGAGTATATTGCAACAAATCTGATTTTTCTGAAGAAGGAATTCAGATTCTTTGGCCGCATACTTGTGATCCTTTATGTAAAAATGATTGCGGCTGCTGTAAACCGAGCATCATTCGTCATTTGAATCATAAAAATAGCTTTAGGATTGTCATCGGAGACTCCGTAACGGATCTTGAAGCTGCAAAGCATGCCGATTTTGTATTGGCAAGAGATTTGTTACAGGAGAAATGCCTAGAGTGGGGGATAAACCACCGGGAATTTCATACGTTCTTTGATTGTATTGAGGAGATAAAAAAAAGAATTGAGGTGGGTGAAATATCATGCTAAAGGAAAGATGGAATGAATTAGCTGATGTAAAGGATGAATTAGCTGAGCGGGATTGGTTTATGGGGACAAGTGGAAACCTGGCAATTAAGGTTAGTGATCACCCGCTTCGATTTTTGGTAACAGCAAGTGGGAAAGATAAGCGCAAGCGGACAGACGAGGATTTCTTACTCGTTGACGAATTTGGCCATGCAGTAGAAGAAAACCATTTAAAGCCTTCCGCGGAAACCTTGCTTCATGTTGAGATATACCGTAAGACTAATGCAGGCTGCAGTCTCCATGTCCATACGATTGATAATAATGTCATTTCAGAAGTATATGGTGACAATGGCGAAGTAACCTTAAAAGGGCAAGAACTGATAAAGGCTTTTGATAAATGGGAAGAGGATGCTGTCCTGAAAATACCGATTATTCGGAATTATGCCCATATCCCAATGCTTGCAAATGAATTTTCCGAACATGTTTCCGGCGATACTGGCGCCGTCTTAATCCGAAACCATGGCATTACAGTTTGGGGAAGAAACGCTTTTGAAGCTAAGAAAATACTTGAAGCCTCCGAATTCTTATTTCGCTATCAATTACGCTTGCTAGAACATAAACCATATCAATTATTTAAAGTCGTTTAATATTTAGCAGTGTTAAAGGTTCCTGTTGATTTTTTACCCAGTTGATTGGAGCGGAAATCAACAGACTAGTTTAACACTGCCAATATTTTAAAGGGGAGAGATGAAAAATGGCATATATTACATTTCAAAACAAACTGGACCAACTTCGCGAACATGAGGAGGTCTCAAGCTTTCTTGCGTCTCAGGAAGTAATTTATGAAAATTGGGATATTAGCAAACTTCCTTCATCACTAGTGGAAAAGTATTTATTAAGTGATGAAGAAAAAGAAGAAATTTTAAATACCTTTGTAGGAGAAATTGCTGATATTTCCACGAGAAGAGGCTATAAAGCTCAGGATGTCATCTCCTTATCAGAACATACACCTAATCTTGATGTATTGTTGACAAACTTTAAGAACGAGCACCATCATACAGATGATGAAGTCCGCTTCATTGTTAGCGGGCATGGTGTTTTTGTCATCCAAGGAAAAGATGGTGAGTTTTTTGAAGTCCATTTGAATCCAGGAGACTTGATTTCAGTTCCTGAAAATACAAGACATTATTTTACTTTAGAGGCAGATCGTAAAGTAGTCGCGGTGCGTATCTTTGTGACAACTGAAGGCTGGGTGCCAATTTATGAAAAAATAAAAGTAAATAAATAATGTTAAAAAACTGGCTGCAGCGAGCCAGTTTTTTTATGAAATAAAATAGGAATTATATACTAAAAAATATCTTGATAAAATAATGAAAACCCTTTCAATATTAAACAAATAGAAAATGTTAGAAAAATAGGAAAAAAGGTACTTTGATTTTTTTGAATAAACTGAATCATTTCCTGGTCGTTTGTGGAGTAAATTGTCGAAAAAAGGAGAAATCAATCGAGAATCATGTCGAATATCAAGATAAATAGATTGTTTTGTCTACTTTTGCGAATGTATTTACTTTTATAAAAATTCTTGTCATAATTCTTCAAGTAGTCTACTTTTTTAGCAGTTTACAGTAATAATGTAAGAGGCAGGGGGATAACATTGTACAAGTATAGTAATAATCAATCCGACATGATTGAGGAAATCAAAGCAAAAAGGGAATTAATGATAAATAGTGCCAATACACAGGGCTTTACTAGTGAAGAAACGATAAAATACAGCCAGGAACTAGATGAATTGATCAATGAGTACCAAAAAATCATGGGAAAAACTCCACGGCCAAATGAAGAGGTTAAATTTGCCTTTCAACAAATGATCATGATTTGGCCAAGAGTATTAGTATAAAGAATATATTATACAACATAGCTCTTGCGGAAAATGATAAACCCTATAGGACAAGCCTTTAACAACAGAAGTCAATAAATATCATAAAAAGGAAGCAACAATTTCAATTGCACCTGTTAAGGTTGCTAGAAGGAAGGCCTTCAGTTTACTAATTCGCTGATTGATTAAAAATAATGCGGCAAGAAGGCCTTCGGGCGCATTTTGTGCGCCAATTGCCAACAATTAATTTCCCGGTATCTCCTTCCTAAAGAGGCGCAGCTAAAGCCCTTGATAATCCTTCAGATTTATTATGAAGTATAAAGCAGAAAGAACGCTGCCAAAAAAAACTTCAAACATAAAATCCTCCTAACAAAAATCCCATAAAAAAGAAACCATTTATTTCTACAATATTAGACGGTTAATGTGATTTTTATCATTGTCTATATCTCAATATTTCTTATAGTTAAATTAGTACTATTTTGTAATAAACACTTTCATCATGACTCTCTACACACATTACTGCATCTATAAGTCTTCATCTGCTTTTGTTATTACTCCCTAGAAAACTGTCCAAATGACTTTAAAATTTAGTTTAAACATGTAGGAAAAAAAGAAAACTATCAAACTTGGGTAATATGCTTCTATTTCGATACATATATCGTTAATAAAAGCATTTTAAATAACCAAAGAAGGCAAACGCTTTCAACATTCTTAGACTATATGGAGGAGGGAAAGTCCTACATGCACATTGTCGTATGTGTCAAACAAGTACCCGATACAAAAATCATTAAAATTAATCCAAAAACAAACACACTCGACCGGCGCAGTGCCCCGGCAATCTTAAACCCTTACGATGCACATGCGGTTCAAGAAGCTGTGAAAATTAAGGAAATAACAGGCGGTTCGATTTCAGTGTTATCAATGGGGCCGCCGCAAGCAACTGCAGTGATTAAAAAGAGTATTGAAATAGGTGCAGATAGAGGGTATTTAATTACTGACCGTGCCTTTGCAGGAGCAGATACTCTAGCAACCAGTTACGCCTTATCAAAAGCATTAGAAAGAATCAACAAGGATCACCCTGTAGATATGATTATTTGTGGCAAACATGCCATCGATGGTGATACAGGACAAGTTGGGCCCGGGATTGCCAGAAGAATGGATATCCCGCCTGTAACAAATGTTATCGAAGTTACGGAAGTTAATCAGAAGGAAAAAACGGTTTTGATAAAACGGAAACTGACAAACGGTTATGAATTAATTCAGTCGCAGCTTCCTTGCCTGTTAACTATTGAAAAGGAAATTAATGATATCGAATATTCGCCAATGCCTAACATGATTGAAGCCGCTAGGTATGAGCCAACTATTTGGGCAGTTAGCGACCTAGAAAATGTTGACCTGGCACAGCTGGGACTGAAGGGTTCTCCAACAATCGTTGGAAAAATGTTTACACCCCCACGACCTGAAGGTGGAAAAAAACTTGAAGGTTCTTCTGATGACCAAGTTAGCCAGCTCATGGAAGTATTAATGGAGAAAAAAGACCTGTTTACATTACAACCATCCAAATAACAAAGACTAAATCTTTTTGCCGCAGGGAGGGGTTTACATGAATCTGGACGATTATCGTGGTGTCTGGGTATTTATCGAACAAAATGACGGAAAAATTGAAGGTGTATCACTTGAACTGCTTGGTGCCGGGCGAAAGCTTGCTGATAAATTGCAAGTTCCATTGGCGGGATTCTTGCTTGGCCATGAAGTTAAGCCTTTAGCCCAAGAGGTTATAGCTTACGGCGCAGATACCGTGTATCTTATTGATCATCCAGTCTTAAAACATTACCGAACAGAGTCATATATGAAGGGTGTTATGCACTTAGCTAAAAAATATAAGCCTGAAATCATCCTATATGGAGCGACACCAAACGGTAAAGACTTAGCAAGCGCGGTGGCAACTGACTTAAGCACCGGATTAACCGCAGATACTACCATGCTGGATGTAGATATAGATAGCAGATTACTAGAAGCAAGCCGACCTGCGTTCGGCGGTAATATTATGGCAACCATTCTTTGTAAAAAGCACCGCCCACAAATGGCAACAGTGAGACCAAAGGTCATGAAGGCATTAGAGCCAGAAGCAAGCAGGCTTGGTAAAATTATCGAAGAGAAAATTACCGTAGAAGAAGAAATTAGGACAAAAGTCCTTCAAATTGTGAATGATGTAACAAAAAAAGCCAATTTAGCCGATGCACACGTAATCGTTTGCGGCGGAAAAGGAATGGGGGATCTGCAAAATTTCCAGCTCATTCATGAATTGGCTGACACGATAGGTGCAAGTGTTGGGGGTACACGTGACGTGGTCGAAGCCGGATGGCTAAGGCACGAACAGCAGGTTGGTCAAACAGGGGAAACGGTTACACCGAAAATTTATTTTGCAATCGGAATATCAGGGGCCATTCAGCATGTGGTTGGTATGAAAAATTCTGAGTTCATCATTGCCATTAATAAGGATCCGAATGCACCGATATTTGATGTCGCAACCTATGGGATTGTTGGGGACGCAATGGAAATTGTCCCTAAACTAATCGCACAATTTAAGAAGCTTAAAGCGGAAAAAGGCGGTGAAATGGTCTATGTCTGAAAAATTTGATGTTATCGTTGTCGGCGCAGGCCCAGCGGGTACTTCTTGTGCCTATACTTGTGCAAAAAGCGGCTTAAACGTATTGCTTATTGAAAGAGGGGAATACCCTGGAGCTAAAAACGTCATGGGCGGTGTATTATATCGTAAGCAAATGGAAGAGCTCATCCCTGAATTTTGGAAGGAAGCTCCACTTGAAAGACCTGTAATAGAACAGCGTTTTTGGATGATGGATAAGGAATCTGTTGTTTCCTTTGGCTATAAAGGTCTTGAATGGGCAGTAGAGCCATATAATAACTTTACCGTACTTCGGGCACAGTTTGACCAATGGTTTGCTGGGAAAGCTGTTGAAGCAGGTGCACTGCTTATCAACGAAACCGTTGTAACCGAATGTATAGTTGAAAATGGTAAGGTGATTGGAGTTCGCACCGACCGTCCGAATGGTGAGGTCTACGCAGATGTCGTTGTCCTTGCGGATGGTGTAAACTCGCTGCTATCCAAACAGTTGGGGTTCCATAAAGAATTCCGTCCCGATGAAGTAGCTTTAACAGTCATGGAAGTTATTAATCTGCCAAAAGAAAAAATTAATGACCGATTTAATTTAGAAGATAATCAAGGCTGTACGATTGAAATATTTGGTGACTCCACTAAGGGGAACCTTGGAACTGCATTCCTTTATACCAATAAGGATAGCTTAAATATCGGAGTAGGAACGACCCTATCTAGTATGATTAATGCGAAAATGAAGCCATATGAGCTGCTTGATTACCTGAAAAATCACCCAATGGTAAAACCGTTGATTACCGGCGGTGAATCAGCCGAATATCTTGCCCATCTCATTCCTGAAGGAGGCTATCGTTCTGTACCAAAGGTGGCAGGTAATGGTGTTATTGTTGTAGGTGATGCAGCACAGCTTGTCAATGCCATTCATCGTGAAGGTTCGAACATGGCGATGCATTCAGGATTATTAGCAGCAGAATCCATTATCGAGGCTAAACATCGGGGAGACTTTTCTGAAGCCAGTTTAAATCTCTATCGTGAGAAGCTTTATGATAGTTTTATTATTAAAGATTTAGAGAAATATAAAGATGCTGCCCACACATTTGAAAAATATCCACAATACTTCAAAGAGTATGTACCAATGATGAACAAAGCAATGAGCAAATTCTTTACTGTAGATGGAACACCAAAACGCGATAAACAGAAACAAATCATGAAGAGTGTGACATCAGAAAGAGGAACGCTTCGGGTAATTCAAGATATTTATCGAGCTTGGAAGGCGGTGAAATAATGTCAACTAAAAATATCGAAGAAAAACAGTATCTTCTCCGTTTTAAGTGTGACACGAAATCTCATTTGACCGTACTTGATCATGATATTTGCATGACGAAATGTCCTGACAAAATTTGTACCGTCTTTTGTCCTGCCGAGGTATACAAATGGGAAGGGACCAGGATGCAAGTGGGCTATGAAGGCTGCCATGAGTGCGGTAGCTGCCGTATCGGATGTCCATACCAGAACATTAAATGGGAATATCCGAAGGGCGGACACGGTATTGTCTTCCGTTTAGCCTAATAAAAAAGTGCTGTATGCAAACATTGCAAACAGCACTTTTTTATTTTGAAAGATATAGAAAAACACTATATGTATGTTATTTCACAAGTAGGGATAAAAAGAAGGTGAAGCTTAAGGAAGAAATTTATGAGGATTAGCTGATTTTCTCTAATATCGTGGAGGAGGTAAGTTCATCTTTTTTGCCAGAACTTATTAATGAGCTGGCAAAAGCTATTGCAGAGTCTATAGACTCCATGTTTGCAGAACAATAATATGGCGTTTTCCAATTGAAATCCCCTTCGCAGTCAGCAGGATAAACACTCACTTTCCAATGATAATATATCTTTGGCTGTGCCAGCTGCACTCCTTCTACTGCAATGAGCCAGTGAGTTGAGGGGGAAATAGGGCAATGAGCTTCCGTATCCTTTAGGGAGCTAAGGTCATTCAAACCAATCGGGATTAATGCCTTTTCGTAAAAATCGTGATAATTTGGCGTTTTCATGGGATTTTGCCCTCCTTTGTCTTTCTTAACTATATTATATGAAACTATTAACGATTTTTGAGTGATAAATGTTAAAATTTTTAAAAAATATAAAACGTTTTCATAAATTCGACAAAAAAATGACGGATCAACCTGGAAAATTATTAGATGTGACCTTAGTCACTACATAAACGGTTATTTCTTTTTATACTTAAGGCAATAAATTGGTTAGAGGTGAAAAAGATTATGAGTGGATGTATGAGTGCTTTCGGAGGAATGCCGCAGGCTGAATTAAGTGAAGGACTTAAACAATTAAAGGGTGAACATCCCCCATTATTAGCACAATTAGAGGGATTATTTACTTTAACACAAAAAATTGATCAAGAAATAGAGCTTGAAAAGAATTTTAATGAATTAATTACGAAAGTAAAGGAATTTAAAGCAGCATTAGATCCTCATTCAGAACGGGAAGAAGGAATTCTTTTTCCAATGATGGGTGTTTATATTGGTACAACATCCGGTCCAATTGCGGTCATGGAATATGAGCATGATCAGGCGAAAGCAAATATCAAAGCATTTCTTGAAAAATCGTTAAACGTGCCGTCATCATCTTCAGAAATGAAAACATTTGCCAAACTAATACAAAACGCATACTACATTTTAACAGAACATTTTGCGAAAGAAGAAAATGTACTATTCCCCATAGCAGAGAGAATGCTTTCTGATGAAGAAAAATTAGAATTATACCGTAAAATTCAAGAAATTAAGTAAATGGGAACAAATAGAGCAAAAAAACGAGACGGATTAGTCTCATCAGGCTGTCGAAAAACTTTCGATAGCCTTTTATTTCATTTGTTCCCTTTAATAATTCACTGTATTAATTCGTTATAATAGTATTATAATATAGGCTATTAAACTGGTCTGTTGATTTGCGCTCCAGGCGCTTCGCTTTCCGCGGACGTGCAGGGGAGCCTCCTCGTCGCTTCGCTCCTGCGGGGTCTCCCCTGCCCCGTACTCCCGCAGGAGTCTTCGCGCCTTCCGCTCCAATCAACAGAGTGTTATTCAATAAAGAACTTACTAACCTATTAAATAATATGAAAAATTGGTTAATTTAAGCCAAAAGAAACTAGCCAAATGAATATGAATTTGTGTATTTTTGCATGCTGAATTCAGGAGAACCACATTTTTTAATCCCCGAAGCCTGTGTAGCTCTTTTGAGTCGGTGAATCTTCGCTCAATTTTCCCCTTTATAAATTTATAAAGCATTTTCCCGATTTAGATAAACATTTAACCTTACCTTTATACAAATTAGGTTGCACCGCATTTAGCAAGGTTGGAAAAGGTGTGTTGCTATAATTTTGGATTATCTACCTCCCTGTTGATTGGAGCGGAGGGCACTCGACTCCTGCGGGATATAGAGGTCACTAGAGACCCCGCAGGCGCCATAGCGCCGAGGAGGCTCTAGGACCTCCCCGCGGAAAGCGAGTGCCCGGAGCGGAAATCAACAGGCCAGTTAGCAGAGTCAATCAATTCATAAAAAATCAATAATTTTGATTCAGACAAAATAAAATTGCCGAGAAAAATTACCTTTCTCGACAATCTGACGAGACGGATTAGTCTCGTTTTTCCTTTGCTATCGGCAATGTTATTTCAACCGTAGTGCCTATTTTTTCTGCGCTGGTTATCTCGATAGTCCCTTCGAAAGAGTTGATGATTCGTTTACAGATAACCAAGCCAAGACCTGTACCTGTTTCTTTGGAGGTATAAAACGGACGAAATATTTTTTCTAACTCATCCTTTGGAATCCCTTTACCATTATCAATAATCTTAATTTTGCAAACATCTGCCATTTTTTGTAGTGCAATTTCAAGCGTCCCAGTGCTTTCAAATGATTCTAAGGCATTTTTGGTAATATTTAAGATTACCTGTTTAATTTGGTCCTTTACACATTTTACTATCACCGGTTGCTCTGAAATCCGCCATATACACTCTATATTATGAGAATTTGCTTCAGATACTATTAATGGACTCAGTTCATGAATGATTTCATTTATATTTACATTATCGATAAGTTGTGCAGTCGGCTTACCTAATATTAAAAACTCGCTGACGATTTCATTTATTCGTTTAAGCTCAGAGTTAATAACATTAAAATAATAGCGGTCATGGGGTTCCGTATATTTTTCACTTAGAAGTTGTATTAACCCTTTAACACCTGTAAGTGGATTCCGGATTTCATGTGCAGTACTAGCAGCCAATGTACCCACTAATTCAAGCTTCTGGAGTTCATTCTGTTTTCTTTCTCGACCGGTATGAATTCTTAACAAGATATATTTGATTAGCAAAAAGAGAATATGTGTGATGATAAGAATGAAAAATAAATTTTCTCCTATTTCATTGACAATCTGTTTTCCATTTCGGTCGGCCATTTTCACTTTTATGCTCCATGGCAAACGATCCATTGGTGTAGTGACCCAGTTTGTGGTATCTATCATATCTTTTCGCTTCACATTTATTTCAATGAGGGGATTTTCGGCACCATTCACAACATAAAGTTTGGTATCCGGAGTAAGAACCTTCATCACGTTCCTCATATAATCAATCCTGAGGTCAGCAACAAGAATGGCCTTTAAATTGTGATCTGCATCAAGAACTGGTGTTGCTAACCCGATGACTCTTTGGTTATTTTTTAGAATTTCCTCATGTTCAGAAATAATAATGTCCTTCGTTTTGATTACTTCTTGAATAAAGTCTAATTTGGAAAAATCAGCTTCATTTCGTAATGAAACCGTACCTGTTAAAATTTTTCCAGTCGTATCAAGTAAATAGAGTCCACTGTACCTTGGATCGTTTTGGTTCACTTTATTGAGGAGCGGTTCCATTTTCTGTGGTGTGAACAGGGTATCCTCGGCTGATAGCGACAATATTTTTAAACTAGTCACGGTTTCGCTAATGAATTGGTCCCAGTTTTTCTGGTAAATAGATGCGATCCAACTAGCATTCTCTTTTCTGCTGCTATCAATTTCTTTTAAAATATCATTATAAAAATATAAACAAAAAAGGAAAACTGGAATAACCACAACGATTAAATAAGTAAGTAAATTGCTTTTGTGAATTTTCATGAATGTACCTCAAATAATTCAGTTATCTTTCTTAACGAAATCATTATACCATTAAAAGGGAATTTGACAGTACCTCAAAAATTTTTTATAATAATTTTGAAATCGAGATAATTTAAAAGGATGAGTTTCTATGGAAAACGATTCAGTTTCTACTTCATTAAAATTATTTATTGTTCTTTCAAGAGCCTATAAAGCTATAAATGAGCATGTTAATAAGGCTATACAAGCAAATGGTTTAAATCCAACAGAATTTGCTGTTTTAGAGCTTCTATATCATAAAGGCGATCAGCCTATGCAGCAAATTGGCGGGAAAATTCTACTTGCGAGCGGAAGCATTACCTATGTAGTTGATAAACTTGAACAAAAAGGATTGCTGAAAAGAATTGCTTGTCCCAAGGACAGACGTGTCACCTATGCACAAATAACGGATGAAGGGAAAAAATTTATTCAAGATATTTTTCCTGAGCATGCACAGGAAATTGATAAGCTTATGTCTAGTCTTTCTGGTGAAGAGAAACTTCAAGCAATTGAACTCTTGAAAAAATTAGGAATCCCTGCAGGGAAATTTTAATACGGCTATTGCCGTATTTTTTTTTTATAAAGGAATATTATTGAATAGTGTCGAATTGAATATTGCTGGAAAATTAGTACAAAGGAGATGTTTCAATGAGTTTTGAAAATTATACATATGTTCGTCCGAACTTAGAAGAAGTAACAGTAAAATTTGATACTGTGTTGGCGCGCTTCAAAAATGCTGTGTCTGCCGAAGAACAAATCAAGGAAATGAACAACATTAATCAATTAAGAAATGACCTGGGAACGATGTTCAATCTTTGTTATATCCGCCATTCGATTGATACAGATGACGAATACTATAAGGCAGAACAGGATTTTATGGATGAAGTTCAGCCTGAGGTTGAAGGTTTGGTATCCAAGTATTATAAGGCATTAGTGGATTCCAAATTCCGAACAGAGCTTGAAGAAAAACTTGGTGAACAGCTTTTTGCACTTGCTGAAGGCCAGCTTAAGACTTTTAAACCTGAAATTGTTTCACTGCTTCAGAAGGAAAATCGACTTTCAACTGAATATACGAAGCTAATAGCTTCCGCAAAAATTGTTTTTGATGGGGAAGAAAGAACACTTGCTCAGTTGGAGCCTTTTACTCAGGTTACGGACCGCGAGACGAGAAAAGAGGCCAATGAAGCGAAATTTAGTTTTTTAGCTGAACATGAAGCTGAATTAGACCGCATTTTTGATGATCTTGTAAAGGTAAGAACAGAAATTGCCCAAACACTGGGCTATAAGAACTTTGTTGAACTTGGATATTATCGAATGATGAGAACCGATTATAACGCGGAGATGGTTGCAAATTTCCGTGATCAAGTAAAAGATTTTATTGTTCCAATCGCAACTAAATTGAAAAAGCGACAGCAGGAGCGTCTTGGTCTTGAACAATTAAAATATTATGATGAAAATTTCATTTATCAAACAGGAAATGCAAAACCAAAAGGAAGCCCGGAATGGATTATCGAAAACGGGCAAAAAATGTATGAAGACCTTTCGAAAGAAACGGGAGAATTTTTCAGCTTTATGCAGGAAAATAATTTAATGGACCTTGTTGCTAAGAAAGGGAAAGCAGGCGGGGGCTATTGCACGTATATAGAAAATTATAAGGCGCCGTTTATCTTTTCTAATTTCAATGGAACCTCAGGGGATATTGATGTTCTAACACATGAAGCAGGCCATGCCTTTCAGGTTTATTCAAGCCGTCATTTTGAAATACCTGAATATTATTGGCCAACCTACGAAGCATGTGAAATTCATTCGATGAGTATGGAATTTTTCACCTGGCCGTGGATGGAGCTATTCTTTAAAGAAGATACCGATAAGTATAAGTTTTCTCATTTAAGTGATGCATTATTATTCCTGCCTTATGGTGTTTCCGTGGATGAATTCCAGCATTGGGTATATGAAAATCCGACAGCTTCACCAGATGAAAGGAAGCAGGCATGGCGGGAAATTGAGAAAAAATATACGCCGCATAAAGATTATGATGGTCAAGAATATTTAGAAAAGGGCGGCTTCTGGCAGCGTCAGAGTCATATTTATAATTCACCTTTCTATTATATCGATTATACTCTTGCACAAATTTGTGCGTTCCAATTCTGGAAGCGTTCTAGAGAAAATCAAGAAGAAGCCTGGGAAGATTATGTAAACCTTTGTAAGCTTGGCGGAAGCATGTCTTTTACTAAGCTTGTCGAGGCTGCTCATTTAATTTCACCATTTGAAAACGGCTGTGTGGAATCTGTCGTTAGTGAAATTGAAAAATGGTTGAATTCTATTGAAGATAAAAAGCTTTAATTTTACGTTAAAAAGCGAAGCCGTGTTAGGGCTTCGCTTTTGTCATTGGCTCTGTTTAACTTGTCTGTTGATTTCCGCTCCAATCAACAGAGTATAAAAAACAACAATACCATTTAACACAGGTTTTTCATTAAGAAACTGCATTCACTGTTGACACAACACGTAATTCTGCACCCTCCATTACTGCTGTTAACTTTTTCGCATCAGGCTGTTCAAGAATATAATCTGCAATTTTATCCTCCAGCTGTTCTTGAATGGCCCGGCGAAGTGGACGAGCTCCGAAAGAAGGGTGGTAGCCTAACTCAGCTAATTTTTCTTTAACGTCAGTGGTAATCGTTAATTCCATGTCTTGTTCTTTTAGTGTTTCTAGTAATTCATTAATCATTAGGTCAACGATAGTCAAAATGTGTTGTCTGCCCAATGAATTAAATTCAATGATCCCATCAAAACGATTCAAGAATTCAGGCTTAAAGAAGCTTCCCAGTGAATCAAGAATACTTGCCTCTTCAACCGCTTCATTTGTACCAAAGCCGACATGAACCGTTTTGTGTCCGACCCCGGCATTACTTGTCATAATAATTACAGTGTCTTTAAAGCTTACGATTCTGCCTTGACTGTCTGTTAAACGGCCATCCTCGAGAATTTGCAGGAAAATATGCTGGACATCTGGATGCGCCTTTTCTATTTCGTCCAACAGAATAATGCTGTACGAGTTTCGGCGGACCTTTTCAGTAAGCTGTCCTGCTTCATCGTGACCAATATAGCCTGGAGGTGAACCAATCAATTTTGAGACACTGTGTTTCTCCATATATTCGCTCATATCAAGGCGGATCATCGATTCTTTCGTGCCGAATAATTCTTCTGCTAAAGTTTTCGTTAATTCTGTTTTACCGACACCTGTCGGACCCACAAATAGGAAGGAACCTATTGGACGGTGTTTTGATTTTAAGCCGGCACGGCTGCGTCTAATCGCTTTTGCCACTTTTTGGACGGCTTTTTCTTGTCCGATAACTTTATGATTTAGATTTACTTCTAAATTTTTCATTTTTAGCTGTTCATCTTCTTGCAGTTTTCCAACAGGAATACCTGTTTTTTGTTCAATGATTTCTTGGATATGTGAAACAGTGACAACGGGTCTTTCTGTACTTGCTGCAGTATTTAATGCCTTTTCAAGTTTTGCTTCTTCATCACGAAGCTTGGCTGCTGTTTCATAATGTTCATTTTTTAAAGCATGTTCCTTCTCAGCAGCAAGTTCTTTTAGACGTGCTTCAATTTGGTCAGTGCTTTTGTATTCAGAAGCAAGATTTAATTTTGAACCGGCTTCATCCAATACGTCAATCGCTTTATCAGGTAAAAAGCGGTCTTGAATATAGCGCTGTGATAATTGGACACAAGCATGGATTGCTTCATCAGTATAGGTTACTTCATGGTAGTCTTCGTATTTCTTTTGGATTCCTTTTAGGATATTAATAGCGGCTTCGTTATCAGGCTCTAGAACATGGACTGGCTGAAAACGACGCTCTAATGCGGAATCCTTTTCGATTTGACGATATTCTTTTAATGTTGTAGCACCGACCACTTGCAACTCACCACGGGCAAGGGCAGGCTTTAAAATGTTGCCAGCGTCCATTGATCCTTCAGCAGAACCGGCGCCAACAAGTAGATGTATTTCATCGATGAACAGGATAATATTTTTTCTTTCTTGTAATTCTGTAATTAACTGTTTCATTCGTTCCTCGAATTGACCACGTATACCCGTATTAGCTACAAGGGAAGCAACATCAAGTAGATAAACCTCTTTATTTTGTAACTTTCCTGGTACATTTCCTTCAGCAATCTTAAGGGCAAGACCTTCAGCTATGGCCGTTTTACCGACACCGGGTTCCCCGATTAATACAGGATTATTTTTATTTCTTCTGTTTAAAATTTCAATGACGCGCTTAACTTCGTCATTACGGCCGATTACTGGGTCAATTAAATCGGCTTTAGCCATTTGCGTTAAATTTCGCCCAAATTGATCAATAAAACCGTTATGTTTTCTTGTACTTTGGGTCGCAAATTGACCATTTGAATTTAAATTTTGTGAGAAGTTTTTAGCCTTAAACAAATCTTCAATTGAGAAACCTGGGAAAGCATTCATATTCGGCCCAAAGCCTGCCCCAATTGCCTTTTTCTCAGTTGCATAACATTCGTGACAGAGCTTCATATCCTTACGTTGTCCATTAATATTAAGAGATAATTGTACGTTTGCGTTGTTTTGATTGCATCGTTGACAAAGCATAAGTAATAACCTCCTTGTTATTTAGCTTTTACCAATTTGACTTTGACTATCTTTGACCTTATGAGCATAGTATACTCTGACCATTTTTGACTTTCAAGATGTTTGCTTATAGTAAATGTTAACAATTGCAGAAAAAGCTCGTCTTAGTTTGTCCCTCCATACATATATTGGTGATAAGGGGGGGATGGTGTGAAGCGGAATTGGGCAGCGGCCTTTCAAATTGCAGCGGTCTATGTAGGGACTGTTGTTGGTGCAGGTTTCGCCACAGGAAAAGAAATCGTAGAATTTTTTTCTCGATTTGGTTTCTTTGGCTTTATAAGTATATTAATGAGCGGTTATTTCTTTGTGGCAATTGGCTCTAAGATGATGCGAATGGCTGCTCAGATTGAGGCAAAATCCTACCAGGAGTTTAATGAATACCTATTTGGTAAATGGCCGAGCCGGCTCATCAATGTTTTTATGCTATTGATGCTGCTTGGGGTAAGTGCGGTTATGCTCGCAGGGGCTGGGGCAGTATTTGAGGAACAGCTGGGGATTCCTAAAACAGTTGGGGTATTTCTAACGATTTTTCTCTCCTTTATGGTCATGTTAATTGGCACAAAGGGTCTTTTTGCTGTGAATACATTTGTCGTTCCGTTAATGATTTCCTTCAGCTTAATATTAATGGTTTATTCATTACGAATGCCGAATTTTTTGAGTCAATTTTTATTTATTCCCCATGCTGACGATGGCTGGAAGAGTGTCGTGGCTCCATTTTCGTATGTGGCTTTGAATCTGGGGTTAGCCCAGGCTGTGTTGGTGCCAGTAGCAACTGAGATAAAAGATGATTGGACGATTAAATGGGGAGGAATTCTTGGTGGTCTTGCGCTGACTCTAATATTAATAGCAAGCCATTTTACGTTGATCATGCTGCCAAACCTTGAATTGTATGACATCCCGATGGCGATTATCATGAAAAATTTAGCCCCGTTTTTTTATTGGATTTTTGTTGTCGTTATCTACGGAGAAATTTTTACTTCGGTCATTGGAAATGTCTTTGGTCTTGACCGTCAACTGAAACAATATATGAATATTCCCACAATTGCATCAGTTTCCGGCATTTTTGCCATTTCTTATCTCATAAGTCTGGTAAATTACAGTACGCTGTTATCATATCTATATCCATTGTTTGGGTATATTTGTATGACCTTTTTTGTATTACTTTGGATGAAGCCATTTACGGCAAATGAAAGAAAATAGACAGCTATTCGACACTGAATAGCTGTCTTCCTATTGCAGGGGAAAAATAATGAAAATCATTATATCAAAAATGATATGCGATACAATTACCAGTGGCATGCTTTTTTTCCAAAAATATAAGCAGCCCCAAACAAATCCAGTTATAAATGCGGCAAAAACTAATAAAAAGGACCCTGAATAAATATGTACAGAGGCATACAATAAAGAGGCTGTTAAAATACTGATAATCGGTCCTAAATGCTTCGATAATCTTTTTTGAACAAATCCACGCCAAAAATATTCCTCTCCTGGTGCAGCAACGAAAACCAGGGCAAGATATTGCCAAAATAATGAAGGGGCAAACCATTTATAGAGTTTATTCAATCCTTTTTTAAAAGGAAAATGTAAGAAGTCAAGGGTGTGATAACCCAGCCAAAAAACAGCATATAATAGAACCCCAGATACGGCGCCAAAAAAGATATATTTAATAAAGGATGCTTTATCATCAACATCTCCTTGAAACATTGCATAAACAATTAATATTAGTAAAGAACCAGAAAAGATATACCAAAATATTGCTTTATCGTGGAAAGAAAAGAAAATAAGTAAATGAGCGATTAATATTCCAATCACGAGGCGCATGTCCGAGAAGATGTTCTTAATCATTGTAAACTCCTTTGATCTTCAATAAATTTATTATCATTAAACATTTTATCCAAATCCTATAATAAGAACATAAAAAATTGAAAAAAATAATCAGGAAAGGAGTGAGAGATATGAGTAAATCGCAAAGTCAGCAAGAGAGGGAATGGACTGTTAGAAAACAGGATCAAAATCCTCACGGAAAAGTAAAATCATTAAAACAATTATCGAAAGAAACAGGACAGGGTAAATAGTACAAAAAAGAAAAGGCAGTGGGTAGACTGCCTTTTCTACTAAAATATCAAATTAAAAAGCGCTTTCTTTTACAACTTTATAATTTTTATGATTGACAACGGTACGTTGGTCTAATTCTAAATCACGGTAATTATCCATATATGTTAGGTCGACTATAACAGAATTTTCATTTACTTTTTCTACTATTCCTTGTAAACCACCACGGAATTCAATAATATTTCCTACTTCTGCTTTCTTCATTTAGTCTCTCTCCTTTGCCTAAAAGCGTTATATGAAATCCATTTAAATAACAGTTTGCACTACTTTCCTTAATTCGTAAAGCCCTTTATTTGACAATTTCGTTAATTCTTTGTAAGTATTTGATTATATCTAGAAAAATTTGAAAAAATAATTGAAAACGCTCTCAATTTTGACTTAATAAATCCCAGATACGATAAAATAGATAGAGATAAAAGGTGGTGTATTTTGAAATGAAGGATGAAATGATTACTGAAATTTTAGATCGCTTGATGACAGGAGATTTGTCTGAGTACTACGTCAAAAATGAAGATTTTATGGAATTTCGCCAAGTCCTCGTAAAACGGAAGGATTTTAAACATTTCCGCGGCATTGGCCAAAGAGGCGGGGATGTTTTATATCAATATTTAAAAGAACCAAGAAGTTAAGCAGGAGATTCAAAAAATACAGAGATTTTTTAGGAGAGACAGGAATGGCTTTAACTGAAAAAATAGGTCAATTAAAAAATGAAATCAGCAAAGTGATTGTTGGAAAGGATATGGAAATAGAATTAATGGCCATATCTTTATTATTTAATGGGCATATTTTGCTTGAAAGTGTGCCTGGGACTGGTAAAACATTGCTTGCTAAGAGTTTCGCAACAGCAATTGGCGGGGAATTTTCTCGAATTCAATTTACCCCGGATGTTTTACCAAGTGATGTAACTGGGATTCAATTTTTCAATCCGAAGGTGCAAGAGTTTGAATTACGTCATGGTCCTATAAAGGCGAATATCGTCTTAGCCGATGAAATTAATCGAGCAACACCAAGAACACAGTCCAGTTTATTAGAAGTAATGGAAGAGAGACAGGTAACAATCGATGGTGAAACGGTTCCATTACCGGAGCCCTTCATGGTCATTGCTACACAAAATCCAGTCGAATCACAACAAGGAACTTTTGCATTGCCTGTTGCGCAAATGGACCGGTTTTTTATCAAAATAAAAATCGGTTACCCTGACTATGAAGATGAAAAAAGAATCATGCACATTCATCGTGGCGATAAGAAACTAAACGCTATTGAACAAGTTTTTTCAAATGAAGAAATAGAAGAATTAAAGGTGTCCATCAATAAAGTCCATATATCAAGTGAAATGGAGGATTATTTACTTAAAATTATACTAAAAACGAGAGAGAATAATAGTATTGAACTAGGAGTGAGCCCAAGAGGAACCTTAGCCTTAATGAGGGCATCGCAGGGAAAAGCATTGTTGAACGGCCGTACATATGTTACCCCTTTGGATGTGAAGCAAGTAGCACCGTTTGTGCTAGGTCATCGGATTTACTTGTCCATTGAAGGGTCATTAACCAAAACACCTGAAACTATTATTGCGGATATTCTTGATTCAACTCCTGTTCCAGTTGAAGCGGGGGCTAATGGATGATTTGGAACAAGCATCTAGTGGAAGAACGGAAAATTCAGGGTATTAACGGAGCAGCCATTATATTAATCTTTGTGAGCCTTTATATGCAGTCAAAATTAGTATTGTTTTTAGCGGTCTTTTTTTTAGCTGTCAGCATTGCTAATCAGTTTTATTTAAAAAGAGTTGGGGAAGGGCTTTCAATCGATAATATACCCGAAAAAAAACGACTATTTGTTAATGGAAAAGGCGAATGGACAATAACCATTCAAAACGACGGGTTTCCCATTTTAAAAGGGGAGTTAAAGGTTTTCTTCGATCATTTTGTTGCACCGGAGAGCAGCCAGTTAGAATCCAATCTTTATATATATGAAATTTCTGTCCCTTTTTCCATCTACATGCAGAATACCAAACAAATTAGGATCCCTTATACGGCGAAAATGAGAGGTATAGCAAAAATTCGGAAGCTTGAAATACATATACCAAGCCTTTTTGGTTTCGGGGAATCTATCATGGAATCCAAGTATTTTCTCAAACAGCTGGCAATTGTTTATCCAGAACCAATACCAGTAAAGGGCCTAATTGAGCAAATGTCCATTCTTCAAGGGACAAATGCTCTACCTCAATCACTTTATGAGGACCGCCTCGGACCGGTTGGAACAAGGGATTATGCACCAACTGACAGCTTTAACAAGATCCATTGGAAAGCCAGTGCAAAAAACCAAACATTACAAACTAAAATCTATGAAACCATCTCGGAAATAGGTTGGAATATTGCCTTAAATGTTTCTGATGGGCATTCCATTACAGGCAACCTTGAAAAATTGCTCAGTGGTATAACGGAGTTTGCCTATCATGCATATAAAAGGAATATCCCCTATTCTATATGCATTAACGTTCGAACAGCCGGAAACACCCCTTTTCTATATCTTGCAAAAGGAGCAGGTAAAGAGCATTTGCAAAAGGTATTAGAAACACTTTCTTCGATAAGTCTGCAAAATACAAGCTTGCCTTATGACCAATTGCTTTCGTTTTTCAATAACCATTTAACAGAACAACCCTTTTTTATTCATGCAGGAATTCGGAAGGATACTACGAATAGATTGTTGTTTAATATGAGCAAAAGAGGGATACGATTGTTTGAACTATTTATTGAGGATGATCAGGGCGTATTAAGGGGATTGGATAATAGGAATGAGAGAAGGCTTTCGATATGATTAATCGTGTAGTGGCTGTCTCTTACCATTTTACGTTGGAATTAATGCTGGGAATGCTTTTAGTATTTTTATACTTTATAAATAAACAAGAGTTACCTCCTTTTTTCTTTTTGTTTCCAATTTGTTTAGGGGGCATAGTCTTTTTTATTATTCTCCTCCATCAATACCAAAATAAAGGAAAATGGATTTATTTTTTAACCGTTTTTCCTTTATTGTTAATCGTTGGCTATCAAACAGGGCTGCCAATTTCTTTATGGATGGTTATGAGTGTGTTTATTTTTTGGCGCGGGATTATCTTATATGATGATTTTTCTGGCCGTTCGGACGTTCTTATGTTACTGTTGTCATTTTTTATCGGAATAGTTGCTATAATTTACTCAGCTATGAGCCACTATGCTTATCAAAATCAAATTATCATTCTTCTTATAGTTAAGTTTTTTTTAGTGCTAGCTGCCAACTTATTTAGGAAATGGAATGCGATTCATGGGGATAAATTGAGGTTTGCATTATATTATATAAAAATTCTCGCTGGGCTTTCTTTAGGAGGTTTCATACTTACTTTTTTACTGAAATATATTCAAGAAGCTTTTTTTGGTATTTTACATTTAAGCATTTTGATGTTTAGCAGGATGGCAGAACCTTTATTAAATTTGTTCCAATATCTTTTAAGTTCATATGAAAATAAACAGTATAAACCAAATAATAAAGAAATCAAAATCGAGCTTGATTCAGGCAAATATCAAGAGCAGACATTTGGAATGACAGAAAATATATTGTATCTCATTCTCATATTAGCTTTACTTGGGTTTATTTTTTATCTCATTTATAAAAGAAAATTAAAATTACAAACATTTTCAGGAAATCCCTCGAATTTAGTAGAAGTTTCTGAAGGTGTGTTTTCGCGAAAGCTTACATCTTTTCTTCGCAAGAGGGAGAGACCGCCAGAGGATATTATAAGAAAGGAAATATTTGAATTAGAGAAATTTGCCCAAAAGCTCCAGTTAGGAAGATTTCCTTTTGAAAACATACAGGAATGGTTTAATAGAACGGGCATAACAGAATCAAATGAAATAATCGAAATCTATGAAAAAGTCCGCTATGGGGGGCTTTTATCTTCAATGGAGGACCAAAACACGATAAGAAATGATGTTCACCGGATAAAGCAGAAACTGAAAGAAATTCATAAAAATGGGCTGAAAGCAAAGGAAAGGGTTCGGAGGCAATGAATCAGAATATATTACCTGCTTCTGTTATAATATTTAATGAATGCGCTTTCTAGGGGTGTATATAAATGGAAAAGTATATTTTATCTTTAGACCAAGGAACAACCAGCTCTCGAGCCATTCTTTTTAATAAAAGCGGGGAAATTGTCCATACTGCACAAAAGGAATTTACACAGCATTTTCCGAAACCTGGCTGGGTTGAGCATAATGCAAATGAAATTTGGGGTTCCATTTTATCAGTCATTGCTGTGGTGCTATCCGAATCGGGCATAAATGCAGACCAAATAGCGGGGATTGGAATCACTAATCAAAGAGAAACAACAGTAGTATGGGATAGAGAAACAGGAATACCAGTGTACAATGCCATTGTTTGGCAGTCTAGACAAACTAGCGAAATTTGTGATGCTCTCAAAGAAAAAGGCCATGATCCATTATTCCGTGAAAAGACAGGCTTATTAATTGATGCCTATTTCTCAGGGACAAAAGTGAAATGGATATTGGATCATGTAGACGGGGCGCGTGCAAAAGCTGAACAAGGGAAACTATTGTTTGGCACAATTGATACTTGGTTAATTTGGAAGCTTTCTGGGGGAGTTGCCCATGTCACTGATTATTCGAATGCTTCCCGTACATTAATGTTTAATATTCATGAGCTTAAATGGGATGACGAATTATTAGAAATCCTGGGAGTACCAAAATCAATGCTCCCTGTGGTTCGTCCTTCGTCAGAAATATACGCCAGCACAATAGATTATCATTTCTTTGGTAAGGAAGTGCCTATTGCCGGTGCTGCGGGCGATCAGCAGGCGGCATTATTCGGCCAGGCATGTTTTGAAAAAGGAATGGCGAAAAATACTTATGGCACTGGGTGCTTTATGCTAATGAATACAGGTGAAAAAGCAGTCCGATCGGAACATGGATTACTTACAACGATTGCCTGGGGTTTTAATGGCAAGATTGAATACGCATTAGAGGGAAGTATTTTCGTAGCAGGCTCAGCAATTCAATGGCTTCGTGACGGCTTAAGAATATTGAAGGACGCGAAGGACAGTGAGGGGTATGCTGAAAAAGTTGAATCTACAGATGGGGTATATGTGGTTCCCGCCTTTGTTGGATTAGGTACACCATACTGGGATAGTGATGTCCGTGGTGCCGTCTTTGGTTTAACGCGCGGAACTTCAAAGGAACATTTCGTTCGGGCAACGCTAGAATCACTAGCTTATCAAACAAAAGATGTTTTATCTGCCATGGAGGCCGATTCTGGTATTGACCTGAAAACACTACGAGTAGATGGCGGGGCAGTGAAAAATAATTTCTTAATGAATTTCCAAAGCGATATTCTAAATGTTCCAGTTGAAAGACCTATTATTAATGAAACTACTGCCTTGGGAGCTGCCTATTTAGCAGGGCTTGCGGTAGGATATTGGAAAAACCAAGAAGAAATTTCAAAGCAATGGGCGATAGAGCGGCAATTTAATGCGACAATGACCGAAGAGACCCGCTCAAATTTGTATGATGGCTGGAAAAAAGCAGTTAAAGCGGCAATCGTTTTTAAATAAAACTCGAAAAGACCACAAAAAACATTATCATTTAAAGGTAATGGCTTTTGTGGTCTTTTTTTATTTCCTCTTAAACCCTAGTTGCATATTTAATAATACGGCTCTTTTTTAGGAGGTATTTCAAATGAAATTTTCAAATTTATATCGTAACAGAATTGTTAATAAGCTAAAAAACGACCAATTTGACGTTTTAATTATCGGCGGAGGTATCACAGGTGCCGGCGTTGCCTTTGATGCTGCAGTCCGCGGCATGAGTACAGCACTTGTTGAAATGCAGGATTTTGCGGCTGGGACTTCAAGCAGATCAACTAAATTAGTCCATGGGGGACTGCGTTATTTAAAACAGTTAGAGGTAAAAATGGTAGCTGAGGTTGGAAAGGAGCGGGCTATTCTTTTTGAAAATGGGCCGCACGTAACAACACCGGAGTGGATGCTGCTCCCAATGCACAAAGGCGGATCCTTCGGTAAATTTAGTACTTCAATTGGGTTATGGGTATATGACTTTTTGGCCGGTGTAAAGAATTCTGAACGGCGTACTATGCTGTCCCTAGAAGAGACGTTAGCAAAGGAACCTCTAGTTAAAAAAGATGGTTTAATAGGAGGGGGCTATTATGTGGAATACCGGACAGATGATGCCCGTTTGACTATTGAAGTCATGAAGGCGGCTGTCGAAAAAGGAGCAATCGCTTTAAATTATACAAAGGTCATAAAACTTATTTACAAAAATGGCAGGGTGGTTGGTATTCTTGTCGAAGATCAGTTAACGGGAGAACAATATGAAGTCCATGCGAAAAAAATTGTGAATGCCGCCGGCCCATGGGTTGATACGATTCGTGAAATGGACAAATCAAAAAAGGGAAAAACACTGCAGCTATCAAAAGGAGTCCATTTAGTCATCGACCAATCACGATTTCCTTTGAAACAAGCCATTTATTTTGATACTCAAGATGGACGTATGGTTTTTGCTATCCCACGGGACAAAAAAACTTATGTAGGAACAACAGATACCTTCTACAATGAAGATGCTGTCAATCCAAACATGACAGTTAGTGATAGAAATTATATTATTAGTGCAATCAATTATATGTTCCCCGATGTCCAAATTACGGAAAAAGACATTGAATCCAGCTGGGCTGGGGTTCGGCCGCTTATTTACGAAGAAGGGAAAGACCCTTCAGAAATTTCCCGGAAGGATGAAATTTGGGAGTCTCATTCGGGTTTAATTACCATTGCGGGAGGTAAATTAACAGGATATCGAAAAATGGCAGAATCCATTGTTGATTTATTAGTTGAAAAATTTCAATTTGAAGAAAACCGAAGCTTTCCTTTATCACAAACGAAGAATTTACCAATTTCTGGCGGTAATGTCGGGGGTTCAAAGAAATTCGCTGCCTTTGTAACGAATCAAATCAACAAGGGTGTTGAAGCGGGATTAACCCATAAGGAAGCAGAACAGTTAGCAAAAATGTACGGCTCAAACATAAATTCTGTTTATCAACTTTTAAAAAAGAACAAGGAAGATTTGGTGAAATATAAACTCCCAATAGATTTATTTGCCAAATTGGTTTATGCAATTGAGGGCGAAATGGCAGCAACACCATTGGATTTCTTTAATCGTAGAACCAGCGCAATTTTATTTAATATCAGATTAGTCGAAATGTGGAAGAACCAAGTAATCGAATATATGGCAGACAAATTTTCCTGGACAGAGGAACTAAAGAAAAAATATCAATTATCCTTAGAAGATGCATTAAGAAATACTGTTATTCCTGTTGACGATCAAGAAGAATATCCACATGCAGTAAATGGAAATTGAGCATGAAAGCTGTCTAGTATGACAGCTTTTTATGTCTATTTCATGAAATTTGTAAAAAAAATTAAATTATCATTTTTTAATGCGCTTACATTCTAGTTTATAAGTTGTCTGTATTGTTTGAACGTGTTATTCTAGC
Organism: Neobacillus sp. NRS-1170; assembly: GCF_050468025.1. Lineage (NCBI taxonomy): Bacteria > Bacillati > Bacillota > Bacilli > Caryophanales > Bacillaceae > Neobacillus > Neobacillus sp. NRS-1170. Next base: position 144,262 of record NZ_JBITPF010000066.1, on the reverse strand, counting down.
AATTGTATTAAGATTATTAACCATAAATGAGGCTTAAAGCTTACATACTAAAATTCCTTTTAGGGGAAAATATAACAGGTCTATTTGTAAGAAAAATGACTAAAAGGAATATATTGTAAGGGTTATCATAAGCATCATTTTACTACATTTAAACTAAAAGGAGTTTGATTTTAAATGGCAGAAAAACAATTTAAAGTAACAGCAGAAACAGGAATTCATGCAAGACCAGCAACACTTTTAGTGCAAACTGCAAGCAGATTTGATTCAGAAATCAATTTAGAATACAAAGGAAAAACTGTTAATTTAAAATCAATTATGGGTGTTATGTCCTTAGGAATCGGTCAAGGTTCAGACATAAAAATTTCAGCTGAAGGCAGCGACGCTGCAGATGCTCTAAATAGCCTTGAAGAGACATTGAAAAAAGAAGGATTGGCAGAATAATGACTTTTTTAAATGGTATTGCAGCATCAAACGGTATTGCGATTGCAAAAGCATACCGACTGGTTGAACCGGATTTGAATTTTGAGAAAAAGACAATTGACGAACCGTCTGCTGAGATTGAACGATTCCGTCAGGCTATGTCTAAATCTAAGTCTGAACTGGAAGCAATTCGGGACCGGGCGAAGGTTGACCTTGGTGAAGATAAAGCCGCAATCTTTGAAGCGCATTTACTTGTCCTAAGTGACCCTGAGCTTAATGCACCAATCGAGGATAAAATTCAGTCTGAAAAAGTAAATGCAGAGTCTGCTCTTAAAGAAACGGCGGATATGTTCGTTATGATGTTTGAACAAATGGATAATGAATACATGAAGGAACGTGCTGCTGATATCCGCGATGTAACAAAACGTGTATTAGCGCATTTACTAGGAGTTCAATTGGTTAATCCGAGCATGATTGCCGAAGAAGTAATCATTGTAGCAGAGGATTTAACACCGTCTGATACAGCACAATTGAACCGCCAATTTGTCAAAGGTTTTACAACTAATATTGGCGGCCGTACATCCCATTCCGCGATTATGGCTCGGTCGATGGAAATTCCAGCTGTAGTTGGTACAAAAACTGCTACTGAGGAAATTAATAATGGCGACTTAGTTATTGTCGATGGACTCAAAGGGGAAGTACATATTAACCCAACGCCAGAACTTGTTGCTGAATACCGTAAAACACATGAAGAATATGAAGTTCAAAAATCGGAATGGGCCAAGCTTGTCAATGAGCCTACCGTTTCTGCTGATGAACACCACGTTGAACTCGCTGCTAATATCGGAACTCCTAATGATTTAAAAGGAGTAATTGAAAATGGCGGCGAAGGTGTAGGTTTATATAGAACCGAATTCCTTTACATGGGCAGGGATCAGCTTCCAACAGAGGATGAGCAGTTTGAAGCGTATAAAGCTGTTTTAGAAGGTATGGCCGGAAAACCTGTCGTTGTTCGTACCTTAGATATCGGCGGCGATAAAGAACTGCCTTATTTAGACCTACCTAAGGAAATGAATCCTTTCCTAGGCTTCCGTGCGATTCGTTTATGTTTGGAGGAACAAGGGATTTTCCGTACCCAGCTTCGAGCCCTTTTAAGAGCAAGCAGCTATGGAAACCTCAAAATTATGTTCCCAATGATTGCTACTTTGGATGAATTCCGTGAAGCAAAGGCAATTCTTGAAGATGAGAAACAAAAGCTTGTTACTGAAGGTCAAAAAGTAGCAGAAAAGATTGAACTTGGGATTATGGTAGAGATTCCATCTACTGCTGTACTTGCTGATCAATTTGCAAAGGAAGTTGACTTCTTCAGTATCGGCACAAACGATTTAATTCAATATACGATGGCTGCAGACCGCATGAACCAGCAGGTTTCATACCTCTATCAGCCTTATAGCCCATCGATTTTACGCTTAGTAAAAATGGTGATTGATGCAGCACATGCAGAAGGAAAATGGGCAGGTATGTGCGGTGAAATGTCAGGGGATGAAACAGCAATTCCAGTTCTATTAGGTCTAGGGCTTGATGAATTCTCCATGAGTGCAACCTCAATATTAAAGGCTCGCTCTCTCATTAAGAATTTGAAAAAATCTGACATGGAAAAGCTTGCAAGTGAAGTTTTAAATATGCAAACAACCAGTCAGGTAATAGATGCGGTAAACGCGGCAACTAAATAATAAACATTAAAAAAAACCGACTTTAAAAATAGTCGGTTTTTTTGGCTATGTTAAAGGGTATTGTTGATTTTTAACACTGTTGATTGAAGCGGATTGCGCGAACCGCTCGCGCCTGGAGCGTAAATCAACAGCTAAGTTTAACAGAACCTTTTTTTGTGTAAATTTTACTAATATTTTATTCATATTATTATGTAAAATTTATGAAATATTTGGTACAATAATAGTCAGAAAGACCTGGATTACATATGCGAATAACTAAAAAGTAGGAATTGGTGGAGGTGAAAGGAATTATGGAACAAAAACCTGTACATTATGATGGCAGTTCTCTAACAAGTCAGGCAGCAGATGAGTCAGTGGTAAATGAACCATTCCTAATGACTGATGAAATGAGAAAAAGCATTGGTCGCAATCCTTATTCACTAGATTCAAACGAATAATAAAAAGGTAGTAAAAGGATTTGTCAAATTGACAAATCCTTTTTGATTATTTTAGGGCTTTTTGACTAAAACTAAAATGTCATATATTTGTAAAAAGAAAGGTGATTAAAATGGCACAGGTCTTATATATTACAGCCCACCCTCATAATGAAACAATGTCGTATAGTATGGCAGTTGGTAAAGCCTTTATTGAGAGCTATAAACAGGTTAATCCGAATGATGAGGTTGTTCATTTAGATTTATACAAAGAAAACATCCCCCATATTGATGCGGATGTATTTAGTGGGTGGGGAAAGCTTCGCTCCGGCCAAGCATTCGATGAGCTGACTTCTGAAGAAAAGGCAAAAGTAAGCCGTCTTGGTGAATTAAGTGAACAGTTTGTGGCAGCTGATAAATATGTGTTTGTCACACCATTATGGAACTTCTCTTTTCCTCCTGTCATGAAAGCTTATTTGGATTCTGTTTCCGTTGCCGGAAAAACCTTTAAATATTCTGAGAATGGCCCAATCGGTCTCTTAACGGATAAAAAAGCCTTGCACATACAAGCACGTGGTGGATTTTATTCTGAGGGACCAGCCGCCCAAATGGAAATGGGGCACCGATATATTAGTGTGATGATGAGCTTTTTTGGAGTTCCGACATTGGAAGGACTATTTGTTGAAGGCCATAATGCGATGCCTGATAAAGCCAATGAAATCAAAGAAAATGCAATAGCGCGTGCAAAGGATTTTGCACATACATTCTAAATGAAACAAGCAATTAATGAGGCAGATGGTCTGCCTAAGGCTGTCGAAAAACTTTCGACAGCCTTTTATTTATTTTCTTTATTAATTAGCAATTCTTTATGTCAATTTGCCTCCCTGTTGTTTGGGCGGAAATCAACAGGCCAGATAGCAAAGACAATCAACATCGTTAATTTAGATTCAGACAAAATAAAAATTGACTCTTTTTTTGTCAAAATACATTACCAACTTTTTCTACTTATTTTTTGTATAATAGAAATAGAACTTCAAGAAGGGGATGAACAAATAATGGAATTGAATTTATATGGTAAAACAGCGCTAATTGCTGCTTCCAGCCAAGGATTAGGGTTTGCAATTGCGGAGCGGCTTGTAAGAGAAGGGGCCAATGTGATGATTTCCGGCCGGGACGATGAAAAACTAAAACAAAAAGCTTATGAACTAGAAGTAATTGGAACTGGAAAAGTGGCCTACCAAAAAGCTGATATTACTAAACATGCAGACATTAAGCAGCTTGTATCAGTAACAGCAGAAACCTTTGGCGGAATAAACATGCTTGTAAATAATGCTGGTGGACCTCCAGCTGGTTCTTTTGAGGATTTAACCGATGAAGCATGGCAAGCAGCATTTGAATTAAATCTATTATCCTATGTGAGAATGATCCGCGAAGTTTTACCATATTTAAAACAACAGGGAGGGAAAATCCTTAACATTGCATCTTCTTCGATAAAGGAACCAATACCAGGATTAATACTTTCAAACACCTTCAGGACTGGGATTATCGGACTATCAAAAACTCTGGCATCTGAGCTTGCTCCCGATAACATTATTATTAATACAATTGCGCCCGGCCGAATTGCGACTGACCGTGTAAAGCACCTGGATCAAATAAACGCAGATAAGCTGGGACTGGACAGAGAAACCGTTGAATTACAGGCTAAAGCGGGGATTCCTTTGAAGAGATATGGAACACCTGAAGAATTTGCCAATGTAGCTGTTTTCTTGCTGTCAGACGCAAATTCTTATATGACAGGCAGTTCATTTCTTGTCGACGGCGGCATGATAAAATCAATTTAACTAGAATATTAATTCCCTTAATTAACCTTTCTTTACGTTTATTACCACGAATTTTTGGTTATGGTAAAAAATATAAAGGAGTGTTACAGATGCGCAGGAATACTCGAATGATATTTGTTTTGGTTATAGGAATTTTTTGTTCATTTCTACTAAGCGGTTGTGGAATTTTGTTTTCTAATGAACTAATCGTTAATCGTTATGCGGATGCGCTGCTGACGAAAAATAATGAACTACAATTTCGTTTCAGGATTAACAATGAAATCCTTGAAGCTCACCAATTATATAAGGTAAAAGTAACCATTCACGATGACAAATTAGCTGCAGCAATCGGAAAAAGGGAAATCATATATGGTGAAGACCAAGTACTAAACGGAGAATATTTAGAAGTAAAAGGAAAAAGTGAGAAATATATTTTTATGGATCCCATACCATTACAACAGGATTTACATATTGAAGAACTAAAAAAAATGATTGAGCAAAACAACGCCGTTTCGATTGAAGTATTTAATGATAAGGAAGTATTTGGAAGAGTATACTTGACAAATTTTTCATCTGAATTGTAAAAATAAAGTGAGTTTTTTTCAAGTAAATGGACAACATTAGTATGTGCATAAATTTGGAGATGGAGCACAAAGGACCGGAACGACTGAGACGTTTCGGTCTTTTTTTGTAAATTCCCCCAATATATAATACGATAGTGCTAAAATAAAGGTAAATAAAAATGAGAGGAACGATCATTTTGCTTACTCCAGAAAATACGGTTATTGGTTTTATTGGAACAGGTGTTATGGGTAAAAGTATGGCCGGGCATTTATTAAAGGCAGGATACCCTTTAATGGTATATTCCAGGACCAAAGAAAAGGCAGCTGAATTACTAGAGAGTGGGGCTATGTGGGCTAATTCACCAAAGGAAATGGCGGAAAAGGCTTCAGTTATTTTTACGATGGTAGGTTACCCAAACGATGTAGAAGAAATATATCTTGGTGAAGACGGTTTAATTAGACATGGCCAGCGGGGAAGCTTTTTTATTGATATGACCACTTCTGCACCGTCTCTTGCAGTAAAAATCTATGAAGAGGCTTTAAAACATGAAATTCACGTTATCGATGCACCTGTTTCGGGTGGTGATATAGGCGCCAGGGAGGCCAAGCTTTCAATTATGGCTGGCGGTGCGAAGGAGACTTTTGAAGCGGTGCGGCCGTTGCTTGGGTATCTTGGGACTAATATTGTCTATCAAGGGAATCCAGGAGCTGGTCAGCATACAAAAATGTGTAATCAAATCGCAATCGCTTCTAATATGATGGGGGTATGTGAAGCCATCGTTTATGCAGAAAAAGCTGGCCTAGATCCTGAAAAGGTGTTAAAAAGCATTACTACCGGGGCAGCTGGCAGCTGGTCATTAAGTAATCTTGCACCAAGAATGTTACATGGGGATTTTGAACCTGGCTTTTACATAAAGCATTTTATTAAGGATATGAAAATCGCCTTGGACGAAGCAGAGCTAATGGGAATAGAGTTTCCGGGATTGTCTTTAGCCAAATCACTTTATTATCTATTGGCAGAAAAAGGCGAAGGAAATAGCGGGACTCAGGCGCTTTATAAATATTGGAATAACTAATCGAATAATTTCCTCTCTTCATCAGAAACTAAAATAGAAAAATTGATGGGAGGAATTTTTGATGGCGAAACGTACGAAAAAGAATGATGCGGAGCAAAAAAACAAGAAGGGTTTTGATTCTTCAAAGTTAAATGAAGAATTTGCTCATGAAATCGGTTCTGCAGCTACAAATAAAATCCATAAGGATAAGGCTAAAAAAGAAAAAGCCCCTAAAAACAACGGAAAATATCAAGGTCAATAAAAAACGAAACCCTCACCTGCTACATGGTGAGGGCTTCGTTTATTTTATTAAAAATTCTTCAATACGGTTAAGTCCTAGTTCTAAAGTTTCCATTGAACAGGCAAAAGATAAACGGAAATAACCTTCCCCATAGTCAGAAAATGCACTGCCGGGAACAACGGCAACTTTTGTTTTTTGAACAAGCTCCAAAGCGAATTCAAAGCTATTCAATGGAATGGTGGCGGGTATTTTGACAAAGAAATAGAATGCGCCATCAGGCTTCACGGCCTCAAGCCCCATTGTTGTCAATCGCTCATAAACATAGTCCCTTCGGCGTTCGTATTCTTTTTTCATATTTTGAGCATCATCAATTCCCACCGTTAAGGCTTCAAAAGCCGCTTTTTGGGCGATTGAGTTTGCACATGAAACATTATATTGATGGACCTTTAGAATATGTTTGGTAATGGATTCTGGTGCAAATAAAAAGCCAATTCTCCATCCTGTCATCGAGTGAGATTTTGATAACCCATTAATAACGATTGTTTTTTCCTTTAAAAAGCTTGCAATTGATTTATGGCTCCGGTCAAAAGTAAGCTCACTGTAAATTTCATCGGCAAGAACAAAAATTTCCTTATCACTTAAAAAGTCGGCAATTTCCTTTAACTCCATTTCTGAAAGACTTACGCCTGTAGGGTTTGAAGGGTATGGAAGGACTATACAGCGGGTTTTTTCAGTAATAAAGGGTTTTATCATCTCTAAGGTAAACCGAAATTGGTTTTCTCTAATGTCTACATGGACAGGGACTGCCCCCATCATCCGAATAATTGGTTCATAGCCAGGATAAATTGGGCCAGGTAAAATAACCTCAGTGCCTTCAGTGAGAATAGTCCTAAAGGTGATATCAATGGCTTCACTGGCCCCCATAGTAACGATTACCTCTGAATCAGGTTTGTAGTGTAAACCATATTTCTTTCCGACAAATTCACTTGCTGCCTTCCTTAATTCAATCGTCCCAGCATTATGAGTATAAGAGGTAAAGTCCTTTTCAATTGCATTTACTCCCGCTTGTTTCACATGTTCGGGGGTGGGAAAATCAGGCTGACCTATGGTAAAAGAAATTAGGTCATCTATATGGGATACCATATTAAAGAATTTCCTGATTCCTGAAATCTCGATATCTTTAACTCGTTGATTAATCAAATGCTCCACTTATGTTCTTCCTTCCACATTTAAGAATATCTTTCACCTAATTTTTTGAATATCGGTTTTTGATAAGTTCGTTGGTTTCTTCGTTGATTTGAGGGAGGAGGTCCTTCCTCGGAAATTCCTGTATAGGACTGTAATATTGCTTTTGCAGCATTAAGTGAAAGTACGGCTTTAGGGTTTCTTATATGATTATCTAATTTACCCAAGTGCGGAAGTTGATGAAAGTCCAATTTGGTAGGAGGAATATGGAATGTAAATCTGCCGCATTCCACTAGGACGTCGGATTGCTGTTGACTATTTCTTGGGTTTTCAGAAAAATGAAGACCTACTTTCTTGGCTTTACCTTCTTCAATTAATTTTTTTAATGATTCTTGTTTTAATTTGTACAAAAATTTGGGGTTAGTCGCTGTCTTTGCATGGCGATTCACAATAAAGACTGCTTGAGCGAGGTTTTCAATGGTTAAATTTCCATTTCTTTGGGGATTTTTCTGATCGGGATTCAAAATATGTTCTCCTTTCTATCTTTTCGAACATCTCCATTATACCTTTTATTAACTGAAATTAAAATATAACATAAAATCTATTAATTCTTAAATGCGAGACGACTTTAGTTTTCGGCTATACTATGAAAGAAAATTTTGGTGAAATAATCATTATTTTCAATAAATTGCTTCCTTTCAGTTAATTTCATTGTAAAATAGAAATGATAGATTGAAAAACATTATTTTAAAAAATTGAGAACTTTTTGGTCTGAAGGATGATGTAATGAATCATTTACGTAATTTATTGGCCAGCGAGCTAGCTTCTGGCAAAGCCAGTAACAAAATACAAAAAATAATCTTCGATATCATTTTTCAACATGTTCAAGATATGGTTTATGTGATGAAGGTCGAAAAAGGACCAAGCTTTCGAATTTGTTTGTCAATGAATCGGGGATGAGGAAAGCTAAACTTTCTCCATATGCTCTTGGAAAAACACTTCAAGAAGTCCTGCCTGCTGATGTTGCTAAAGCACTCCAACGGGAGTATGTGAAATTATTAAGAAGAAAAGATATTGTGATGTATGACGATCATTTTACCTTCGATAATGAGTTTGAAGTCTATGGTGAAACGATATTAACCCCGATTTTTTCTGAAAATAATACGGTAGGTTACATTGTTGCCGTAACAAGGGACGTAACAGAGTGGTACATAGAGAAAAAAAGGATAATCGAAAGTGAACAAAAGTATCGTTCTATTGTGGATAATAATTTGGATGCTATTTTTACGATTAGTCCAGAAGGGAAAATACTTGAAGCAAACCCTGCTGCAGCAATGCTGACTGGGCACTCGGAAAAGCAAATGTCAAATAGATCCATTTACGATTTAATTAATGATCCTGATTTAGAAAAATTTAAAGAACTTCTAGAAAAAACATGTTCAGGATATGCATTAGAAACGTTAGATTGTAAGCTTATTCATAATAAAGGACAACTTTTGTTTGTTCATATTAAAACGGTGCCCATTGTGATACATGGAGAAATAATAGGTCTTTATGTGATTATAAAGGATTTATCGGAACAGGCAAAAAATATGGAAATGTTAAAATTTATGGCTTTCCATGATCAACTAACTGGATTATTAAATAGGAGATCATTAATAGATCATTTAAACGAACACATTTATTCCCCTTCAAAGACATATTTTGCTCTCATTTCTATTGATTTGGATCGGTTTAAACATTTAAACGACACACTCGGGCATTTGGTAGGAGATGAAATATTAAAACAGGTTGCCCGCCGCCTTTTGCAGTTTCAAAACGAAAACTGCTTTATTTATCGATTAGGAGGAGACGAGTTCAATATATTGCTGCTAAAGTCAGACCGAAAAGCAGCAAGTACATTTGTTCGCAAGATGTTTTCAGCGTTTTCACATTCCTTTTACTTTAATTCACATGAGTATTTTATCTCGCCCAGTATTGGAATAAGTATGTATCCTCATGATGGAAAGGATGCAGAAATGTTAATTAAAAATGCTGATGAGGCTCTTTTTCGAGTAAAGGAGAGAGGAAAGGCACATTTTCAATTTTATCGGTCAGAAATGAATAATGTTTATTCCAATTCAGTTACATTGGAAACTCATCTACGGAAGGCAATCGACAAGAAGGAGCTTTCCTTGTTTTATCAACCGCAAATTGATCTTGGAACTGGAAAAGCGAAAAGCTTCGAAGCGCTGCTCCGATGGAAAAATTCCGAATTTGGCAATATTCCACCAAGTGACTTCATTCCTTTGGCCGAGGATACAGGTCTTATTATATCAATTGGTCATTGGGTGTTTGAACATGCGTGCCGTCAAATAAAGAAATGGAATGATAGGGGTTATGATGATATTAGAGTTGCTATAAACATTTCTCCAAAGCAATTTCAGCAGCCAAATCTTGTCCAGTTCATTAAATCAATGATCGATAAGTATAAAATTAATCCAGCTTCCTTAGAAATTGAAATTACGGAAGGTGTCATGAGTGATACGAAAGAAACAATCCCTCTTATAAGGAAAATAAAGGAATTAGGGATTTCTATTTCAGTGGATGATTTTGGAACCGGTTACTCATCATTGAATTATTTAAAACAGCTTCCTATTGATGTTTTAAAAATTGATAAATCCTTTATTAGAGATATCATGGTTGATGAAAAGGACGCAGCCATTACAACCACAATTATCCATCTAGGTAAAAGCCTGGGCCTTGAAGTGATAGCTGAAGGTGTAGAAACAAAAGAACAAGTTGAATTTCTTATTAATGCCAATTGCCATAAAATACAGGGCTTTTACTACTCAAAGCCAATTCCAGTCAACGAACTCCAAAATCGCTTTTTTAAATAAAAAAATCCTTATCTTTTAAAATTGGATAAGGATTTTTTTATATTGTTTCAGGTCTTAGAGTATAGACTGTTAATTCTGGCTTTGCCATAAATCGAAAAGGCAAACGGGTAGTTCCGATTCCTCTATTAACATATAGGGTTAATGGATTTTGGTCACCGATAGAATAAAGACCTTCAGGATAATTTTTGGCAAAAGGAGGAATGACAAGGGCACCAATAAAAGGTAATTTTACTTGTCCACCATGGCTATGACCGCTTATTTGCCATTCAATTGGGTATCTTGATGCATCATCAGCAAGATCTGGTGCATGGGATAATAAAATTTTAAAATGGTTTTGCGGGACATTTTTTAAGGCCAAGGGCAAATCCGGTTTTCCTAACATTGCATCATCAATCCCTAATAAATGAATCCTGCTCCCGTCTTTTAATTTGATTGGGGCCGATTCATTTAGTAGAACAGTGAAATTGGTTGCTTCCATAATATTTCGGTAAATGTCTGAACCATAGCCTCCGTGATCATGGTTACCGAAAATGCAGAATTTACCAAGAGGGGGGCGTAAGGATTCTAAAAGGGGAATCAGTTTATTAATTTCTGAATATTTATTTGGTTCATCTATTAAATCGCCTGTAAAAAAAATGATGTCTGGTTTTAAGTCATTGATCTTTTCGACTAGTTTGGAAAATTGGGTAAGGTTATAATGAAAACCTAAATGGGTGTCAGAGAACTGGATGATTTTTATACCGTTAAAACTTTTGGGTATTAAAGGGTGCTTAATTTCAAGATCTTGAATATCGAGTAATGAGGGCTCAATACGATTGGCATAAAAGTAGCCCCCCGAACTTAATCCGAGAACGGTTAGAAATGAACCAATTGTTCGTTTCAGAAATGTTCTCCTTTTTAGTTTTTTAGGCATATTTTCTACCAACCTATCTTTGAATTACTTTCCATATGTATTTTCGGTAAAAAAAGCACTTTTTGCAAGTAAAATGTTATTATTAATTTTTATTCGAAAAAGTTTAAAAAAATTCATGAAAAAGCAGCCTTTGTAGGGCTGCTTATGTTAACGATAGCTCACTGCGCGGTTCTTTAGTGCATTCCAGGAAGCGATAAATTGTTGTTTGTCTACTCTTACTTGTTTTCTGCCTGAAAGTGGATCATTTAAGTAAACATGATTGGAGTCGAATCCAACAAGAACGACGGCGTGTAAATCCAAGGGGGTTTTAATATATTGTTTTCCGTGATACCAGGATTCCCAGCGGTCAGGAAGGCGATAATCCCCAGTTGTCCAGACAACAACAGGATGCCCTGCTGAAACGTGCTCCAATACACGGTCAAATGGCTGATTGGTTAAATTGACAGCTCTGCCTGGAAGCTTTTGATTAATTAATGCTATCATCGGCTTATCAAAAACAGCATACCCAGCTCGTCTTCCTGTCATATCCCCAACGAATCCATCTGCAGGATTGCCCCATCGTAAAATATCTCCCTTTGGAGATTTGATGAGCGGATCGGGATCCTTTTGAATCAGCCTGTATAAATCCATTTTGCTCGTTTTGACACCCGCGTAATTTAACATCATGGCTAGGCTGGTCACTTCACAACCATATCGCAGCTCCGGGTTTTGTCTAATTAGGATTACATTTAGCATAGCAGAATTTTTCTTGGCAGTTGTACTTACATGACTACCTTGGTTGGTTATTTTTTTATCGTAAATCACCTGATCAGTAAGATCGTTTATGTTGTAGTTTGTGTTTTTAGGCTTATCTTCCACTCGATATGATGAAGCGGGCTTGTTTTGAATAAGATTTGAACTGGCATCTGAATCATCATTAAAGTGGCTGCATCCAAACATGGGAAGGATCGAGGCTAATAAGCAAAGTTTTCTCAAAAACTTTTCCCCCTTTGATTAGAGCTTAACCATATTGTTTGATTGTTTCTTAGGGGCTATAATGGTATCCTTTTGGTAATGAACGAACGGGCTGCGGCAAGTAAACGTATGGTATTATGAGTAAATCTTTTTTTGGAGGTACTTCGATGGATGCCTTGGAAATTCTATCGGATCTTGAACATGTTTTTCCTTATTTCCAACCGATTTTTAGTGCGGATGAACAACAGGTCATTGCTTATAAAGTTTTGGGAAGATATAAGACCGGGGATATTATCCTAAGCTTAGGGCCCTTTTTTCAAGATGATCAAATTCCTGATGAGTATAAATTTGAGGTTGATTTGCTGTTAGTTAGGAAAGCCCTTGAAAAAGCAATTAAGCTTGACGATGATGATATTTGTATATTTTTGAATCGTAATGCCGAGTTATTAATGTATGGGCATGGTGAGCCCTTTTTGCAGGAGCTTTTAGAATTTGAAAAAAAAGGGTTTAATTTAAGCAGAATTGTCCTTGAAATTTCGGAGAGGAAATATCTAGGTGATATCGATCAATTTGATCACCTGCTACAATATTATCGGACATTTGGGATCAAAATTGCTGTTTCTAGCATAGACAGTGAAAGTTATCATTTTGAGAGAATTGGACAGCTTGAGCCGGATATTTTAAAAATAAATTTAGAACCGCTTAAATCTACGGCAACTGGAATGAACTTCCATGATGTTTTATTTACCCTGTCCCTTTTAGCAAGAAAAATTGGAGCAACCCTTATGTTTGAAAATATTGAAATGAGTTATCAGCTGCAGTTTGCCTGGAAGAACGGAGGCCGCTATTATCAAGGGTTTTATTTATATCCCCCTGCAGCAGAATTTATTCAAAGAGATTTTTTAAAACACCGATTAAAAGAAAAGTTTCACGATTTTATTTCTTATGAAAAAAGAAAATTAGAGGGTGTTTATTTAGCTTCAGAATTTTTCCATTCAATGGTTCAAGAAATTGTCATGAAAAATAAAAAGGCAGGATTTGAAGAGCTTTTGCAAACGTTAGTAAAAGAACTGGAGCATATTGCTTTTCGTATGTATATTTGTGATGAAGATGGGGTTCAAAAATCAGCAAACATTTTTAAAGAAAAAAATGGCTGGAATATTCAAGCTGAATATAAAAACAAGAACTGGAGTTGGCGGCCATATTTTTTAGAAAATATTATCAAAATGAGAAACGAGAGAAAAGGAATTTTATCTGATTTATATCGTGATATTGAAACAGGGGAGAATATTAGAACCTTCTCCTATCCAATTAACGGAAATGATTATTTGTTTATCGACATTTCTTACCAATACTTATTCGAACACGAGCAATTACTGTAGTTTAGGTTTTGGATTGGCATTTTAAAAAAAATAGTCAATTTTTTCATTTTTGCTTGGACAAATAGTTTCAGTTATTTTATTCTTTTAATATTGGCATAAGAAAATTGGATTTTTTTTAGGTAAATAATCCAATAAGGATAGAAACAGGCCAATTGTGAAATATAAAAGTAGAAGTTTTTTTGTGTTTGAAAGGAGATAAAACGGATGTCACAGCTTCAAGGTATATTAACAAGATTAAAAAATCTTCAGGAACAAGCTAACAGCGGTGAGCCAGCTCAACGTTATTTTGAAGTTAATGGAGAGAGAAAGTGTCAAGTAACATTTCATCCAAAGACGGTAACGTATGAATTAGAGGTTTATAATGAAAAGGAAAAACCTAAACGATATCAATTTGATAATATTGATATGATCACAATTGAAATTTTTGATTTAATTCAGTAGGAACCAATTGGTTCCTTTCTTTTCCTTGTGAAAACGGTATTTAAATTCACACAGACCTCCGAAAACTATGATAGAATAAGTCTGTAGAAAAACATACATTGAGGAGTTTTCGGCGATGATTAGTCTTCCCAGTGGGGAATTTTTAGAATTAACCATTAAAGAGTTAATGATCCCATCCGAACGGGTGGCACATGTGCAAATTGGCAACAATCTAGAGCATGCCTTATTAGTGTTAACAAAAAGCGGCTATACCGCCATTCCAGTTCTAGACCCGCATTATAAGCTCCATGGGCTGATTAGCACTCCAATTATCATGGACTCTATCCTCGGTCTCGAAAGAATAGAGTTTGAAACCCTTGAAAAAAAACGTGTAGAAGAAGTTATGAAAAAGACGATTCCACGGGTTAAAATTTCGGCCTCACTTAATATGTGTTTGGAAATACTTGTCAATCATCCCTTTTTATGTGTTGAGACGGAAGAAGGCTTTTTTGAGGGGATAGTGCCAAGAAGCACAGTATTAAATCAATTAAATAAACAAGTAAAACGATTTAAAAAAAATAATAAATGATTGCACCAGGCTCCCTAAATGGGGGCATATTTTTTTGGATATTTTTGAAGGTGGTGATGACATGTCCTCATTATCGGAATATCAATTATTATCAGTCTTAGCTCAGGAAATGAATATGCGTAAAGCATCGGAACGGTTGTTTGTGTCACAGCCGGCCCTTTCTCAGCGCTTACAGACCATTGAAAAAGATTGGGGAACAAAGTTATTTATTCGTTCGCAAAAAGGGCTTGCCCTCACTCCCGCTGGAGAACATGTTATTGAATTTGTTAATGACGTACTCAATAAGCAAGAAAAGGTTCGCGAAACGATTTATTCGCTGCAATCCGGGGTGTCGGGTACCTTAAAAATAGCAGTAGCCTCAATCGTGGGTCAAAACTGGCTTCCTCAAGTATTAAAGAAATTTATTGATAAGTATCCACAAGCAAAGATTTCACTTATTACTGGCTGGAGCAGTGAAATCCTAAAATGCTTATATGATGATCAGGTACATATTGGAATTATCCGCGGCACTCCTGATTGGAAGGGGGTAAAGGTCCATCTTTTTGATGATCCGCTTTATTTGGTTGATCGAGAAATTATGAGACCGGAACAAGTCTTAGAAGTTGACCGGCCTTTTATCCAATTTAAAAGTGACTCGAATTATTATCAAGAAATACAAGATTGGTGGATGCGGAACTTTAAAACCTCACCGAAAAGGACAGTGCTTGTTGACCAAATTGAGACATGTAAACAGATGGCCTTTAATGGTATTGGTTATGCCATATTGCCTGGAATTACGTTAACAAAAGCAGAACGGGATATTTTCAAAATACCCCTTTTAGATGAGAATAATGAACCGCTAAAGCGGGATACCTGGCTATTAGGGTATGAGTCTTCCTTTAAATTAAAACAGGTTCAGGCGTTTGTCGAACTCATTAAAGAACATATTTCTGAATCTTAGGAAGTATTACGCTTGTTTTGCTTGTTTTCAGTTACTTTGTTTGGTAAATTATTTTTTAGTACATACAATTAGGGGGTAAACAGTTATGAAAATGATGGATGCACATGAAATTATTTCCTTTATTCAAAATAGTAAAAAATCTACTCCGGTTAAAGTTTATTTAAAGGGAGAATTAGAAGGAATCAATTTTGGGGCAAGTGCTAAGGCATTTGTTAATGGAAATACTGGTGTTGTTTTCGGAGAATGGGCAGAAATTAGTGAAGCTCTAGAGGCAAACAAGGGTAAAATTGAAGATTTTGTAGTTGAAAATGACCGACGTAATTCTGCTATTCCGTTACTTGACACTAAGCATATTAATGCCCGTATTGAACCAGGGGTAACAATCCGTGATCAAGTGGAAATTGGCGACAATGCCGTCATTATGATGGGGGCAGTTATCAATATCGGAGCTGTTATCGGCGAAAAAACGATGATTGATATGGGTGTTGTCCTTGGCGGAAGAGCAACAGTAGGGAAGAACTGTCACATCGGCGCAGGAACCGTTTTAGCAGGCGTTATTGAACCGCCATCCGCAAAACCAGTAGTCGTTGAAGATGATGTTCTAATTGGTGCGAACGCCGTTGTTTTAGAAGGAGTAACTATCGGTAAAGGCTCCGTCGTCGCTGCAGGAGCAGTGGTTACTCAGGACGTAGCGCCATATACGGTCGTAGCCGGCATGCCAGCACGTAAAATTAAAGATATTGATGAAAAGACAAAGTCAAAAACTGAGATTATGCAAGAGTTACGTCAACTATAAGAAATGTAAAAGCGTGGAGCCTTTTCCACGCTTGTTTTATAGAAAGGAGAGTCTTTAGATGGACTCATTAATCAAAATTCGCCGCGACCTTCATCAAATTCCTGAACTGGGTTTTCAAGAGTTTAAAACGCAGGCCTATTTATTGGCTTATTTAGAAGGGCTGCATCAAGAACGGCTGTCAATTAAAAAATGGAAAACAGGGTTATTTGTCAAGGTTCATGGGTTAATGCCTGAAAAAACTATTGGGTACAGAACGGATATAGATGGTTTGCCGATTACTGAAGAAACTGGCTTTTCTTTTTCGTCAACCCATGAGGAAAGAATGCATGCCTGCGGCCATGATTTCCATATGACCATTGCTCTAGGTGTGCTCACCTATTTTGTAGAAAATCCAATCAAGGATGATCTATTATTTATTTTCCAGCCTGCCGAAGAGGGGCCAGGCGGAGCCGAACCAATGTTGAAATCAGCTGAAATGCAGGCATGGATGCCGGATTTAATCTTTGCCCTGCACATTGCTCCAGAGTACCCTGTTGGGGCAATCGCAGTGAAAGAAGGTCTTTTATTTGCTAATACATCGGAGTTGTTCATCGATTTGAAGGGGAAAGGCGGTCATGCGGCAAGACCTCACGAAACGAATGATATGGTGATTGCGGCATGTACACTTGTCACGCAGCTGCAATCGATTATTTCGAGGAATGTGGACCCGTTAGATAGTGCTGTAATTACAATTGGAAAAATTACCGGTGGAACTGTTCAGAATATCATTGCTGAAAAAGCAAAGCTCGAAGGGACGATACGCACTTTGTCGCCGGAATCGATGAAGAAGGTAAAGCACCGCATTGAGGCGTTGGTAAGAGGAATTGAAGCAGGCTACGAATGTGAAGCTGTGATTGATTATGGTTCAATGTACCATCAAGTTTATAACACAGAATCTATTACCAGAGATTTTATCAATTATATCCAACAAGATACAGATGTTCAGGTGATTGAATGCAAGGAAGCGATGACTGGTGAGGATTATGGGTATATGCTTAAGGAAATACCCGGATTGATGTTTTGGCTCGGTGTCGATTCCCCATATGGTCTGCATCATGCCATGCTGAATCCAAAAGAAGAGGCAATTGACGTGGCCGTTAAGGTGATAACGAGCTATTTAACGTATAAAGGTAATAATATGTAAGCTGTAATGAAAATGCTTATTATTTTATTACTAAGGATAATCATGGTAAAATTATAGTGAATTAAAGGAATATTGTTACATATTGTCGTTTATTCTAGATTATTTAGGGAGAAACTTATTAAGGGGAAATTTAGGTTATAATTGATAATTAATATTTATTTAAATTAATTATAATTTAATATTGACTCAAAAGTAGATTTGTCCTATAATGAGAACTGTCAGAAGGATAGCAAATGAGAATTGCTATTACTAATTATTGATTATTTTGGAGGGATTCAAATGCCAGAACGTATGGTAGGTAAGCAAGCTCCACGCTTTGAAATGGATGCAGTTATGCCAAACAAAGAATTTAAGAAAGTAAGCCTTGAAGAAAATATGAAAAACGATAAATGGACAGTATTATTCTTCTACCCAATGGACTTCACGTTTGTTTGTCCAACTGAAATTACTGCTTTATCTGACCGTTACGATGAGTTTGAAGACCTTGATGCAGAGGTTATCGGTGTTTCAACTGACACAATTCATACTCACTTAGCATGGATTAAAACAGATCGCAAAGAAAATGGCCTTGGTGATTTGAAATATGCATTAGCAGCTGACACAAATCACGTGGTTTCTCGTGATTATGGCGTTTTAATTGAAGAAGAAGGAATTGCTCTGCGCGGACTATTCATCATTAGCCCTGAAGGTGAATTAATGTATTCTGTTGTTAACCACAACAACATCGGCCGTGATGTAGATGAAACTCTACGCGTCCTTCAAGCCTTACAAACTGGCGGCCTTTGCCCAGCTAACTGGAAGCCTGGACAAGCTACGCTTAACGTATAATTATTAATCAAACAAGATAGACCTAACTCTTTAAAAGCGTTAGGTCTTTTTAATAGGAGGAATCTCGGGTGAAATTACGTGAGTCAATGCCAGAATTAACCGGTGCAACGGAATGGTTAAACGGTGAAGTAACTAGAGATGAATTAATTGGTGAAAAACCAACTTTGATTCATTTTTGGTCGATCAGCTGTCATCTCTGTAAAGAGGCAATGCCTCAAGTTAACCAATTTCGTGATGATTTTAAAGACAAATTAAACGTGGTTGCAGTTCATATGCCAAGATCGGAAAACGATCTGAATTTAGAAGAGATCAAGCAAGTGGCTGCAGAGCATGGAATTAACCAGCCTATTTTTGTTGACAGCGACCATAAGCTAACAGAAGCATTTGAAAATCAGTATGTACCTGCTTACTATGTTTTTGACCGTGAGGGAAAGCTTCGTCATTTCCAAGCAGGCGGCAGCGGCATGAAAATGCTTGAAAAGCGAGTAAACCGTGTTTTAGATGAATTGGAAAAAACGGAATAATTAATAAAAACTGTTCGTCTTTATGGGCGAGCAGTTTTTTATTGCTTCTTTGTAACCTTGTATTCATTTAATCGTCCGTATTTATAAAGAGAGAAAAAGGGGTGTCATGGATTGAAAAAGGTAAAAAAAGTGTTCCCTATTTTTTTCATTGTTTTAATGCTGGGTTTTACAGGATGTAGTTCAAGTAGTAATGAGGACGCAAAAATGAGTAAGGACAATACAGCTGCAATGGATTCTTCAACGTCGAGTAATGGAGAGAAGGCCTCAGTATACTCTGGTGAAACAGATAATTCGAGCGCTCCAAAGGAGCAATCAATACTGAAAGTACCTAACAAGATGGTTATCTATCAAGCGGATTTGCGCCTGAGGGTCAAAAAGTTTGAACAAACGGTCAAAAAACTTGAAGAAAAGGCAGAGACATATGGAGGGTATATTGCTTCATCTAATGTAACCAGGGAAGGAAAAGAGCAGGTCAGTGGCAGTATTACCATCCGAATACCGCAAAAGAATTTTCAGGCTTTTTTGCATGATGCAGAGGGGCAGGCTGCCGAAGTCCTGCAGCGGAATATTACAGGGCAGGATGTAACAGAGGAATATGTCGATCTTGAATCTAGATTAAAATCTAAACGGGTTGTAGAAGAACGATTATTATCATTTATGAAAACCGCAACGAAAACGGAGGATCTATTAAAAATTTCCGCCGATTTAGCCACCGTACAAGAAGAAATAGAAACAATCGAGGGGAAAATGAAATTTTTAGAAAATCAAACTTCCTTTTCAACCATAACGATTACTCTTTATGAAAATAAGGTAATTGTTCCCGATATCGAGAGAGACAAACTTAATACATGGGAAAAAACGAAAAAGCAATTTATGAAAAGTATAAACATGTTAATAAGCGTTGTGTCCGGTTTAGTAGTCTTTATAATAGGGAACCTTCCGATTCTTGTGATACTAGCTATTTTAGGTTTTGTAGGAGTTCTAATATATCGAAAGAAGAAAAATAGAAATGGTGAATAAGCGGTATTTCATACTATATATATAACGGTTATCAATGCTAAAATGGGGGCATATCAGAAATTGTATTTGCTGGGGGAGTTTTTGTGAAGAAAAGCTTTGCAGTCATTGGGTTAGGCCGTTTTGGGGGCAGTATTTGCCGTACACTGACAGATGAGGGAATGGAAGTTTTAGCTATTGATGTAAATGAAGAGCGTGTTAATGAATATGCCATGATTGCCTCCCATGCAGTTGTGGGAGATTCAACAGACGAAAATGTCTTGAAAAGTTTAGGGATTCGCAATTTCGATCATGTGATTGTGGCGATTGGCGATGATATTCAATCCAGCATTTTAACAACGCTAATTTTAAAGGAATTAGGGGTTGGGCAAATTACCTCCAAAGCACAAAATGATTATCATGAAAAGGTTCTGCGAAAGATTGGAGCAGATCACGTTGTACATCCTGAAAGAGATATGGGGAAAAGGATTGCTATTAATATGACATCCAGTAATGTTGTTGATTATCTTCAGCTCTCAGATGAACATAGTATCGTTGAAATTGTGGGTAATGGAAAACTTGGCGGCAATACAATCATGGATTTGGATGTTCGTAAAAAGTATGGATTAAATATCGTGGCGATAAAAAGAGGTGAAGAAATCATAGTTTCTCCTCAGGCAAAAGAAACGATTCATACTGGAGATGTATTAATAGTAATTGGAAACACTAACGACATCAGCAGGTTTGAAAAAAAGGTATTGGATTAAAGAAAAGCGGAAGCTCCTAAAGGTGCTTCCGCTTTGTTAAAATTAAACTTCCATAATGATAGGTAAAATCATTGGACGGCGTTTTGTTTTTTCGTAAAGGAAAGGTGCTAATGTATCAGTAATTTCATTTTTAATTTCTGACCACTGGCTTGTCTTTCGCTCCATAACCTTATTTAAATGCTTTGTAATTAAATTTTGTGCATCATTGATTAAATCACCTGATTCTCTCATATAAACAAAGCCGCGTGAAATAAGGTCTGGTCCAGAAGCAATTTTGAATTCCTTCATATTAATGCTGACAACCACAACAACTAACCCTTCCTCAGAAAGAATTCGACGGTCACGTAAGACGATATTTCCAATATCCCCTACACCACTGCCGTCAATGTAGACAGATCCTGATGGAATTTTCCCAGCTACCTGCGCTGAATTTTCCGAAAGAGCTAGTACTTCACCATTGTCCATAATAAAGCAATTTTCCTCATCGACACCACAGTCCACTGCAAGTTTTGAGTGCATGCGCTGCATCCGGTACTCACCGTGGATTGGCATAAAGAATTTAGGTTTAATTAGTCGCAGCATCAATTTTTGTTCTTCTTGTCCACCATGTCCAGAGGTATGAATATTACTTAGTTTTCCGTGAATGACGTCCGCACCGGCTCTATACAACATGTTAATTGTTCGGCTGACACTTATCGTGTTACCAGGAATAGGTGATGAAGAAAATACAACAGTATCCCCAGGTATTATTTGAATTTGTCTGTGTGTGCCATTTGCAATTCTTGAGAGAGCTGCCATTGGTTCACCTTGGCTTCCGGTACAAAGAATTGTAACTTTGTCGGCAGGTAAGCGATTAATTTGATTGGCTTCAATAAATGTTTCTTTTGGTGCATTAACATATCCTAATTCAAGGCCTATATTAATGGCTGCTTCCATGCTTCGACCAAATACAGCTACTTTTCTGTCATTTTCCACAGCTGCCTCTACAACTTGCTGCAGCCTATGAATATTCGAAGCAAACGTTGCAAAAATAATTCGGCCATCGACTTTTCGGAAAATATCGTGAATGCTTTCACCTACTCTGCGTTCCGACATCGTAAAATCCGGAATTTCACTATTTGTACTGTCAGAAAGTAGACAAAGTACACCTTCTTTTCCAATTTCGGCCATTTTCGTCAAATTAGCAGGTTCACCTACAGGAGTAAAATCAAATTTAAAGTCCCCCGTATGAACGATTTGACCCGGAGGAGTTTTAACGACTATACCATAGGAGTCAGGAATGCTGTGGGTAGTTCGGAAAAATGTCACCGATGTTTTTCGGAACTTAATCACATCATCTTCTTTTATCTCAATTAATTTGGCATTCCTTAATAAACCATGCTCTTCTAATTTATTTTTTATTAAACCGAGTGCCAGTTTTCCTCCATAAATAGGGATATTGACTTCACGTAATAAATAAGGAATACCGCCGATGTGGTCTTCGTGTCCGTGTGTAACGAATAACCCCTTAATTTTTTCTTCATTTTTAACTAAATAGGTATAATCAGGAATGACATAATCAATACCTAATAGTTCATCCTCAGGGAATTTGATTCCAGCATCAATTAAAATAATCTCATCCTGGAATTGAACTGCATATGTGTTTTTGCCAATTTCCCCTAAACCTCCCAGGGCAAAAACAGCAGTTTGATCATTTTTTACAAATTTCATAAATTATATCTCCAATACTTTAAAGTCTTCATTTTGTTTTTCATATTCTAAATAGGCGCCTTTAACTTCTTGTACAAATTCAACATTATAGCCGCGGTCGGCAATTTTTGTACGGACGTCACGTACGGACTCTCCCTCAATATAGAGAGTTTTTGTTTTCTCTCTGACTGGGACTTCTTTAATGCTTTCCTGATAGTAAACTTTAAATAGCATAATAAAATCGCTCCTCACTAAATCATAACTTTTTCTATTATATAAAACATTTTCATCTTTTTCATTTATTTTCTTAGAAAGCATGGGCTAATGTGAAAAGTATGTAAAAAAAAGAATCTGTTTTTACAATTTACAATAACGAAGGAGCCCTCCGCAAGTTAGAAGGGCTCAAAAAAAATTTAGGCAATGGATTTTTTTCGCAGCAAATCTTTCCACTGTTTTAAAAGCTTTTTCCTTAGCTTCTTTAACATAGTGGATCATCTCCTTAATACTTATTTTAAACATTCCTTGTCCAAAGTAAAGCAAGCAATGGCAGATAATTGAAATTTTTTTAAATGATAGTTTTTTTACTATTATTATATGATGAAAATGCTGATTCTTTCATGGTTAAACATGGAATTACAAAAGTTGAAACAAATTGACATTTACTTTGAGAAGGTTTAGTGTTTTAAAGGAATAAATGAAAGAGATAAAGGAAAAGGAATTAAGGGGAATGGGAAAATTATATACTGCTTTAATTGGATTAAGCCTTATTTGGGGAACATCCTTTTTATTTATTAAAGTGCTATTAACTTCTTTGGAGCCGATTTCAATAGTACTTGGCCGCTGCCTTTTTGGAACGATAATGCTTTTTGCTATTATTATCGTGAAAAAGAAAAAAATAAACCTTAAGAAAATGCCTTGGTTTAAGCTGGTCCTTATTGCCTTAACTAATAACGTGCTTCCATGGTTGTTAATTTGTTCAAGTGAAACGAAACTCACCTCGAGTATGGCCTCAATTATTAATGCAACTACACCTATTTGGACATTGATTATTGGTTTTTTCTTGTTTTCTTCCACGTTAAGAAAAAGTCAATGGTTTGGCATTTTCGTTGGCTTTATAGGGATTTTTATTTTATCTGATGTCAAATTAGGTGATCTATATTCAGGTAATTTAACAGGTATTTTGCTAATGACCGGTGCCACATTTTGTTATGGGTTGGCATCACACTTAACGAAAAAACATTTAGCCCAATTAACGGTGTTGGAAACTTCATTCTTAACGCTATTAATTTCCACTATAATGAGCTTTATTATTGTTTTGTTTGCGAATCCAAGATCTATTGCCTCTATTATAACTACTGAGACATTGGGCCCTTTTATTGGCTTAGGAGCACTTGGTTCAGGGATAGCCTATCTATTGTTTTATTATCTCGTTAAAAAAGGAAGCCCTGAATTTGCTTCACTTGTTACCTATCTGGTACCAATTTCTGCTCTATTTTGGGGAGCAATTGCTTTAAGAGAGGAAATTCATCTATCAATGATCATTGGCTTAGCAGTGATTTTTATTGGCGTTTATATTGCCTCTATCAAACCAAAAGAAAAATCAAATGTAACACATGCCGCATAAGTGTTTGATTAAAGGAGAATATGGAATATGAAAAAAATTGTCTTTTTTGATATTGATGGAACTTTGCTAGATCATGAAAAGAAGCTTCCGGTCAGTACGAAAAATGCCATTCAATTACTAAAGGAAAATGGAGTTTTTGTCGCAATTGCTACAGGAAGGGCTCCATTCATGTTCGAAGGGCTGCGTGAGGAGCTTGATATAGATTCCTTCGTAAGCTTCAATGGTCAATATGTGGTCTTTGAAAAAAAGGCGATATACGAGAATCCATTGAATGAAAGCGGGATGGAAAAACTTTATCAAAAAGCAGAGATCAATAAGCACCCTTTAGTATTTATGACCGAAAAAACCATGAAGTCGAGTGTAAAACATCATCCATTTATTGAAACCAGTATGGGAAGCCTAAATTTTTTACATCCGGAAGAGGATTCGCATTTTTATGTGAATCGAAAATTGTATCAGTCGCTTCTTTTTTGTGAGAGCCATGATGAACAATTATACTTAGATGCTTTCCCGGATTTTGATTTTATTAGATGGCATCCATATTCTGTTGATGTCCTGCCAAAAGGCGGATCAAAAGCAGAGGGAATTAAAAAAATGATTGATCAATTAGGGTTTGAACTAAAGGATGTCTATGCATTTGGCGATGGTTTAAACGATTTAGAAATGCTGAGGGAAGTAGGGACAGGTGTGGCAATGGGTAATGGTGTTCCAGAAGCAAAACAGCATGCCGATTTAATTACAACGGATGTCGCCAAAGATGGTATTTGGAATGGTTTAAAAGAATTACAGCTCATTTAAAAAAAACTCGCTATGTGGGGTTGTTGACAAAACGGGGAAGGAGCTTCGCTCCCTCCCCATTTTGTCTATTTAATCAATATTTATTAGTTTATCTCCCACTTTATTTTCAACTTTTGATACTAATTCATTACCTTTATAATCCGTTTTAGGTTTAATGCCAACGCGGAAAAGAGACATTGCTCGTGAATTTTTTCAATGCCCCTTTTATTGGTTTTATAAAGATTGTGTTTAATTTTCATGGTTCCGAAGGAACCTTCGCACCAAACTCTTCTTAACTTTTGAACAAGTTTGTATTCGTTTGTTTTTGTCCTCTGTATATTTTCCTCTAATAACTCATGTGCAATCGGACGAGAAATGGTTCTTCTACTTGCAGTCTTTCCAAAACATTTTTCTCTAAAAGGGCAGACTTTGCAGTCTTTGGTTTTCGCAGAATATGTCTTATAATAATGTTCTCCCTTACTCATTAAATGAGTAAAGGTAAGCTCTTTTTGATTAGGGCAAGTATATGTATCCGTTTCTCTGTCATAAATAAAATCACGGTAGGAAGTTGTATCAAAAGCAGTGTCATACTTTATTGGACTTATATAGCC
Organism: Neobacillus sp. NRS-1170; assembly: GCF_050468025.1. NCBI lineage: Bacteria > Bacillati > Bacillota > Bacilli > Caryophanales > Bacillaceae > Neobacillus > Neobacillus sp. NRS-1170. The sequence continues at coordinate 118,960 of NZ_JBITPF010000066.1, read as the reverse complement.
AGTTATTTCAAGAGTTTTTAATCCATGATGAATTGGAGTTGTGTCGTATCCTCGGTCGGCTCCAACACTTTTAATATTTAAATCAAATTTGTCTTGGATAACTTTTAATCTTTCAACGAAGGGCTCACAATCATTTATGTTTCCTGGGGTTGGATGAATATCTACTATAATTCCGATTTTTGTATCAATACTGGTGTGAGCTAAGTAGTGGGGACCATTCGGCTTTCCAGGACGACTTAACACACCAGCATCAGGATCCGTTTTTACAACGGAGATTATTTCAGTCGGTGGACCTTTTGGCTTTCGTCCCCGTTTTTTCGTTCCAGTTTCTTTCCTTTTTTTCTCTAATTCTTCTTCAATTTTCTTTGCTTCCAATTCAAGTGTATTTAAATATTGAGATGGTGTCTTTTCCACAGTTACTTTTTCAACTTTACTCTTTGAAGCACTAGCTTTGATATGAGTAGAATCAGTTACTATGAATTCTCCAGTAACTAATCCTTTCTCCATACAAAGTTTTACTATATGATCAAAAATTTCTTGGAAAACTGTACTATCCTTAAATCTTCTACGTCGATTCTGACTAAATGTAGAGTGGTCAGGTACAGGGTCAGTTAGGTCAAGCCCCAAAAACCATCGATAAGCAATATTTAAATTAACCTCTTGTTCCAGCTCTCGTTCGGAATCAACATTAAAAAGATAACCAATGAGTAACATCTTATACAAAAGCACAGGATCAATGGATTTCCTGCCAAGTTTTGAATAATACATTTCCATTTTGTTATATATAAAAGAAAAATCAATTTTTTCATTAATTTGGCGGAGAATATGATTTGAAGGAACAAAGGTATTTAAGTCAATAAACTCCATTTTACTTTGATAATCATCTTTACGACCCATCATAAGAAATTCCCCCAATAAAAAACCTGTATAGATTAAAATTCTACACAGGTTTTCAAAATTCCTATTAGATTGTCAACAGCCCCTATGTGGCGAGTTTTTTTTGTCTGAATCTATACTGATGTTTAATTAATTGATTGTGTTCTGCTATCTGGCCTGTTGATTTCCGCTCCGGGCACTCGCTTTCCGCGGGTAGGTCCTGGAGCCTCCTCGGCGCTTTGGCGCTGGGGGGTCTCCAGTGACCTCTCTATCCCGCAGGAGTCGAGTGCCCTCCTCTCCAATCAACAGGGAGGCAAATTAACTTAAAGAAGTGCAACACACAATAGCATCGAAAAATGAGTGGCAATCTTTTTAATAAAGATAACCAATAATGATAATTTTTAAAAGAATAAGTGGATCAGTATGGCGTCCGTTATCTGGAACTATTTCATATTCACTTTGGCTAGTTTCTGTTGGCTTAAACCATTGAATTCACCACATATTTATATTATTAAAAAATATTAGAAGTTCTTTATTGAAAAACACTCTGTTGATTGGAGCGGAAGGCGCGAAGACTCCTGCGGGAGTACGGGGCAGGGGAGACCCCGCAGGAGCGAAGCGACGAGGAGGCTCCCCGGCACGCCCGCGGAAAGCGAAGCGCCTGGAGCGCAAATCAACAGACATGTTGAAAGACCTAAATATAAATAATATTATAAATGAATTAACGCTGTGTAGTTAAAAGTAATGGGTAAAATAAAAGGCCATCGAAAGAGTTTTTCGACAGCCTGACTGGCCATGTGGCGAGTTTCTTTATCTTTCGATTGGTATTGCTCCTTGGATTTCTTTTAACGGTTCCTGCTTATCGATATGATCATAGAACATTACACCATTTAAATGATCAATTTCATGTTGAAAGCAAATAGCAGGCAGTCCTTTTAAACGAAGCTTTATCTCTTCACCATCAAGGTTTATTCCTTTAAGAGTGATTCGCGCATATCTCGGAACATAACCTGGTATGGGTTCGTCCACTGAAAGACAGCCTTCGCCTGAGGTTAAATAAGCCATTTCTACAGAGTGACTAATTATTTTCGGATTAAACAAGGCATAACTGTAAAGAACCCCTTTGTCGTCCGTTAAATGAACTGCAAGCATCCGTTTAGATACATTAATCTGTGGGGCAGCTAACCCAATTCCTGGCCGCAGGCCATACTGGTACGCGATTTCGGGATTTTGGCTGTTAATAACGTATTCTAATAAGCTTCTTAAAATTTGTGCATCCTCTTCTGATGGCGGCATATGTACTTCTGCAGCCACTTTTCTAAGAGTAGGATGGCCATCTCGAATGATATCCTCCATCGTTAACATGAACATTCACTCCTGAATCTAAATGTAATTAAGTGTAACAATAGTCTATCAAACAATGTATAAAATGTTAACAATTGTTTACCGAAACATCCATTTATATTGTCAAACCAAAAAAGTACAGATATAGTAGGAATTGTTATGGATAGGAGGTTTCATTAATGTTTTTTACCAGTAAGAAAAGGTTACTTTTATTTTGTTTAGCAATGTTCGTAATTTTAACAGGATGTAATAATAAAAAGTCTTCTCTCGAAAAAATGTATGAAACTCTAGAAAATGTAGCAGCTAAAGAAAAGGTGTTTGAAGAGCAGCAAGAACCACTAGTAACATTAGAGAAGAAAGAAAAAGGATTATATGACCAAATAATCGGCCTTGGGATGAAGGAATATGACGAGATTGTTAAGCTTTCAGATGAAGCGCTGGACCTGGCAAATCAACGACAAGAGCATATGGAACAAGAAACAAAAAGCATTAAGGAATCTGAAAAAGAATTTAAAAAAATAGCTGAAATAAAAGGACAGATCGATGATCCGTCACTAAAAAAATTAGCAAATGAACTTTATGATATTATGATGGAAAGATATCAGGCCCATGATGTGCTGTACACTGCCTATACTGAGGCGTTAAAAAGTGACCAACAATTATATGAAATGTTTAAAAATAAGAACCTGCAGCTGGAGGATCTAGAAGGACAGGTAGTTAAACTAAATGATTCATATAAAAAAGTTTTTGAGGCCAATGAAAGTTTTAATAAGCTAACCGAACAATATAATGACAAGAAACTTACCTTTTATAAAAAGGCTGAATTAATAACAAAATAACATTATCATCCTATAAATCGGCCATGGGCCGATTTTTTTCTATATTATAACACGGTTGAAAATGGTGGAATTTTATATAACAGATACAGTTGAAATATTAGTACAGTGGTAATTAGAGTGATTGTAATTAGTATTATCTTGATGGTGAAAAATTATTACGCAAAGGATTTGACGGGTTTATATGAATGGTGTAAACTCGAATATGGGTTGAGTTGTTGTATTATTATAGTTACATAAAAAACTGATACAGAATAAGATATTAGAGAATAAAAAAATGATGTCAAATACACATCAGGCTTTTATTCGTGTTTTTTGGGTAATCTAACTTAGTGGATTTTATTTTTATTTTATCTTTTGATTAGAAAGGAAGATGTGATCAAATGGCTTCAAAACTTAAGAATGCAGAGCTCAATGCGAAGAACGCACTGGAGACTGTCGAAAATCAATTTGAAACTCTTCAAATTTTAAATGAAGAAGGCGAAGTTGTTAACGAAGCGGCAATGCCGGAACTAACGGATGACCAGCTTCAGGAACTAATGCGCCGCATGGTATATACACGTATCCTTGATCAACGTTCGATTTCTCTAAACCGTCAAGGCAGACTAGGATTTTATGCACCAACCGCAGGGCAGGAAGCATCACAATTAGCATCTCAATTCGCTCTTGAAAAAGAAGATTTTATATTACCTGGATACCGTGATGTACCACAATTAATTTGGCATGGACTGCCGTTATACCAAGCATTTTTATTCTCACGTGGACACTTCCAAGGTAACCAAATTCCTGAGGGTGTGAATGTCCTATCACCGCAAATTATTATTGGCGCACAGTATATTCAAGCTGCAGGAGTTGCCTTAGGATATAAAAAGAGTGGCAAGAAAGCTGTTGCTATTACCTACACTGGTGACGGCGGTGCTTCTCAAGGGGATTTCTATGAAGGAATTAACTTTGCAGGCGCGTTTAAAGCACCAGCGATTTTTATTGTGCAAAATAATCGTTTTGCTATTTCGACTCCAGTTGAAAAACAATCAGCTGCAAAAACAATTGCTCAAAAAGCGGTTGCGGCAGGTATCCCTGGCATTCAAGTTGACGGAATGGATCCATTAGCTGTCTATGCAGCAGTTCGTGATGCACGTGAACGTGCTGTCAACGGTGAAGGGCCAACTTTAATCGAAACTTTAACTTATCGCTATGGTCCACATACTATGGCCGGTGATGACCCTACCCGTTATCGTACGGCTGATCTTGATAATGAATGGGAAAAGAAAGATCCTTTAGTACGTTTCCGTAAGTTCCTTGAGAAGAAAGGATTATGGAATGAAGAGAAGGAAAATCAAGTAATCGAACAAGCAAAAGAGGATATTAAAGAAGCAATCAAAAAAGCTGACGCTGCTCCAAAGCAAAAGGTTACTGACCTTATGTCCATGATGTTTGAAGAAATGCCTTATAACTTGAAAGAGCAATATGAAATCTATAAAGCAAAGGAGTCGAAGTAAGTCATGGCTCAAATGACAATGATTCAAGCTATAACCGATGCACTGCGTACGGAGCTTCGGAATGATCCAAATACATTGGTTTTTGGTGAAGACGTTGGTGTAAACGGCGGTGTATTCCGTGCAACTGAAGGCTTGCAAAAAGAATTTACAGAGGACCGTGTATTTGACACTCCTCTTGCTGAATCTGGAATTGGAGGATTGGCGATCGGTTTGGCGCTGACAGGCTTCCGTCCAGTCCCTGAAATTCAATTCTTTGGATTTGTTTTTGAAGTTATGGACTCCATTGCCGGTCAAATGTCTCGTATGCGCTACCGTTCAGGCGGCCGCTATAATATGCCAATAACTGTTCGTTCTCCATTTGGCGGGGGTGTTCATACACCTGAGCTTCATTCAGACAGTTTAGAAGGTTTAATGGCCCAAACACCCGGTTTAAAAGTCGTTGTTCCATCCACACCATATGATGCTAAAGGATTATTGTTGTCTGCCATTCGTGATAATGACCCAGTTATTTTCCTTGAGCATTTAAAATTATATCGTGCATTCCGTCAAGAGGTTCCTGAAGAAGAGTATACAATTCCTCTTGGGAAGGCTGATGTAAAGCGTGAAGGTACAGATCTATCCATTGTTACTTACGGAGCAATGGTTCATGAATCATTAAAGGCAGCGGATGAATTAGCAAAAGAGGGGCATTCTGTCGAAGTTATTGACCTAAGAACAATTAGTCCTCTTGATATTGACACAATTATTGCGTCGGTTGAAAAAACAGGACGGGCAATTGTGGTTCAAGAAGCACAAAAGCAAGCGGGAGTAGCAGCAAACGTGGTTGCTGAAATCAATGATCGGGCTATTTTAAGCTTAGAAGCTCCTGTATTACGTGTTGCTGCAGCAGATACGATTTATCCTTTCTCTCAAGCAGAATCTGTTTGGCTGCCAAATTATAAAGACGTTATTGAGACAGCGAAAAAAGTTTTATCATTCTAATTCTGTTCTACAGAAATCTAACTAAAATAGGAGGATGAATCCAAGTGAGCGCAACCGCAACCACATTTCAATTTAAAATGCCTGACATTGGTGAGGGTATTCACGAAGGGGAAATTGTCAAATGGTTTATTAAACCAGGTGATAAAGTTCAGGAAGATGATGTTCTTTGTGAAATCCAAAATGATAAAGCAGTCGTTGAAATTCCTTCGCCTGTTGAGGGAACTGTTTTAGAAGTATTAGTTGGAGAGGGAACTGTAGCAACTGTTGGACAGGTCCTTGTAACTTTTGATGCACCTGGATATGAAAACTTACAATTTAAGGGCGATCATGGTGATGAAGCACCTGCTCCAGCGGAAACACCGGCAGTACCGGCGCCTGCGCCAGAAGCAAAGGCTGAAGCTGCACCTCAAGCTGCTCCTGCTGCGGCACCAGTTCCAGCTCAGCCACAAGTAGAAGTAGATCCAAACCGCCGTATTATTGCGATGCCATCTGTTCGAAAATTTGCACGTGATAAAGGTGTGGACATTGCTTTAGTTGCAGGATCAGGAAAAAATGGGCGGATTATGAAAGCAGATATTGAAACTTTCTTATCTGGCGGCGCACAAGCAGCAGCACCAGCACCACAAGCTGCCGTAGCGGCTCCTGTTCAAGCAGAAACTCAGGCAGCAGAAGCACCAAAAGCAGCAGCTCCAATTCCACAGGGAGAATACCCTGAAACTCGTGAAAAAATGAGCGGAATCCGAAAAGCTATTGCCAAAGCAATGGTGAATTCCAAGCATACTGCTCCACACGTAACGTTAATGGATGAAGTGGATGTTACAAAGCTTGTATCACATCGTAAGAAATTCAAAGAAGTTGCGGCAGCAAAAGGTATCAAGCTGACTTTCTTACCATATATCGTAAAAGCTTTAACGAGCGCATTGCGTGAATTCCCAGCATTAAATACATCTCTGGATGATGCAACAAGCGAGATTATTCATAAGCATTACTATAATATCGGAATTGCTGCAGATACAGAAAAGGGCTTGATGGTTCCTGTCGTTAAAGACGCAGATCGGAAGTCAGTTTTCTCCATTTCAAATGATATTAACGAATTGGCAACAAAAGCGCGAGATGGAAAGCTTGCTCCAAACGAAATGAAGGGCGCATCATGCACGATTTCTAATATTGGTTCTGCAGGCGGGCAATGGTTTACTCCGGTAATCAATCACCCTGAAGTAGCCATCCTTGGTGTAGGCAGAATTGCTGAAAAGCCGATTGTAAGAGATGGTGAAATTGTTGCTGCACCTGTATTGGCACTTTCATTAAGCTTTGACCACCGTATGATTGACGGTGCTACAGCACAAAGTGCTCTAAATCACATCAAACGATTGTTGAACGATCCAGAACTATTATTAATGGAGGCGTAATAAATGGTAGTTGGAGATTTCCCAATTGAAACAGATACTATAGTCATCGGAGCAGGCCCAGGGGGATATGTCGCAGCCATTCGTGCTGCTCAACTGGGACAAAAAGTAACGATTGTTGAGAAAGAATATGTCGGCGGGGTATGCCTGAATGTAGGATGTATTCCTTCTAAAGCATTAATCGCTGCAGGACACCGTTATGAAACAGCCAAACATTCAGAAGGCTTTGGAATAACTGCTGAAAATGTTAAGGTTGACTTTTCAAAGGTTCAAGAATTTAAAGCAGGAATCGTGAAAAAGTTAACTGGCGGTGTAGAAGGACTATTAAAAGGTAATAAGGCTGACATTGTCCGTGGTGAAGCGTATTTTGTTGATGCCAATACACTACGGGTAATTAATGAAGATTCAGCTCAAACATATACCTTTAAGAATGCGATTATTGCAACTGGTTCCCGTCCTATTGAGCTGCCAGCATTTAAATATTCAAAACGTATTCTTAACTCAACGGGTGCTTTAAATTTAAATGAAATTCCAGAAAAAATCGTTGTCATTGGCGGCGGTGTCATTGGAATCGAACTTGGTGGAGCCTATGCAAACTTTGGCAGTCAAGTAACAGTATTAGAAGGTGCTGAAGAAATTCTAGGTCTCGGCACATTTGATAAGCAAATGGCAGCACTTGTTAAGCGCACCATGAAGAAAAAGGGTGCAGAATTCTATACGAAAGCGTTAGCCAAGGGTGTAGAAGAAACTGAAACTGGTGTGGTTGTCACTTTTGAAACAAAAGGTGAAGAAAAGAAAATTGAAGCTGATTATGTATTTGTCATGGTTGGGCGACGTCCTAACACAGATGAAATGGGACTTGAACAAGTTGGTGTACAATTATCTGACCGCGGCCTTATTGAAATTGACAAGCAATGCCGTACTAATATTAGTAATATCTATGCGATTGGTGATGTTGTTGCCGGACCTCAACTAGCACATAAGGCATCATATGAAGCAAAAATTGCGGCTGAAGCGATTGCCGGTCACCCTTCTGAAATTGATTACTTAGGAATTCCAGCAGTTGTTTTCTCTGATCCTGAATTGGCTTCAGTAGGATACACTGAATCACAGGCTAAAGAAGAAGGCATTGAAGTGATTGCGGCAAAATTCCCATTTGCGGCAAACGGACGTGCTTTATCACTCGATAGCAGTGATGGTTTCTTAAAATTAATTACACGTAAAGAAGACGGCCTTGTCATTGGTGCACAAATTGCTGGTGCAAGTGCGTCAGATATGATTGCCGAGCTTGGTCTGGCAATTGAAGCAGGAATGACTGCTGAAGACCTTGCAATGACCATTCATGCGCATCCTACACTTGGTGAAATAACAATGGAAGCAGCTGAGGTTGCACTTGGAAGCCCAATCCATATTATGAAGTAAAAGTATAAATAAAGTCCTTCTCCTTGTCATAAAGGAAAGGACTTTATTTTTTTTTAGCGAATAAATATATAGATAAATGCATTTGGTGTGGTGATAAATGTGAGGGTCTATATTGTCATGATGCTGCAATTTATCATTTGGAGTGGATATACCTTTATTGAATGGTTATCAAAACATGATCAATTAATTTATAAGGTTATAATGTTCTTTATATTTTTTTATTTAGCATATTTAATTGGCAATCAAGTAACAAGATCAGCACGGAAAACGCTCTTCATTACAACCTTAAGCTTAGTCATTTATACTTCCATTCACTATACAATGGCTCTTTTTATCCATTAAAAAAAGCCCCCATAATGGAGCTTTCATAGTTTATTTCCTAGGATAATAATACATGATTCTTTCATTAAAAAGATGCAGTTCACCTTGAAGCTTTTTTGCAAGGAATTTACAAAATTCATTAGCCTTCCCTTTATCTCCGAAGGTGGATTGTTCAGGCAGAGTCACTTGTATGTAAGATTGTTCTCGTTCTTGCCCATTTTCCTCTCGAATGGTTTCCTTGTCGATACCCAATAAAATAGCCTTGTAACGGTCATTGTCAGAATGTAAATAAAACCAGAAGCCTTTCCCTTCTTCGGTTTCCTTTATTTCATATGGGAAAGCAGATTCGCCATATTGCCAGTTTAGTTGATCCCCTGTTTTAGCTGTAATGTCTTTATAAAAATGAAATAATTCCTTTACCTCTTCAATAGATATAGTTTGTTTCGCAGATGAAGGCACAAGTTTAATAAATGCATTTTCAGCCATCATCATTCCCCCTCACTAGTCCGTTAATATATGCCCTTCTATTCTAGCACTGAACAAAAAGTGATGACAACACTTACAAATAAAATGTCAAGAATTCTTGTCAATTTACCAAAAATAAATTATAATAATATTCTAAATATTCTAAGAAAAAGGAGGAGTCAAATGGAGTTATTTGACAAGCTCTATGATGAGCACGAAAATGCAAAAGTGAGGTTTATCGGCTTTACAACAGAACATACCCGCTACGACTTTGGCATTATTTACACAAATATGTTTTTCGGAAAACCTCTGGTCATCTGCATGCAAACTGGCCGTTCAACTCTCCTCGACCCCAAAGATATTGAAGATATTGATTACCTTCAAACCGTATTCCGTATCCCTGACAAACAACAAGCGACTGATTTGGCTGAATTTTTTAGTGAAGCATTACCGGCTATTCCTTTCATCACCCAGTATGAATAAAGAAATAAAAAAGGCCTCTAGGGGTCTTTTTTATGTTTATTTTTTTAAATGTGACATACAATTTGGGCTTGAAAATTTAAATGTGATATATTATTATTGTCTTAAGGGATATTTAAACGCTTTCAAAATGTTAATTATTCAATTAATGAAAAGGGGATTGAAAAGATGGGTACTCTAGTATGCCAAACTTGTAACTCTACTATTGATCATTTTGAAGATGAAAAAGTAACAGTGCTTTATTCTAAGTGCAATTGCTGCGAAGACCAGCACAGCCACGAAGAAGTATAAATAATTGTCCTTATAAAATTAAAACAGGATTCCGTATTTGGAATCCTGTCTTTTTATTTTATGGCTTTATATTCTTTTATTACGTGAATCGTTTTTAGTTCATCGTCTTCTGGTCCCTGAACAGGCAGGCCAACTTCTAGGTTTTTCTTGATATAATAAAGGTTTTCTTCTGTAATTATTTCACCAGGAATAAAAATTGGGATACCAGGTGGGTAGACCATAACAAATTCCGCAATGATTCTTCCTTCTGATTCTGCAAATGGAATCACTTCAGTATCCGCATAAAAGGCATCTCTTGGTGTTAAAGCAAGCACAGGGATCTCAGGCAGCAGGACTTCTAGCGGTTCTACTTTTTCAGCACGGTGTGCGCATTCTTCAGCTAAATCTTTTAAGGCAGTAACTAGAAGATCTGCTTCGTACTCGGTGTCCCCTAATGTAATGATGCAAAGGATATTATATAGGTCTGATAATTCAACTTCAATGTTATGTTTTTCTCTAAGCCATTTTTCAACATCAAAACCCGTTAAACCTAAATCCTTTACAGAAATAATCAACTTAGTCGGATCATAATCATAGGTGGCTTTTGAACCCAATATTTCTTCGCCGACGCAATATATATGGTCAATTTCGTTAATGCTTTTTCGTATCGACTGGGCTAGACTAATTGTCTTATCAATTAATTCTTTTCCTTTTGTTGCTAACTGCTTTCGTGCCACGTCAAGTGAAGCAAGCAATAGATAGGATGTTGAGGTTGTTGTCAGCATACTTAAAATGGATTGAACATGTTTAACTGAAACTAGACCTTCTTTTACATTCAAGATGGAGCTTTGAGTCAGTGAGCCGCCCAGTTTATGGACACTAGTGGCTGCCATATCCGCGCCAGCCTGCATAGCGGAAAGCGGCAGTTCATCATGAAAATGAATATGGACGCCATGTGCTTCATCAACAAGGACAGGAACATCATAAGAATGGGCAATCTCAACTATTTTCTTTAAATCAGCAGAAATGCCGAAGTAGGTCGGATTTATAACGAGAACCCCTTTTGCATCAGGGTGCTGCTCGAGAGCTCTTTCAACAGACTCAGTTGTTATTCCATGGGAGATACCTAGTTCTATGTCGATTTCTGGATGTATAAATACTGGAATAGCCCCAGAAAAAACGATTGCAGACATGACGGATTTATGGACGTTTCTAGGAACGATAATTTTTTCACCTGGACCACATACGGCCATAACCATGGTCATGATGGCCCCGCTTGTACCTTGTACTGAGAAAAAAGTATGATCTGCCCCAAAGGCCTCAGCTGCTAAATTCTGAGCTTCTTTGATCATCCCCTTTGGTGAATGCAAATCATCAAGCGGTCCTATATTAATTAAGTCAATAGACAGTGCATTGTCACCGATAAAATTTCGAAATTCTGGATCAATTCCAGCCCCTTTTTTATGGCCAGGAATATGGAATTGTATTGGATTTCTTTTTGCATGCTCTAATAACCCGCTAAATAACGGTGTTTGATTTTGCGACAATTTATAACCACACCTCTTTATGAAAAAAATACTCATTTTATCATTTTATAAACATAAAACAAAAGCATTATAGCACTAATCGTTTACCTTGCATAGGTTTATTTGTTTTAGTTTTCCTTTTTAACAGGAAAATTACCCTTTTATAACGAAATAAGAAAGAATGAAAATTTTTAGGAGGAAATTAAATTGAAGTGGCAAACAAGGGTTACAGATATACTTAACATTCGCTATCCCATTATTCAAGGGGGACTTGCATACTTAGCGTATTCCGATTTAGCAGCAGCGGTTTCAAATGCTGGGGGACTTGGTCAAATCACCGGGATGTCTTTAGCTAATCCAGAGCAGCTTAGGGAAGAAATAAGGAAGGTAAAGCAATTAACTAATAATCCGTTTGGGGTTAATTTTGCCATTGGTCAGCATGGCAGACCATTCTCTGACTTCCTGAAGGTTGCCATTGATGAAGAAGTACCGGTCATTTCGATGACAGGCGGCAATCCAGCGCCTATTTTTGAACAATTAAAAGGAACATCTATAAAAACACTCGTACTTGTGGCAGCAAGGAGACAAGCGGTTAAAGCGGAAGAGCTGGGAGCCGATGCGGTCATGGTAGTGGGGCAGGAAGGCGGAGGGCATCTTGGACGTGACGACATCGGTACAATGGTGCTAATTCCACAAGTTGTTGATAGTGTTTCTATCCCGGTTATTGCTTCCGGGGGTATAGGTGATGGCAGAGGGTTGATGGCAGCACTAAGTTTAGGGGCAGAAGGAATTGAAATGGGAACAAGGTTTATTGCCACAAAAGAATGTATTCATGCAAATGAGGTATATAAACAAGCACTAGTAGAAGGAACAGAAACCGATACGGTGGTTATTAAACGTACCTTAGGCGCACCTGCCCGGGCGCTAGCGAACAGCTGGACTGAAAAAATCCTCGAAATTGAAAAAAATAAGGGTGATTATGATAAGTTAAAAGATTTTATTAGTGGAATGGCTAATAAACGGTATATTTATGAGGGTACTGTTGATGAAGGCTTTGCATGGGCTGGACAGGTAATGGGCCTTATAAAGGATGTACCAACAGTAGCAGAACTTTTCGAGATAATGATTAACGATGCGGAACAAATTCGTACCAAATGGGGAAAATAAGGTATGATACTCTTGAATGATTAGTAAGAAGGTGAAGAAATGGAGTACCAATACCCGATTGATTATAGCTGGACAACTGATGAAATCGTCGAGGTCATTAACTTTTTTGAAGCAATTGAGAGGGCTTATGAAAAAGGAATTGAACGCGATGAGGTAATGATGATTTACCGCCGTTTTAAAGAGATTGTCCCAAGCAAAGCGCAGGAGAAAACGCTTTGTGGAGAATTTGAAGAAATAAGCGGTTATTCATCCTACCGTACTATAAAAAAGGCAAAAGAAGCACCATCTGGAGAACGTATATTAATGAGGTAAATAGGAAAAGCTCCTGAATTTTGTTCAGGAGCTTTTTCTTATTTAATGTTTTGTGCGATTTTATAAAGCGGGGCCACTTGATTAAAAACTTCATCAATTTTTTGTAATAGTCCATCTGACCCCATTTCGATTACAGCTTCTCTGCCAATTGTATACCCACATAATAATTCTGCCTTTTTTATGTTTTGAAAACGGTCGAATAAGGATTGCAGATCCTTTTTTGTCATGTCCCCATGTATAACAACATCGGGTTTCATATGATCACCTGACCATACATAGTCTTTAGGAGTTTCTTTGAAAAGTTTATTTATCTTTTTAGCAAGCCTAGCCCCAATCACTTCTTTTTGTGGAGCTTCATAAATAACTGCAAACCAAATGAATAAATGAGTGTTCCATAAGCCTATTTGAAAATGGGGAAGCATTTTATAACCGCGGGAATTATTTGCGAAGGCGACCCAAGTGTCCTTTGGCGGATTGATTGTCCTTCTGGCATGCTTTGCAACATGGACAAACATTTCATCCCCTGTTACTTGTGATAACGTTGGTGCGAAATATTCTCCTAATTTTTCTAATTTAGGACGAATAGTTTCTTTTAGTGCCTCCATTCTAGCCTCTAAACCATCTATTAAAAAGACATCAAAATCTTCATTTGTAAATCCTTTGAAATCCACCATTTCTTTTACCCCCAACCAGCCATTTGTCATTTATTGTAGCATATCAGGGAAAAGACAAGAAATTTGAAGCATTTCTAGGTTAAAGCACATATTTGTTGCAACATAACAATCTGGCTCATATTATACAGTAAAAAATAATCTGAAAAATTGAAAAAAATCTTCGGAAGGGGAGGAGAAGTGTGAAACAATTGATGAATACTTCATTAAAAAAAGCAAGCGATAAAGAAAGAGCAGCAGTGTTAAGATTGGAAATGGATTATGAATTAGCTGTATTATTTGAGGCAATCGAAGAAAAAAATGAAAAGAAAATGAAGGAATGTAAACAAAAGTTAGAAAAAATCCGCCAAGAATTATTACGATTAAAAGCATTTTAATTGGGATTAATCTATTTCTAAGGGGTAACAAGTTAGAATGAAGATTGAAATACTACTTATTTAAAACGAACTCCAAACAGTGAGGGGAGTTCGTTTGTTATTGTGCAGCGATAATAAAATTCGGAACAAAAGTTGATATGCATGACTATTTTGATTAAGCTATAAATACTACTACTACATAGGAATTTCGAAAAATAATCCATTTATTTTTGGAGGGGAATCATGAATTGGGAAAGCATTTATGCCAACGCAAAGGAATGGGTATTAGAAGCTGGTGACAGGATCCGTTCCTCCTTTGATAAAACTTTAAATATTCAGTCGAAATCAAACCCCAATGATCTAGTCACGAATATGGACAAGGAAATTGAACAATTTTTTATTGCGAAAATAAAAGAGGTTTACCCTGAGGATAAAATCATGGGGGAAGAGGGTTTTGGAGACAAACTGACAAGCCTTGAAGGTATCGTTTGGATCATTGACCCCATTGATGGAACGATGAACTTTATTCATCAGCAAAGGAATTTCGCCATTTCCCTTGGTATATATGAAAACGGTATAGGAAAAATTGGGATTATTTATGATGTGGTCCATAATGAGTTATATCATGCATTTAATGGCAAAGGGGCTTATTTAAATGAAATCCCTATTCCTCCCTTAGAGGAAACGACCGTACAAGAATCGATTATTGCCTTGAATGCGACATGGGTTATGGAGAATCGTCGAATCGATCATAATTTAATGATACCATTAGTACGGGCTGCCCGAGGAACAAGGTCATATGGGACAGCTGCCCTTGAACTGGTGTTTGTGGCTACGGGAAGAGTGGATGCATACCTTTCCATGAGGTTATCGCCATGGGATTATGCTGCTGGAGTGGTCATAATAGAGGAATTAGGCGGGATTGTTACAAATTTAAGAGGAGAAAAGCTGGATTTTCTAACCCAGGATTCCCTTTTCGCTGCCAAAGCAGGTCTCCACCAGACGATACTGAAGGAATATTTAAAGGATGGAAAATGGTAAAAGAAGCCAAAACAAATGGCTTCTTTTTTAATTGATAAGAAAGTAAATATTTCGTCTTCGAGAATTGTCTAGCTCCAGCGCCTAGCCCCTCGAGGTCATAAGCCACTCCCAAAATGAAGGCAAAAAGCGCCTTCCTTTTGGGACCGTCTTATGCTTGTCGGGGCTGACCAAGGCGCTTGCGCTTTGCTTATAGTTTACCGTTTTCGCGCATTCTTTTTTTTGTGGAAAAACCTAGTCCCATTATAACAATCACTGCCAGTATACAGCCGATAATCCCAAGCAAGCTTTTTTCACTTATGGCAACGCCAATCCCCATAATACTTGCTGCAGCTAAAATCGCATAAATCAGTAATGGCCATTTAATGTTTTTCATTATTTTTGCCCCTCAAATTTATATTTATTTTCATTCTACATAAAATGCTATTAGGTTTCCACTTTAATTATGGTATAATGTTTTAGTTGTAAATGGGAAACTATAAATAGTTTTATTTTTTATAGAATATAGGCAGGAGTGGAAATTTTTGAAAATTAGAGAAGATATTCGTAATATTGCGATAATAGCCCACGTTGACCATGGAAAAACAACGTTGGTTGACCAATTGTTAAAACAATCAGGTACATTCCGTTCGAATGAACACGTGGAAGAGCGTGCGATGGACTCGAATGATTTGGAAAGAGAGCGCGGAATAACTATCCTTGCGAAAAATACGGCGATTCAATATAAAGATACCCGAATCAATATTTTAGATACACCTGGACACGCAGACTTCGGAGGAGAAGTTGAGCGTATTATGAAAATGGTTGATGGGGTATTGCTTGTGGTTGACGCCTACGAAGGATGTATGCCGCAAACTCGTTTTGTTCTTAAGAAAGCATTAGAGCAAAACTTAACTCCAATTGTTGTGGTCAATAAAATTGACCGTGATTTTGCGCGTCCTGCAGAAGTAATCGATGAAGTAATTGATTTATTTATCGAGCTTGATGCAACAGAGGACCAACTTGAGTTCCCAGTTATCTATGCTTCAGCTATAAATGGTACTGCCAGCACTGATTCAGACAAACAAGACGAAAACATGCAATCCTTGTATGATGCCATTGTTGAACATATCCCAGCACCGATTGATAACCGCGACGAGCCGCTTCAATTCCAGGTAGCACTTCTAGACTATAATGACTATGTTGGAAGAATTGGAATTGGCCGCGTTTTCCGTGGAACAATGAAGGTTGGACAGCAAGTTGCATTGATGAAATTAGACGGATCTGTAAAACAATTCCGTGTTACCAAAATTTTTGGTTTCTTTGGTTTAAAACGCGAAGAAGTTCAAGAAGCAAAAGCTGGAGATTTAATTGCTGTTTCCGGTATGGAAGATATTAATGTTGGTGAAACGGTTTGTCCTGTTGAACATCAGGACGCATTACCGATTTTAAGAATCGATGAACCGACACTTCAAATGACTTTTGTAGTTAATAACAGCCCATTTGCTGGAAGAGAAGGTAAGTATTTAACCTCGAGAAAAATTGAGGAAAGACTTCGTGCTCAATTACAAACAGATGTTAGCTTGCGTGTTGATAATACCGATTCACCGGATGCTTGGATTGTCTCAGGCCGTGGAGAGCTGCATTTATCTATCTTGATTGAAAATATGCGCCGTGAAGGGTATGAGCTTCAGGTTTCTAAACCAGAAGTAATTGTGAAGGAGATTGATGGCGTTCGATGCGAACCGATTGAGAGAGTTCAAATCGATGTTCCAGAAGAGCATACCGGTGCAGTGATGGAATCCATCGGTGCCCGTAAAGGTGAAATGCTTGATATGATAAATAACGGTACTGGACAGGTTCGCTTGATCTTTAATGTTCCTGCTCGAGGTTTAATTGGCTATACTACAGAGTTCTTAACAATGACACGCGGTTATGGAATTATTAATCATACCTTCGATAGCTATCAGCCGATGGTTCAAGGGAATGTTGGCGGCAGACATCAAGGTGTACTTGTTTCCATGGAATCTGGAAAAGCTTCCACCTATGGTATCATGCAGGTTGAAGACCGTGGCACGATTTTCGTTGAACCAGGTACAGAAATTTACGAAGGCATGATCGTCGGAGAGCACACTCGTGAAAATGACTTAACTGTCAATATTACGAAGATGAAACAAGCAACGAATGTTCGTTCTGCTAATAAAGACCAAACATCTGTCATTAAGAAACCTCGAATCATGACATTAGAGGAATCATTAGAGTATTTAAATGATGACGAATATTGCGAAGTAACTCCTGAATCAATCCGACTTCGGAAGAAGATTCTTGATAAAAATGAACGTGAAAAAATGGCGAAAAAGAAGAAATACGCTGAAATGAGTTAATTAGGAGGTTTTATCGTGGATGTTGCAGAACGCCTCTCATTCTTTGCTGCACTCTATAAGGTAAGCGAACAGCCCAAAGTGGGAATGTGGCTTTTATATCTAACAATTGTTGCACTTTCGATTGTTGTATATAAACTGGGTTTTGCCAAAAAGCTGCCGCTTGGTAAATCAATTATCATTTACATCTTTTTATGTGTAGGATGTACAATTCTTACTTTTTTGGGCATCTTTTTGCCTGTTGCCGAAGGACTTGTTGTTGCGGCTTTAATATTAATTATATATAAAATCCGCTTACACCAATCGAAGAAACAGCAGACAGAAGCAAAGTAACGGGGGTTAAAAGTAATGAAATCCTTACAGGATGAACTGTATAATTGGCTTACGATAAAGATTGTCAGCGATGCGCGTCCCGATGATTCAGCCGCTAAAGAAACGCTAGATCTTTTTGATGATATTTTAACCTCACAGCATCATGTATCGAATATAGAAATCACAACCGATGATATGATGTACTATTTGTCTTATCAACAAAACGGGGAAAATAAAAAAACACGGTATCCCCGTGAATTAATTGAGGTAATGCTCAATCAAATTAATCAAGAGCCAGAAAAGTATGAGAACTACCCAACCGAAGAATAAAAAAGAAGGCATATCCCGAAAGGGATATGCCTTCATCCTTTTTACCATTCATCTTTCTCGGATTTTGCCCTATAGAACTTAAAATTACCTGTATCTATTCTGGCATTTGTCTTCTTAGCAATTCTCTCGCTGCAGCTTTTACACATGTATGTATGGATTGGTCGATTTCGGAGCCTCTTTGCGGCTAATGACTCATCTTCAATCGCTTCAATTTTATCGCAAATTACACATTTAACTCTCATTAAAGCACCTCTTAATTTATTTATCAAAATGGAATAATTTTATTATACTATACCAGTTCAAAGGGCGTTACGTAAAATAAGTGTTTAGGTTGTTAAAAAAAAGGGATAGTAGTAATATGAGAATATCTGTTTTAAAATAGATATTTGGAAATAATGAAGGGGTTGTAAGAATGGCAAATCAGGTTGAAGAAAGACTAATAAAGCCTTTATATGATGAACTGCAAAAGGAAAGATTCGTTACATTAGCCACAATTGATCATGAAACGGGAGGCCCTAATGTTAGTGCAATTTCCTGGGTACTAGCGAAAGATGAAGGTACGATTTACTTTGCAGTCGATAACCGTTCGAGAATTCTCGAGAATATTAAAAATAATAACAAAGCAGTCATTAATTTAATTGCTAACGAATCTACATATTCGATTCAGGGAGAAGCAATCATTAAAGAAGAAAGACTTCCTGATGTCCCGTTAAAATTGGCTTTGGTGGAAATAACTATTAAAGAAGTAAGAGATGTAATGTTTTACGGATCAAAAATAGTCACAGAAGTACAATACGATAAAACATATGATAAAAATGCAGCAGAAAAATTAGATCGACAGGTTATGGAAGCAATGAAAAAAGCTTAGGAAATCCTAAGCTTTTTTCATTTATAATGATTGGATTGATCTTCCTGTTCCTTGTTAAGCTTTTTTTCTTCGTCTGATGGCAACTTTTTGTCCGGTTTATCCGTTGCGTTTTTCGGACTTGGTGTAATTAAGTCTCCTGGTATCTCTGGCATTAGCCGGCCTGCAACATCTGCCAGCTCCTCCATAATACCTTGAACAGGTCTTCCTTTATTTATATCTGCTTGTATTTCTTTTATGCGCTGGGTTGTATCAGCGTCAGCCACGACAACCGCATTCGCCCCATAAGGATCCTTTTTTAAGCTCTCAGCAACGGAATATTTAATGGAGCCTACCTGAGAACGATCAATTTTTGAATTCACGTCAATTCCGACAATCGCATATTTACCCAAAACAACGGCAGTTGCATCATTTACATTAGGTATACTGGTTGCCAACTTGACCAACCGCTTGGATATTTGCTGTCCTGTTTTACGATCAACATTTTCAATATAACTGTTTTTAACATTTACTAACGACTGATTTCCGTTTTTTGCTGTTTCTTTATTATTATCGGGATTACAGCCGCCAAGAAGTAAACAGATAGTAAATGTCATCAAAAAATACTTCATTTTAACCCCACCTTAAAGAAAGTCTTGTTAACATTTATTGTGCGGAACGTCTTCTATCTTTATTCCAATAAACATATATTTTACCAAAGTCCAATCTAGCAAAAGGTTTGTTTAATCCATATTTAACAAGCCTTACACCAAGTGAAGCGGAGGCGTCGCTTTGAGCAAAATATACGTGTTAGATACAAATGTCTTGCTACAAGACCCGTATTCCATTTTCTCCTTTGAAGACAATGAAGTTGTTATTCCTGCAGTCGTTCTCGAAGAAGTGGACTCAAAGAAGAGGTACATGGATGAAGTCGGGAGAAATGCAAGACATGTATCAAGATTAATTGATGGTCTTAGGGCCTCAGGCAAGCTTCATGAAAAGATTCCACTCGAAAATGGGGGGACAATCAGAATCGAGTTAAATCATCGCACCTTTCATGAGCTTCAAGACATTTTTATCGAAAAAACAAATGACAACCGCATCCTTGCGGTGGCCAAAAATTTATACTTAGAAGAGCAAACAAAGGAAAATGGAAAACCGGTAATTCTTGTCAGTAAAGATGCTCTTGTCAGGGTAAAAGCAGATGCGATTGGCTTAGATGCAGAGGATTTTTTAAATGACCGTGTTGTGGAAATCGACCATATATATACGGGTTTCTATGAGGTATTTATACCAATTGAGTTATTGGGCCGCTATTATGAAAAAGGAGAATTAATTCTTTCAGAAATAGCGAATCATCCTTTTTATCCAAATCAGTTTCTCATCATGAAAGATTCCAATGGCACTTCAGCTTCAGCAATAGGGATGGTCGATAAAACCAGTAAAAAAGTGAAGAAATTGGTTTTAAATCAAGAACATGTTTGGGGAATTCATCCAAGGAATGTCCAGCAAACGATGGCAATTGAACTATTGTTGCGAAAGGATGTACCACTTGTCACCTTAATTGGAAAGGCAGGAACTGGAAAAACCTTGCTGGCCCTTGCTGCTGGTTTAATGCAGACAGAGGATTTCCGGGAATATAAAAAGCTCTTGGTCGCGAGGCCCATCGTACCGGTTGGAAAGGATTTGGGGTTTTTGCCGGGAGAAAAGCAGGAAAAGCTGCGGCCGTGGATGCAGCCTATTTACGACAATTTAGAATTTCTATTTAATACAAAAAAACCAGGTGAATTAGATGCAATTTTAGCAGGGATGGGCTCAATTGAGGTTGAGGCGTTAACATATATTCGCGGCAGAAGTTTACCAAAACAGTTTATTATCATTGACGAAGCGCAGAACCTGACAAAACATGAAGTAAAAACGATTTTAACTCGTGTAGGAGAGGGAAGTAAAATTGTCTTAATGGGTGACCCGGAACAAATCGATCATCCCTATCTTGATGCCTATAACAATGGTCTTACGTATGTTGTGGAACGGTTTAAAGACCAGGTCATATCAGGCCATGTGAAACTATTAAAAGGGGAAAGATCAGGTTTAGCAAGGCTTGCCGCGGATTTACTATAATTAAAAAAATAAAACGGGCGCCCTTTGGCACCCGTTTTATTATTTAACCTTGAACTTTGTTACATCTTTAATAGGATTTTCCTGATTAGAGCCATTTCCTAAATATACATGAACAGGACCATCAAGGGATAATGGTTTCCCGTTTTTAGAAAAGCCCAGGATTAACTCATAGGCCTCATCTAGAGGAAACTCATAGTCCTTGTCAGAACATTGCACGACAAGAGCCCTGGCATCATCAGCTGGTTCGGCATTTTGCAAGAATGGCTTAAAAGGAATTCCAAAGGTGCCAGTCATAACTTTTACTTTTTCAAAGTTCTTCTCTGTCTTTAAAGTGGGCGGATAGATTGCTCCTTCAGTAATTTCACGATCCCAATGCTTTGAAACAGTTTTTGTATACTCTTCCAATGCATTCACATTCTCTTTTTCATTCGAAAAATACGTGTTTAAATCAACGCGGCGGTCGTCGAAAATCCAGACACTAGGATCAAGAGTTATCGTATATTTCACTTTTCCTGTAATCATTATAATATTTTCCATTGTTTTACCCCCTAAAGTTCACAATACTAAGTATAGCTTTTTTTTATAGGAATGTCATAATCCATGCAGTACACCTTATTGTTCTTGCAATTTTCGATAGTAAAAGGTAAAATTTATAGATAAGTTGTATAATCGCTCTGAATTGGGGGGATGAATGTTGGCGTCTGAAATGATCGTGAATCACCAGGAAAAAGCCTTTGCTTTATTGCAGGCTGACGCTGAAAAAATTTTAAAGCTTATCAAAGTGCAAATGGACAATCTTACGGCCCCTCAATGCCCTCTATATGAAGAGGTGTTGGATACGCAAATGTTTGGCCTTTCAAGAGAAATAGACTTTGCTGTTCGATTAGGCTTAATAGATGGTAAGGATGGAAAGGCGATCTTAGATAAATTAGAAAGAGAATTATCTGCCTTGCATGACGCATCTTTAAGAAAATAAACGTCATTAACTCAAACAATGGAGTGGAATTGTTTGGGTTTTTTATTAATTAACCTATTCAGAATATTCTCTATTGAATGAATATCTTAACGGTAACATTTCCTCAAGTAATGAACTGCAGAATCCATTATAATAATATGTGTAAATTAATTTTGAAAATGAGGAAATATAAAATGGTTAAAAAGATATTAAAATCCTATGATTATACATTGATAATTGCCATAATCCTATTATGTGCTTTTGGTCTGGTTATGATTTATAGTGCAAGTATGGCTTATGCGGTCCAAAGATATGAAGTTGCCAGCGATTTTTTCTATCAAAGACAAAAAATATTTTTGCTAGTTTTTGCTTTGATCTTTATTATTTCAGCTATCATTCCATATAAAATGATGCAGTTTACCAAATGGTTTCAGGTGCCAATGGTATTTGCTTCAATAATTACCCTGCTTGGTTTATTTGTATTTGGACAAACAAAGAACAATGCACAGAGCTGGTACCAACTAGGGAGTTTTTTATTTCAACCCGCTGAGTTTGTAAAGCTGGCTGTGATTATTTATTTAGCGAGTGTTTATGCAAAAAAGCAAGCCTATATCAATCAATTTAATAAGGGTGTCCTTCCGCCCTTGGTATATCTGTTTGTAGTATGTTTTCTTATTATAATTCAGCCAGACTTTGGTACGGCATTTATCATTGCTCTTATTGCAGCTACTATCATTTTATCCTCTGGGATGAGTCCTAAAAGTATCGGTAAATTAGTAATATCGGCTCTTATCATTCTTATTCCGGTGATTTTAGTCTTATGGGCTACTGGAAGATTATTTTCTGCGGAGCAAATGAGCCGTTTTCACGTTCTAAAAAATCCCTTTGCTGATGCCCAGGATGCTGGTTTTCATTTAGCAAACTCATACATAGCCATTGGCTCTGGAGGGGTTAATGGACTTGGTTTAGGAAAGAGTATTCAAAAACTCGGCTATTTACCGGAATCACATACAGATTTTATTATGGCTATTATTGCAGAAGAACTAGGAATTTGGGGTGTGGGCTTCGTCATTCTATTATTGGCCTATGTGGTATTGAGAGGAATTTATATTGGTGTACAATGTAAAGACCCATTTGGAAGTCTGCTTGCTATTGGGATATCCAGCATGATTGGGATCCAATCCTTTATCAATTTAGCTGGTGTATCAGGAATTATACCGCTTACTGGTGTGCCGCTGCCATATATTAGCTACGGCGGTTCATCCCTGTTAATGCTTGCTGCCGCCACTGGAATACTTGTTAATGTTTCGATGTTTGTCAAATATGAAAAAAAATATAAAAATAAGCAAGAACAAGCTGACAAAAAACAACAGAATCGTGATGGAAATGTTTTTTATCTTTAATCAAAACGCGGGGGCCTTTTAAGATCCTCGCGTTTTTAAAAATACATAGAATTTGAGGTGCTACTAGTGACTAGACAAATCAATAAAGTGTTGGTTGCCAACAGGGGAGAAATAGCAATTAGGGTTTTTCGCGCTTGTACAGAACTGAATATTCGGACTGTTGCGATTTATTCAAAGGAAGATTCTGGTGCGTATCATCGTTATAAGGCAGATGAAGCTTATTTAGTTGGAGAAGGCAAAAAACCAATTGACGCCTATTTGGATATTAATGGCATCATTGCTATTGCTAAAAAAAGTGGAGCCAATGCCATTCATCCGGGCTATGGATTTTTGTCTGAAAATATTCATTTTGCCAAACGATGTGAAGAAGAAGGGATCATTTTTATTGGTCCGACCTCGAAACACCTTGATATGTTTGGCGATAAGGTTAAAGCAAGACAGCAGGCAGAGTTAGCGGAAATTCCCGTCATTCCGGGAAGTGATGGTCCTGTAAATAATCTTGCCGAAGTAGAGGATTTTGCAGAGAGGCATGGATATCCGATTATTATTAAAGCTTCACTCGGCGGTGGTGGCCGCGGGATGAGAATCGTCAGGAGCCATGAAGAGGTTAAGGAAGCATTTAACCGTGCTAAATCTGAAGCGAAAGCAGCATTTGGGAATGACGAAGTATATGTGGAAAAATTAATTGAAAAACCGAAGCATATTGAAGTGCAAATCATTGGTGACAAACACGGGAATATAGTCCATCTATTTGACAGGGATTGCTCTGTACAAAGGCGACACCAAAAAGTAGTCGAGGTTGCTCCAAGTGTCTCCATTTCTAATGAATTGCGGGGCAGGATATGCGATGCAGCCGTAAAATTAATGAACAATGTTTCCTATATAAATGCTGGTACTGTAGAATTTCTTGTCGCAGGAAATGACTTTTATTTTATTGAGGTAAACCCGCGCGTACAAGTTGAACACACCGTAACGGAAATGGTAACAGGGATTGATATCGTGCAAACGCAGGTTTTAGTTTCCGAGGGTCATGACCTCCATGGTCCGATTATTGGGATTCCTGAGCAGGATAAAATCCAGCTGAATGGATATGCCATTCAGTCACGTGTTACCACAGAAGATCCCCTAAATAATTTTATGCCAGATACAGGAAAAATAATGGCTTACCGTTCTGGAGGAGGATTTGGAGTACGATTAGATGCTGGTAATGGCTTTCAAGGTGCGGTAATTACACCATATTACGATTCATTGCTTGTTAAGCTCTCAACATGGGCATTATCTTTTGAACAAGCTGCATCTAAAATGGTTCGGAATTTACAGGAATTTAGAATAAGAGGAATTAAAACAAATATTCCCTTTTTAGAAAATGTCGTCAAACATGAGAAGTTTAGAAATGGTGAATATGATACGTCTTTTATTGACACGACCCCTGAGCTGTTTATGTTTCCGGTACGTAAAGACCGTGGAACGAAAATGCTTAGCTATATTGGAACAGTTACCGTAAATGGCTTTCCTGGCATTGAAAAAAAGAAAAGACCCGTATTTTCGAAGCCAAGAATCCCAGCCTTACCATATGACATGCCTTTCCAAGAAGGAACCAAGCAAATACTAGATAAGTATGGTGCACAAGGGCTGATGGATTGGGTTAAAAATCAAAAGCAGGTCTTACTAACGGATACGACCTTTAGGGACGCTCATCAATCCTTATTAGCGACTCGCATGAGGACAACAGATATTGTTCAAATTGCCGAACCTGCAGCAAAACTTTTACCAGAGTTATTTTCTTTTGAAATGTGGGGCGGTGCCACATTTGATGTTTCTTATCGTTTCTTAAAAGAGGATCCTTGGAATCGTTTATTAACACTACGTGAAAAAATTCCGAATGTTTTGTTTCAAATGTTGATACGCGGTGCTAATGCCGTCGGCTATAAAAACTACCCTGACAACTTAATAAAAGAGTTTGTTCAGCAATCGGCTTCTGCCGGAATTGATGTGTTTCGGATTTTCGACAGCTTAAACTGGGTTAAAGGAATGGAAACGGCTATTGATGCCGTTAGACAAACAGGAAAAATTGCGGAGGCATCCATTTGTTACACCGGTGATATTTTGGACCCAACAAGAACCAAATATAATCTGGCCTATTATAAAACATTGGCAAAAGAACTAGAGAAGCAGGGGGCTCATATTTTAGGAATAAAGGATATGGCAGGCTTATTGAAGCCGGAAGCAGCCTATAGGCTAGTATCAGAATTAAAAGAAGCGGTTGATATTCCAATCCATCTCCATACACATGATACCAGTGGAAACGGAATTTTCACTTATGCACGTGCCATAGATGGTGGTGTAGATATCGTGGATACGGCCCTAAGTACAATGGCGGGCTTAACCTCCCAGCCAAGTGCTAATTCTTTACATTACGCTCTAGAAGGGTCAAACAGGAAACCGGCTGTTAATATCAAAGCACTTGAAAAATTATCCTATTACTGGGAGGATGTCCGCAAGTATTATCAGGATTTTGAGAGTGGGATATTATCTCCGCATTCT
The DNA here is from genome assembly GCF_050468025.1 of Neobacillus sp. NRS-1170. Lineage (NCBI taxonomy): Bacteria > Bacillati > Bacillota > Bacilli > Caryophanales > Bacillaceae > Neobacillus > Neobacillus sp. NRS-1170. Next base: position 93,121 of record NZ_JBITPF010000066.1, on the reverse strand, counting down.
GAAGTCTATCAGCATGAAATGCCAGGGGGGCAATACAGTAATCTTCAGCAGCAGGCAAAAGCAGTCGGGCTGGGAGAACATTGGGATGAAGTTAAAAACATGTACACCCGAGTAAATAAAATGTTTGGTGACATTGTAAAGGTTACGCCTTCCTCAAAGGTTGTCGGAGATATGGCATTATTCATGGTGCAAAATGAGCTGACAGAGGAAGATGTGTTACAAAAGGGGCAGTCGCTTGATTTTCCTGATTCTGTTATTGAGTTATTTGAGGGATATCTAGGTCAGCCTCATGGAGGTTTTCCTGAGGAATTGCAAAAAGTGATTTTAAAAGGAAAAAAACCTTTAGAGGTCAGACCGGGTGAGCTATTAGAATCAATTGATTTTGAACAGCTTAAGAATGAGTTATTTCAAGAACTCGGCAGACAAGTTACTACCTTTGAAATTATCTCTTATGCACTGTATCCAAAGGTATTAATGGAATATACCAAGACGGTTGAACAATTCGGAGATATTTCTGTACTAGACACCCCAACATTTTTATATGGTATGCGCCTGGGTGAAGAAATTGAAGTGGAGATCGAAACAGGAAAAACACTGATTGTAAAGCTTGTCTCGATTGGTCAGCCCCAAGCAGATGGAACAAGAATTGTTTATTTTGAATTGAATGGACAGTCCCGTGAAGTGGTTATTAAAGATGAAAGTATTAAAGCCACGGTATTATCGAGGTTAAAAGCCGATCCAAAAAATGAACTCCATCTTTCAGCCTCTATGCCAGGAACAGTTATTAAGGTACTAGTGGAGAAGGGGGAAAGGGTAGAACGCGGTGATCATTTAATGATTACGGAAGCGATGAAAATGGAAACAACTGTGCAAGCACCATTTACAGGGGTATTAAAGGATATTTATGTAGTAAACGGAGATGCAATTCAGACAGGTGATTTATTGCTTGAACTAAATAAGGCTTAAAAAAAGAGTTGCCGAAAAGATTTCGGCAACTCTTTTAGTGGTCCCTTTTAGTCCTAGAATATAGAAGGATAAAGTAACTTAAAACGCCAAACAGGCACGTAATAAAGAAGGCATGCAGCAAAGCGATATAAAGATTTAAGCTGGTAAAAATAATCAATGCTCCTGCAATCACTTGTAAGCAAACAAGGACGAAGGCAATAATCCAACCCCAATATAGAACTTTTTGGTCCTTATAATGGCGAACGGCGAAAAGAGTAATGTAGGCAATCCAGATAAAAATGATTCCTGCTGCTGCCCTATGTCCCATTTGCACCCATTCGTACATATTACTAGGAAGGGCAGGGGCATCATTTAAGCATAAAGGCCAATCCCGGCAAACAAGGCTTGATTTTGTATGGCGTACTAGAGCTCCGGAATAAATCACCAGGTAACTATAAATAGATACAGCTACAATATGGAATCTCATTCGCTTGTCAATTACCAGTTTATCTGCTTCAAATTTTTTATCAACCTCAAAAATAAGCAGTGTTAACAAAAATACAGATGCGAACGAAATGAGTGAAATCCCAAAATGCAAGGCAAGCACAAAATCAGATTGGCCCCATTTCACAGCGGCAGCGCCAATTAATCCCTGCAGAAGTAAAAAGAAGAATGAAAGAAAAGAAAGAAATTTTGTTTCCCTTATATCACCAATTTCCTTCCATGCCCAAATAGAAAGAACTAACACCATGATTCCAACTACACCTGAGACAAGCCTATGGGCAAGTTCAATGATTAATTTGGGAGATATTTCTAAAGGGAGAAATTTCCCATGACATAATGGCCAAGAGTGGCCGCATCCCATTCCTGAACCAGTTTTTGTAACTAAGGCTCCTCCAATTAATATAAAGATCATTCCGATTGTAGTGGCTACAGCCAACCACTTCAAAGAGCGTCGCAAAAAATTCACCTCTTAAGAAAGTTCAAACATTTGTCAAAGAATTTCCTTGACAGTATAATGAATGAAAAAAGTAGAAAGATTAAAAGTACCTATCCCATCATAACGAATAAATAGGAAAAAGAACAGAATTTCAGTCAAGATTTTTAAGGTAAATTTTTTATTCTAAGTATCCTAATAAATAATTTTTATTTTACACTATTATTATAGTGAAAAACGTTGAAACTCTATTTGGAGTCTGTTAGAACTATAATGGAGGATTAGAAAATACATATAAAATACATATTATTTTTTAACTAGATTTTAAAAAGTGCAGTATAATAAGTAGTGAATTGCCATTGACACAAATTAGTCAAAAATTATTCAAAAAAAGTTCACAAAAATATCGCAAAGTGTGATTTAATATACAGAGAAAGTGTTGTTAAAATGAAATTAATGGAAATAGAAAAAATAAAAGTAGAATTGATACGCTTCTGTTAGTGAATATTGGTTATTAAGGATTAGGAGGAAAAAATATGTCCAACCCAAAGGCTTATGGAGATGCCACCCTTGAGAATGGTACTTCAAGCCTTCATGCTGATACAGAAAAAACTTCTGTTTGGAAAGATTTTATGGCACTAATAAAAATTGGAATTGTGAATTCTAATCTTATTACCACCTTTTCGGGTTTATGGCTGGCGCTGCATTTTTCAGGGCAAAGCTTTTTAAATAACCTTGATATTGTATTTTTTACAGTAGCAGGTTCCTCACTCATTATTGCTGGTTCATGTGCAATTAATAATTACGTGGATCGGGATATTGACCATTTGATGGATAGAACAAAGGCTAGGCCTACAGTAACAGGGAAGGTACTTCCGATAAAAGTTCTTGGCTTGGGTATTTTACTTATTGGACTGGGAACACTGTTTTTATTCTTTACTACCTGGACTGCAACAGTAATTGGACTGCTTGGAGTTTTTAGTTATGTTTGCCTCTATACACTGTGGTCAAAACGCCAATTGGTATCGAACACAATAATCGGGAGTATCTCAGGAGCAGTTCCGCCATTAATTGGTTGGGCAGCAGTAGATGGAAATCTTGATCCAATGGCATGGGCCTTATTTGTCCTTATGTTTGTTTGGCAGCCGCCACACTTTTATGCACTTGCCATGAGAAGGGTTGAGGAGTACAGAGCAGCGGGAATTCCAATGCTTCCTGTGGTTAAAGGTTTTAAGACCACAAAAATTCATATTTTAATCTGGGTGGCTCTTTTATTGCCAATCCCAATTTTTCTAACTAAATTAGGAATCCCATTTCTAATTCTAGCTACCATATTAAATATTGGCTGGCTGGTGTTAGGGATTTATGGATATAAGATCAAAGATGACATAAAGTGGGCAAAACTAATGTTTGTTTATTCATTGCAATATTTAACTATTATTTTTGTAGCGATGGTTTTAGTTACATTAATTTAGTTTTGCTAAACGATTCTTTCCTGTGAACAATTAAATAGGGAAGAATCATCCTACATACTTCTTTGGTCAAAAAAAAATTTAAGAATTTATAAGCGAAAGAGGGGTTTGATTAAGCTATGAAAAGGCTTGCAAAGTGGCGTTTGATATCGTTGTTTGCGATTTTAGCGCTTGTACTCTCCGGATGTGGTGAACCGTACCTTTCTACGTTGAATCCTGCCGGTGAAGTTGCAGACATGCAATATGATTTAATGAAGCTTAGTACATTGATAATGGTTGGGGTAATCATTGTAGTAATGGTTATTTTCGTTTTGGTTTTTATCCGTTTTAGAAGAAAGGACGAGACAATTCCAAAGCAAGTTGAAGGTAGTCATAAATTAGAAATTATTTGGACAGTTATTCCGATTCTCTTACTTTTAGTTCTCGCTGTTCCAACTGTGGCAGCAACATTTAAGCTTGCAGATGTATCACCGATGGACAAGAAGAATTCTAAGGCACTTGTGGTTAACGTTCGTGCGCATTTATACTGGTGGGATTTTGAATACCCAGGACAGAAAATTGTAACAAGTAATGAACTTGTTGTTCCTACTAATGAAAAAGTATATTTCAACTTAAAGTCAGCAGATGTTAAACACGCATTCTGGATTCCAGCTGTTGGCGGAAAGATGGATGTCAATACTGAAAATGTCAATAAATTCTGGCTTGAGTTCGATGATAAAAAAGCAAACGATGCAGGAAATCTTTTCTATGGTAAATGTGCGGAGCTTTGCGGTCCATCCCATGCTTTAATGGACTTTAAAGTAAAAGCAATTAGCAAGGATAAGTTCGATGCTTGGGTAACGGCAATGCAAGATGTAAAAGAACCGTTAAAAGCGTCAACTGCAGCAGCTTCAGAAGGACAAGAAATTTTTAATAAGAGCTGTATCGGCTGTCACGCCGTTACACCTGCTAACAAAATGCCTGATACTGCACGAATCGCACCTAACTTATCAAACTTTGGTGACCGTTCTCGCGTAGCGGGTATTATGGAACATAATAAAGAAAATGTGAAAAAGTGGATTGAAAATCCTGAAACGTATAAGCCAGGTAACTTGATGACTGGTAAATATGGTAACCTGTCCGATGATCAAATTGATGCTTTAGCAGACTACTTAATGGGATTAAAGGTTCAGGAATAAAAGGGGAATTGGTTGAAAGGGAGGTAAAATTGTGAGTACCTATGCTCAAAAAAAGGGATTTGGCGCAACTTTATGGGACTATTTAACAACAGTTGACCATAAAAAAATTGCCATCCTATATCTCATTGCTGGTGGATTATTCTTCTTAGTTGGCGGACTTGAGGCAGTATTTATCCGCATCCAGCTTGCAGTGCCAAACAATGATTTTGTAAGTGCAGGATTATTTAATGAAATTATTACCATGCACGGTACTACGATGATATTCTTAGCTGCCATGCCATTGGTATTCGCCTTTATGAATGCGGTAATGCCGCTTCAAATTGGCGCACGTGACGTTGCATTTCCATTTGTTAATGCCGTTAGTTTTTGGTTGTTCTTCTTCGGAGGAGTGTTTCTTAACCTTTCTTGGTTTTTAGGAGGCGCACCTGATGCAGGGTGGACATCATATGCATCACTTGCCATTGCTTCAAAAGGGCATGGTGTTGACTTCTATATTTTAGGTTTGCAGATTTCAGGTTTTGGAACGTTGATGGGTGGTATTAATTTCCTAGTAACCATCATTAATATGCGCGCACCTGGTATGACCTATATGAGGATGCCATTGTTTACATGGACAACATTTGTAACCTCAGCGCTTATTTTATTTGCTTTCCCGCCGTTAACAGTAGGACTTGTGTTAATGATGTTCGACCGTATGTTTGGATCCCATTTCTTTGAAGCTTCAATGGGTGGTAATACAGTTATTTGGGAACATCTTTTCTGGATTTTCGGACACCCTGAAGTTTATATCTTAATACTTCCAGCGTTCGGTATTTTCTCGGAAATCTTTTCGATGTTTTCAAGAAAACGTTTATTCGGTTATTCCTCAATGGTGTTCGCAACCGTGTTAATCGGTTTCTTAGGATTCATGGTTTGGGCACACCATATGTTCACAACAGGTTTAGGACCAGTTGCCAATGCCATCTTCGCTGTAGCAACAATGGCAATTGGTGTACCGACTGGTATTAAAATCTTTAACTGGCTGTTTACAATGTGGGGAGGAAGTGTGAAATTCACGACTCCAATGCACTATGCATTTGCCTTTATACCTTCCTTTGTTGCCGGTGGGGTAACAGGTGTAATGCTTGCCGCTGCAGCAGCTGACTATCAATATCATGATACTTATTTTGTTGTCGCTCACTTCCACTACGTTATTGTCGGTGGTGTAGTGTTTGCATTACTGGCTGGTACACATCTTTATTGGCCAAAAATGTTTGGTACAATGTTGAATGAAACTATGGGTAAGATTACATTCTGGACTTTCTTCATTGGTTTCCATATGACATTCTTTATCCAGCACTTTTTAGGCCTATGGGGTATGCCACGACGTGTATTCACATACCTTCCAGGTCAAGGGTTCGAGACAGCGAACGCGGTTAGTTCACTTGGAGCAGCCTTTATGTCTGTAGGTGTTATTGTTATGTTAATCAATATCATCATGACTTCAGTTAAAAATGTTCGAGTTGGAAATGACCCATGGGGAGACGGCAGAACGCTTGAATGGGCGATTCCTTCACCTCCACCATTCTATAACTTTAAACAGCTTCCACTGGTACGTGGTTTAGATGCTTACTGGATCGAAAAAATGGAAGGTAAAAATGGTATGACACCAGCAGAACCGCTTGGTGATATCCATATGCCTAATTCATCATTTTTACCGTTTGTTATGGCTTTAGGATTATTCATTGCCGCATTTGGTGCAATGTATCATGTTGATAAAGAATCATGGGCTTTGCCAGTGATGATTTTAGGCTTACTTATTACTTTTGGAGCAATGTTCATGCGTTCAGTTAAAGATGATCATGGTTTCCATATTCACAAGGAAGAGCTTTTAGACGAAGATGATAAGGGGGTTAAGGCATAATGCACGCTGAAGAAAAATTCACATATGAAACATGGCCTGCTGCGCCGGAAAAATCAACCCTTGAAGCAAAAAATAAATTCTTAGGTTTTTGGTTCTTCTTAGGAGGAGAGACAGTTCTTTTTGCCTCACTCTTTGCAACTTATCTTGCATTGAAGGATAAAGTACCTAATACAAACATGCCTTTAGCAAAGGATTTATTTGAGTTACCGCTGACATTTGTGGCTACTATGCTGTTATTAACGAGTTCATTAACAAGCGTTTACGCAATGTATCACATGAAAAACTTTGCTTTTAGCAAAATGATGGTTTGGCTTGGAATTACGGCTTTATTAGGCGCCGGATTCCTAGGCCTAGAGGTTTATGAATTTAGCCATTATGTTCATGAAGGTCATAAATTCACAAGCAGTGCGTTTGGATCTGCCTTCTATACATTAGTTGGCTTCCACGGAGGACACGTTGCATTTGGTTTGTTATGGTGTATTACCCTAATGATGCGCAATGCAAAACGCGGTTTAAACCTTTACAATGCGCCAAAGTTCTATGTATTTAGTTTATACTGGCACTTTATCGACGTTGTTTGGGTCTTTATCTTTACCGTAGTATATTTAATGGGAATGGTGGGATAAAAAGATGGCAAATCCACAATTAAATTCTGGTAATCCAAGAGTTGACATTGAATATCGACGCCGGAAAAGTGCAGAAGAGATGAGATATCAGGTAGTTTCCTTTGCGTTAATGATTTTCTTGACTTTAATTGCATTTGCGGCTGTAGCTATTAAAGGATTTACTTCTTGGTTTACAGTTCCATTTATTATCCTTTTAGCTGTTGTTCAAGTAATTTTTCAGCTTTATTATTTCATGCATATGAGCCATAAAGGCCATGAAGCTCCATCGCTTTTCTTGTATTCAGGTGTATTAGTAGGAGCGATAACTGTATTAGCTTTTTCAACAATTATTTGGTGGTAAATAAACAAAAAGGAAAATCGGCTTTGGCCGATTTTCTTTTTTAAAATTGGAAAATATCATCGCTTTGCTTCTCAATTAGGCCAAGGGTATAATGAAGCTGTACTATTTTTAATTTATACTGAGGTGATATGCAGTGCTTTCTTTAGACATATTTGGTTTTAAAGCACTTTGGAGCCCTTATTTTTTAGTAATATTGGCGGTTTTAACTGCGGGATTTTTTATCCTGACTACTAAATTCAGGAGTTTATTTCCTGGCAGTGAACCCTTATCAAAGAAACAGGGTTTATTATTTTTTGTATCGATGGTTCTTCTTTATGCCATCAAAGGTTCTCCTATTGATTTACTTGCCCATCTAATGTTTTGGGTGCATATGATTCAAATGGCTGCCCTAGTATTAATCGTGCCGCCCATTTTTATCTATGGTGTACCTACTTGGGTTTGGAGGAAGCTATTTAGTGTTAGAGTAATCAACTCTTTGTTTAAGATTTTTACAAAACCACTTATTGCTTTAATCCTATTTAATGGATTCTTTTCGTTTTACCATGTTCCGATTATTTTCGATCATGTTATGCAGAATATTTGGCTGCATGCGGGTTATTCCATTCTTTTGTTTGTTGTTGCCATTTTTATGTGGTGGCCATTAATTAACCAAATGCCAGAACATCAAAACTTAAGTGGTTTGAAAAAGGTCGGCTATATATTTGCGGATGGTATTCTATTAACCCCTGCATGTGCGCTTATTATTTTTGCTGATACACCTATTTATGCTACTTATTCTGATCCGCATGTTTGGGGACAGGTCATGAGCCTATGTGTGGGAACCGCCAACTTTGATAGCTTAAATTTAAGCGGTCCTGAGCTGTTTAGTTCGATGTCATTACTTCATGACCAACAGCTTGGCGGGGTGTTAATGAAAATTATTCAAGAAATCATTTATGGCTTGATGCTTGGGCATGTTTTCTTTGAATGGTACCGAAAAGACCAGGCTGAATCTGACCGGGAATTGAAGCAATCGTTGAATCCATCGCTGATTAAATAATCTCCCAAAAACTTGGGAGATTTTTTTATGGAAGGCTTCAATAATGGATTTAGATTGAAAACAATGGGGAAATACACTACTATTATTATAGAAAAATGTTAAAAGAGAGGATTGTTTATGAATTCCTTACCGATTTTACCAACAATAAGTACAACCTTTATTGTTTTAAGCGGGATTACAGTTGCTATCGGCTGGTGGCAAATAAAGCAAAAAAAAATAGAGGCTCACAAAAAGACAATGTTCATGGCGAGCTTATTTGCCCTAATTTTCTTTATTATTTATGCTTCTAGAACCATTTTTATAGGGAATACTTCATTTGGCGGCCCAGATAATATTAAAATTTATTACACTGTTTTTTTAATATTTCATATCACATTAGCCACCGTTGGTGCAGTATTAGGTGTTATTTCTTTAATAACGGGTAATAAAAATAAGCTTGCTCTTCATCGCCGGTTAGGCCCTATTACAAGTATTGTTTGGTTCTTTACTTCGATTACTGGTGTAGCAGTTTACTTGTTACTTTACGTTTTTTATCGCGGTGGAGAAACCACTTCCATGATAAAAGCAATTCTTGGATTTTAAACAAAGAAAGACGCGTGAATATTTTCACGCGTCTTATCTTATTTACTCAGCAAATTTACTAATTTCATTCTTTACTTCATCAAGAATTTTTTTGCACTGGGTAACAAGGGAAGCTGGGAAGTTTTCACCCTCGCCATATTCTACCCCATGAGGATAATAATGTTTACCTAATAGTGGTGTCATTAATTGAATAGTTGCCTTAAAAGTATCGACATCACCTTCAACCGCATAGCCTTGAACACGAAGGTAAAAAACCCCTTCCTTCATTTCAAACTTGCGGTCATATGTAACACGGTCGTAGTCCCATTGACCAGCGCGAATTAAACCGTGATCATGCATAACTTCATCCAAACGGTTAATTTCAGCTTTAAATTTTTCAATTCCAGTGTTCTCGAATTTCACAATTAATCCCTCCTAAAAAACAATGCCATGCCCCTATAGATTCAGTATTGGTATTATAGCAAGTTTAATTCATTCTTAATAATAGAGGAAAATCAGATAACTTGCAATGGATACATTCAACGAATAAATCATTCTCTATTGGACAACCTACATTATGTTCCGAGCAAAAATACATGGGGGCGAGAAAATGGAAAAAATACGTGATATTATGACAGATGAAATTGAATGCTGTACATTATTAGATAACATCTTTGAAGTTGCGGTAAAAATGAAAGAACTAAATGTTGGAGCCATTCCAATTGTGGATCAAGAAAAACTTGTCGGTATGATTACAGACCGTGATATTGTAATTCGGGGAGTAGCAGAAAAGCACCCGGGCTCAACTAAAGTGGAAGATATCATGAGCGACAAGCTTATCACTGTATCTCCGGAAACCTCCAGCAATGATGCGGCTAAGTTAATGGCGGAGAATCAAATACGCCGGCTTCCAGTGGTTGAGGATGGAAAACTAGTCGGAATTGTCTCACTAGGGGATTTTGCTATTCATGCATTAACGGATGATCAGGCGAAGGAAGCTCTCACGCAAATTTCCGAACAAAACTATAACGGGGTACAGCATTAAAAATATTATTTTCAAAAATAGAAATTTGATAATAAAACAGGTACTATTGTACCTGTTTTATTTATTTTAATGTTCATTTATCAGACATTTATGATAATAACTATTACTTAACATGTTATTGATGATATAATTATTTTATCAATACATATAATGATAGAAAAAGTAATAGAGAGGGTGAAAGCCTCTGAAAGCTCTGTTAAGGATCTTAGTACTGTCAGCAGTGTTCTTAACAATTGGATTCTATGCCAGTATTAATGATAAACCTAAAGATAAGGTTCTGATAAAAGAAGATCATACATCTGAAATGAAACAATCGGGGTTACAACAGAATCCTGATACTAAGCCAAGTAATAAAACAGCTTCTGAAATGCCTAAACAAGGATTGGCATTATTAATAGGCAAGGATATTTCTTCCCTTGAAAATGAATTAGGGAAACCAGCTCGAATTGATGAAACACTGTATGGCTATCAATGGTATATCTATAACCAGGATTATAATAAGTATTTACAAATAGGTGTTGAAAATCAACAAGTTGTGACCATCTATGCAATTGGTGAAAATCTGGATGTCGCTCCTTTTGAGATAGGTCAGCCAGTAGAGGAAATATTTAATACCCAATATATTGATACAAATATTAATATCGATCTAAATGGAAATTCATACCGTTTCGAATTAAATGATACAGATTTAAATCTAAGGCCCATTGTTCAGTTAGGGAATGTCTATGCCCAACTATATATCGATAAGTTTACAGGAAATCTTTCAAGTGTAAGGTTTATAAATGCGGACACGCTTATAAAGCAGCGTCCTTATGAACTTGTTTACCGCGGGCAGTTAATCGAACCTCCAACACCTGATGAAAACAAGTGGAAAGAGATCGAACGCGGTAATGAACAAGAGATCTTTGATCTTACCAATGTATTGCGCTTAAGACACAAATTAAAACCTTTAAAATGGGATACTCCGACGGCAGAGGTGGCTTTTGGTCATAGTAAGGATATGTCGGATAACAATGATTTCTCCCATACATCCAAGAAATTCGGAGACCTTTCTAATCGGCTTAAAACCGCAAAAGTTGCCTACCAATCGGCTGGAGAAAATATTGCTTTCAATTATACAGATGGACCTGCAGTAGTGGAAGGCTGGCTTAATAGTAAGGGACATCGTGAATCATTATTAAATAAAGACTATACACATCTTGGAGTAGGTGTTTATAAGAAATACTATACCCAAAACTTTATTCAAAAGGTTGAACAATAAACTACCAAAAAAAGGTGACAATCGCTTGTCACCTTTCTTCATGTTTCTCAAATTGACTAAATAAAAATTTATTCCCGTCCCATTTTCCAAATACACGAATTTTTTCTCCAATTTGAAAAGATGATTCGGTAATGACACTTTGTGTAATGGGGGTTATTTTTTTAGCCGTAATTAATTTTGTATCTGTTTGGATTTGAAGGATCTGTACAAAAATGTATCTGTGGTAATAAAAGCGCTGTTTCTCCTCAACAATGCTTTTAATTTTCCCCGTTATAACCGCTTCTGGATGCACATGGCTCATGGAAAGCCATTTTTTGTCATGCTCTTTCCTTTCTTTCCGTGTAAGCCAATAAAAATAAAGGCAAATAATCGGAATGAGAATGGCGGTAACCATTTTTAATCAATCTCCCCACACGATTATTTTTTAATAATAAAAAAGGTCCCTGTAGCATGGGCAATTTTTTTTCCATCACTACGGTAAGCCTCTCCCGAAATCACTATTGTTTTTGTTCCATAGTGAACAATTTCGGCTCTGCAGCGAAGCTGTTCACCGAGACCTGGAGCAATATAATGGATGTTAAGCTGATTGGTCACAGCACCATATCCATCAGGGAGAAGATAATTTGCCAAGGTTCCCATCGAAGTGTCTATTACAGTGGCAGTTATTCCGCCATGGACAATTTCCAGGTTATTATGTAGCGTAGGATTAAGTGGAATAGTTATTTCACAAGATTGATTGTCTATTTTCCTTTCCATATGAAGAATCCCATCCAGATAGATTTTGTTTTGGCGATTAATCTTCCGTTGAACTCCTTCCATTAGGAAAGACAGTGCTTTTAAATCTTCCTCTGATCCCGTTTCGATGCAGTTTTCTAAAAGTTGACGCAGTTCATCTTTCATACTTGTTACCTCTTTCAAATCTTTTTCTTAAGTCATATTACCACTTACAAGCATATTAATAAATATTTTCACCTTGATAAGAGGTTTCACATTTTAAATTATTTTTCATATTGTATTATTGGCGATGATTATGGGCAGAGGTGAGAAATATGACGCAAAAAAATTTGCACCCATCCGTATTAAAATTTAAAGAATTTGTTAAAAACAATCCAAATATCATTCAAGAGGTAAGGAATGGGAAAGCAACTTGGCAGGAGTTATATGAAGACTGGTACTTATTGGGCGAAGAAGATAAACGGTGGGAAACATCTGGTATAGAAAAAAGCCCCGAACCTGAAGCAAGTTCGGATTCCAAGGGGGACTGGATGTCAAGTGTTATCGGCATGGTGAAGAAAATGGATCCAAATCAAATGCAAAATCACATTAATAACTTAAGTCAGGCACTCGGTGCGATTCAAGGTGTAATTTCACAATTCCAAGGAAATGGTTCTGCAGCTGGTTCAGCGAAGCCTTCAGAAGGTCCTAAACATCCGTTTTCATTTAGAAAAGATTAAAGGAAGTGACGATAAGGTATGCGTAAAGATGTTCTTGAATACTTAGAAAGTCAAAAGGATTTAAAACGATTTGTTAGAGAGCAGCCGCAATGGTACCGAAAGCTGTCAAGAAATCCTTATGACGTGCAGGCACTTGAGGTGGCGTCATTACATTATTTTAGAAAGACGATTCCTGACCAGGTTGAAAAGTTTTCGAACAGTGTACAAATGGCTTCAATGATGTATAACATGTTTCAGGCAATGAAAAATCAAAACTAACAAAGACCACATGCAAATGGTGTGGTTTTTTTATTTTCTACTTCAAGACTAAAAAATGATAAGAAGGCGAAAAATACAGGAATAGAAGGAGTGATAGGCGTGAAAAGATTTATTCCACTAGGACTAATTATGTTATTGAGCGTATTTATACTAGGGTTTAATAAACAAGAAATTCCATCCCTTTATGTCAAGCACCATACAAAAGGAAATCAAGTTATGGTCGAGTGTATCGTGACAGGAATTAGTTTTCGAGAATCAGACCATAAGAAGCAAAAAGTGGGCAAAATGGTGGTTTGGGTTGATGGAAAAAAGAATTTAGAAATCGCCTCTGCAGCCTTTATCATAAAAAATCTTTCTCCTGGCAGCCATACATTTAAGCTTGAAGTCGTTAAATTAAATAATGATCCATACGGTTTAGACAAGGAATTTATGGTAAATATCCCTAAATAAACGGAAATTTTGTCTTTCTCCAATCATTCATGGTAAAATGGCTTTGGAGGTGAGCGTAAATGCTTGCTACTTTAGAGAGAATTGAATTATTGGATCAAGCAGACCAGTTAGCCAAAATGGTGTTAGAATCCGAAATTGTAGAACATTATCAGATTTGTTTATATAAAATGCAAAACAATAAGGAGACACAGCGGAAAATTAATCGCTTTGTCAACTTAAAGGAGCTATATGAAGAGGTACAGCGATTTGGGAAATACCATCCTGACTATAAAAGGGTCATGACCCAAATTCGTGAATACAAAAGGGAAATGGATTTAGACCCGCTGGTTGCAGAATTCAAGTTAGCAGAGAATGATTTGCAAGCTATTTTGGATGAAATTAGCATGTTAATTGGCGGTTCAGTGTCCAAACATATCAAGGTACCGACAGGCAATCCGTTTTTTGATAGCGGCCATGGCAGCGGCTGCGGCGGCGGAGGAAGCTGTGGTTGCGGATGAAAAAATCAGCTTTGTATGGAGCTGATTTTTTTTCCCTTTTACAAAGCTTTTTGAAAAGTTTAAATTGAAATATAATGTTTTAATATGCTAGACTTATGTAAAATGATGGTTTATCTGAAGGGGTAAAAAGTATGTTTGTTCAAAGACAAGGATTAGTGGTTTGGCTATACTCTTTAAAACAGGCTAAAATGCTAAGACGCTTCGGAAATGTACATTACGTTTCAAAGAAGCTTAAATATGTCGTCCTATATTGCAATCTAGAAGATGTAGAAGGAATTATGGAAAAGCTGAATTCTTTTTCATTTGTAAAGCGGGTAGAACCTTCTTATAAGCCATTTTTAAAAATGGAATTTGAGAATTCTTCTCCAGATAAAGCAAAAGAGTATGATTATAAAATGGGCATTTAAAAAGGTGAGGCATTAGTTTGCCTCACCTTTCTTATTGAAGTGGAACGATATAATGATTCAATCTAAGGATTCCAATTAAATACTGATAGAATAAATCTTTTTCATGAAATAGAGAAGAAGGTTTTACTGACAATTGATATATTTCTTTACCAATTTCCCTAGCCGTTTGTGCAAAAAGATTATATCTTTTGTTTTCTGTATAGTTGGGATTGGGGATTCCTTCCCGGCAGATATAAAGTGCTTGAAATTTTCCTGGGTCTGTAGGTTTTAATCCAACAACCAAGGAGGTAACTTCCTTATCTTCAATTTTAGTGTGGAGTGCCATCATAAGCTGCAGGCGATGCTGATTTGCTTTGGCAAGCTCTATTAGTTCATATAAATCAGAATACCCTTCACCAAGTTCAATAAAGCGCTGAATCAATAAAAACTCTCCTTTATACAATTAATTTCATCAATACTTTATCACTTCTTGTCTATTTTTTGAATGATAAAAGAAAAAAACCCTGTAGAAAAAATTCTACAGGGTCCTTCTATATCCTAACAATAGGATAGAAGGCAAAGGGAGAGGAGAAACCGGAGGAAGAACTTATGGGGAAACGTAAGTCTTCTCCGCGGTTGGCAACAACATCCTCGAATTGATGTTGTTAATATCATTATTTCCAACACCAAAAAGCTTATACGTATTATTTTATAAAATTTCAATTCAGGCAAAAAATATGATAGGATGGAAAAAGATTATTTATCTGATAAAAATGTGGTGATATATTTGTGAGAGTGGTGTCAGGCAGTTGTAAAGGAAGACCCTTGAAGGCAGTTCCAGGTAGTTCAACCAGACCGACTACGGATAAGGTCAAAGAAGCAATATTCAATATGATTGGTCCTTATTTCGACGGTGGTATGGGATTGGATCTTTTTGCAGGGAGCGGTGGATTAGGTTTGGAAGCGCTTAGCAGGGGATTGGACAAGGTTATCTTTATTGACCGAGAGTCGAAAGCAATCCAAGTTATTCACGAAAATATTAAGGCATGTAAATTTGAAGAAAAAGCTGAGGTCTATCGAAATGATGCAGATAGAGCTATGAAAGCCCTAATAAAAAGAGAAATCAGCTTTGATTATATATTTTTAGACCCGCCCTACAAAAAACAGCAGCTTGTCAGTTTAATGGAAAAAATGGATGAGCAGGAATTAGTCAAAACAAATGGAAATATTATTTGTGAGCATAGTTTTGACGTAGAATTACCTCAAAAGGTAGGGAGTTTTACACAAATTAAACATGAAAAATATGGGATTATTGCAGTGACGATTTATTCAAAAATTAATGAAGAGTGAAGGGGGATTCATTTTGGCAAGTATTGCCGTTTGTCCAGGAAGTTTTGATCCAATTACATATGGCCATTTAGATATTATTCGCAGAGGGGCAAAAGTTTTTGACAAGGTTTATGTAGTAGTATTAAATAACATAGCAAAACATCCGCTATTTACTGTTAAGGAACGGATTGAGCTAATCCGAGAAGTTACAAAGGATATACCAAACGTACAAGTAGAAGAATTTTCGGGATTACTCATAGACTATGCAAAAAACGTAAATGCAAACGCTATTCTTCGCGGCTTACGTGCGGTTTCAGACTTTGAATATGAGATGCAAATAACCTCGATGAACCGGGTATTGAATGAGGATATTGAAACCTTTTTTGTTATGACGAACAACCAATATTCCTTCTTAAGCTCGAGTATTGTGAAAGAGGTAGCCAAATACAATGGCAAGATTACCGAGCTTGTCCCGCCCATCGTTGAAAAAGAATTGCACAAAAAATTTAATGCTTAACTAAATTAAAAGAGCTGGGCTTTGCCTAGCTCTTAATTATTAATTTTTCTTTAATCTGAAAAATAATAGCAAAACATATAATAGAAGGGAAAAAATAGTAATTAACGGTCCAATTTCTATTAAACGATGGTAAAAATGATTTGTCCATGTACCTTCACCGAAGAAAGCTACTGGTAAAGCGTTGGAGGGCTGCTCGTTATTTGTAAAACGGATATAGATGGGTTTCCATAAAACAAGTGCAAACATACTTGCGAATACTCCTTGAAGGATTCTAGCCATAAAAAATGGTTTAAATCTGATATCGGTTTGAGCAAGAATACTGGCAACCTGTGCCTGTACACTAAAACCGCTAAAAGCAAGAATAAAGCTAGTTATCATTGCCTTTTGCAGTAATGTTGACTCATGAACAAGGCTAGTAAGCTGACTTCCTAAGGTGATTTCAAATATTCCTGAGATAAACGGGATGCTTAGCATTTCCGGGAAAGACAATGAGGAAAGAAGAAACTCAACCGTTTTTGCCAGTACCGCAGTAATATGTAAATGATAAAGCAGTTTATTGACCACGGAAAATAATATAATAAAGCCCCCCACCATTAAAAGGGTTTGAATGGAAGAATTGACGGCATCACCAAGAAGTTTACCAATGGGCCGATTATCTTTTAACCTTGTTTGATGCAGGGCGGAAAGAGCTGATCTTATTTTAGAGCTATTCCGTTTCTTCGCTTCCTCCTCAGGTGTTTCATTTCCGTAAAAGCGCATGATAAGCCCGACACAAATATTTCCTAAATAATGAGCGAGTGCAAGTAGAATTCCCAAATGGGTATTATGAAAAAAGCCAATTGAAACGGCTCCAAAGATAAATAATGGATTAGATGAATTTGTGAAACTAACAAGTCTTTCTGCTTCAATTTGTGTTAACTGCCCTTCCTGGCGTAACCTTGCCGTAAATTTTGCCCCGGCAGGAAATCCTGAGGCCATTCCCATTGCCCAGACAAAACCGCCAACACCCGGTACCTTAAAAAGCGGTCTCATCAGGGGCTCCAGCAGTACTCCAATAAATTTAACAACCCCAAAACCAATCAACATTTCAGAAACAATAAAAAAGGGTAAAAGCGATGGAAAGACAATTTCCCACCACATATTAAGTCCGCGAATGGAGGCGTCAAAGGATTCTTGTGGGAAAGAAATAAGTGAAGCTGCTAATATAGTAACTGAAACAGATAAAAAGACTGTTTTAAGTTTCGAACGAAACAATGGTATGGCCCTCCTTCCCTGAGTTTGTTTATGCTCATACTGTCCAATCCAGGATTTGAATGATAAAATAGGAATAATTCCTTCTTAAATGCCTTGTCCCATATAACTCAAATATACTCATAGAACGCTAATTTAGACCATAAGATTGAACGAGTTTCTATTTTTATGGTCATTGAAATTATTCATTTTTTTATATAGGAGGTACGGATATGGAGCACCCGAAAATAGGCTTGGCACTGGGTTCAGGTGGTGCGCGTGGGTTTGCTCATTTAGGCGTCATTATGGCATTAAAAGAGGCTGGCATTCCCATTCATTTGATTGCAGGCAGCAGTATGGGTGCTCTTGTCGCCAGTTTTTATGGGGCTGGAATTGACCTGGACCGTTTATTTAAAATATCAACCGCATTTAAGCGGAAATATTTTTTAGATTTTACCGTTCCGAAAATGGGCTTAATCTCAGGAAAGAAAGTAAAGGAATTTATCAGGCTTTTTACTCATGGAAAAAATATTGAGGAATTATCGATACCGATTGGTATTGTTGCAACTGATTTATTAACTGGTGAAAAAGTTGTTTTCAAGCAGGGAGCAGTCGCTGAAGCCGTAAGAGCCAGCATTTCTATTCCGGGAATCTTCGTCCCTGAAAAATATAATGGAAGAATCTTTGTCGATGGCGGAGTTTCTGACCGTGTTCCGGTTTCTGTAGCTAAAGAAATGGGGGCAGATATCGTCATTGCTGTCGATGTTTCAAGAGTAAAGCGTAACGCTGAAATAACCTCTATTTATGATGTAATCATGCAAAGTATTGATATTATGCAGGCTGAAATTGTCAACAGCCGAGAGATTGCTGCGACTATTATGATTCGCCCGCCCGTCGAAAATTACAGTTCCCGTGCATTTACCAACATCGAAGAGATTATTAAAATGGGAGAAGAAGAAACAAAAAAGCATCTACACCAAATTAAAACTGAAATTGAACAATGGAAGGGGTGAATTTGGCTTGCGTAAAAAAATATATATTGGATCGTTCTTATTGCTTATTTTTATATTAATTGGTGGTATGTATTATTCATTACCTTATTATGTTTCAAAGCCTGGGATGGCTAAAGAACTTGCTCCAATCATATCGGTTGATAATGGTTATAAGGATGAAGGAAACTTCATGCTGACTACGGTTAGGATGGGCCGGGCTAATATTTACTCTTATTTAGAGGCAAAAATCAGAAAATATGAAGAAATTTACCCTGTGGATTTGATTTTAAACAAAAAAGAAACAGAAGAGGAATATAATATAAGACAGCTTCATTTAATGGCTGGTTCGAAATTGAATGCCATTGAAGTGGCATACCGTAAAGCTAAATTACCAGTACATTATAAATATAAAGGGATTTATGTTATGCAAGTCCTGCCAGGTATGCCTGCTGAAGGAAAATTACAGGCTGGAGACCGGATATTTAAGGTGGATGGGCACGAGTTTTCATCATCGGAAAAATTTATTGATTATGTGGGTAAAAAAGTTGCTGGGGAAGAGATTACCGTAACCTTTTTAAGAAACAAAGAAACGAAAACAGCAAAAGTGGGTCTGCAGCCATTTAAAGAGGACCCGAAAAAAATAGGCATCGGAATTTCTCTTGTGGATGATAAAGAAATTAAGGTCAATCCAAATGTAAAGGTAAGAACAGACGAAATTGGCGGTCCATCTGCAGGACTGATGTTTTCATTGGAAATATATAACCAGTTAACGAAAGAAGACTTAACCAAAGGGTACCAAATAGCAGGAACAGGGACAATTGATGTTGATGGAACTGTTGGTCCGATCGGCGGAATTGAACAAAAAATTGTAGCTGCCGACAAGGCTGGTGCTGAAATCTTTTTAGCCCCGAATGAAAAAGGTGCAAAAGATTCTAATTATAAAGCGGCAGTAAAAACAGCGCGTGATATCCATACCAAAATGAAAATAGTTCCAATAGATACATTTGATCAAGCCGTTGCCTTTTTAGAAAAGCTTCCAGAAAAGTAAAAAAGATGGTGAAAACCATCTTTTTTATATTTCGCCATATTAAAGGGCGTTGTTGAATAAAAACGATGTTGATTGGAGCGGAAGGCACGAGACTCCTGCGGGAGGACGGGGCAGGGGAGACCCCGCAGGCGTTTTAACGCCGAGGAGTCTCCCCGGACCGCCCGCGGAAAGCGAAGTGCCTGGAGCGCAAATCAACAGCCTATTTAATGTAGATTGGCGGCTTTTTAAATTCTTCGTGGAACAGCTCACTTTTGTTGAAATCAGGAATCACCATGGAGTAAATACGGGCTGCTTTAATATCATTAATTATGTTTTTATCCTTATAGGAAGATAGTTTAGAAACAAGGGGGAGGCTGAATTGTTTTTTCTTCCTATTTAAATATTCTTTTCCTGTTTCCGTCATGCCTAAGAGCCTTAAATATTGTGCTTTATCTGATAGTCCAGCGATTTCTGTCTTTTTTGTATTGGTTAAAATATGGACGCAAAGCCTTTGAAGTCTTGTCCATGTATAACGCTTAGTTTTTATTTTTTGCATAAATTCATGGAAACTATTGGATTCTATCGCTGCAGAAATCAGTCGGTTTTCAAGCCCTTCTTCTACCTCATATATTTCTTTTAGCTGTTCAGGTGTAACTTGAATAAGCTGAAATTGCAGATAGCTCCAGTAATTCTCCCATTGATGAAACAGGCGATATTTTTGAAAATAGTCGATTAACAGCTGTTTTGTGGGTAATGGTACATATTGACTGATATCCGCCTTACGGACTTCTTCTGAAAAAATCGCCTTTCTTATACTCGTTGCACTGGCTATCGTTTCAGAAGCAAAATGTTCGTCATGATAGTCAGCATTTTTTCGAGCCACAGTTAACGGTCTAATTGAACTTTTTTGATTATGAATCGCTTTTATGTATTGAAATCCGAGAATATTATTTGGCTTTGCCAAATCTAAATAACTTTCTGAATCTGATAAATGCCCAAATGCCATTGCTAAAGCCTTTGGATAACTGACACCAGTATTGATAAAACGTTTTATATTTTCATCAAAGACCTTTTGATTTTCTTCAAGGAAATCAACTGTTTGATGAAATAAAGTAATATCTCCGCTTTCACTTCCAAAGCATAGCGACTCACAGCCAGTTGCATCCAAAATAGAGACTGCACCGTTTGCAAAAGTTTCAGCCTTTTGTACGGCAAAACGGTAAGGAAGTTCAAAAACGAGATCAACTCCATTTAAGAGAGCCATTTGTGTTCGGTGCCATTTTGATACTAGAGCAGGTTCTCCTCTTTGTAAAAAATCCCCGCTCATAACAGCAATCACCACATCCGCCTCCGAAGCTTCCTTAGCAGCCTGTAAATGAAAGGCATGCCCATTATGGAAAGGATTATACTCGACAATTAAGCCAACAGCTTTCATCTGATTCCACCTAAATTCTTGGCTGTGTTAAAGGTTATTGTGTTTTTGAAACTCTGTTGATTAGTGCGCAAATCAACAGAGAAGTTTAACACAGCTAAATTCTTAATAACAAATTTATTATCATTATAGCAAAATTATAAGGAAACCAATCAAATATTATGTTAAGATGGTGAAGACGTTTGTAAAAAGCAGTAATGGACACACTAGTAAAGATAAATTCTTATTAGTAAAAATCACCTAATAAGGTGTAAAGAAAAAACATTGACAAAAATATTATCGAAGGCTATAATTACCTTTGTTGCCTTGGGGTGATTCATTTGAAATGGACATTAAGTCAGTTACAAAAATATCGAAACAAGGATTTTCTGATTGATGAAATTATTCGGGTAGATGAGATTAAAGAAACAGATCCATCCATTCGAGAAGTCTCACCGATGCATATTACTGGTCGGGGGGATATTGATTCAACGAAAGTGACCTTTCATTTAAAAATAGATGGTTACTTAATTCTTCCTTGTTCTCGTACTTTAGTGGATGTAAAACTCCCGATTAATGTCGAAACAACTGAAACGTTCCTCTTGCAAGGATCAGAATATGAAACCGAAGAGGAATCACATCAAGTAAAGGGTGATATGATTGATATAAAACCAATCATTCGCGAAATCCTGTTACTTGAGGTTCCAATGCAAGTTTTCTGTGATGATGTCGATAGTGATGAAGCTGCCCCTCAATCCGGTAAGGATTGGGAAGTTATTCACGAAGAAGATCAGACTAAAAAGATTGATCCGAGACTAGCAGGGCTTGCCAAGTTTTTTGACGAAAACAATTCTTCCGATTCATAATCGGCAAATCTAAGAAGCAAAGTGAAGAACCAGCATTCCTGGCCTTCATTACTTTCTTATTACTCTTTAAGGAGGTGGGAAGAATGGCTGTACCTTTTAGAAGAACTTCTAAAACTGCAAAAAGAAAGCGTCGTACTCATTTTAAATTAAACGTACCTGGTATGGTAGCTTGCCCAAACTGTGGTGAAATGAAACTTGCTCACCGCGTATGTAAAGCTTGCGGAACATACAAAGGAAAAGACGTAGTTAACGACTAATTACAACTTCGATAAAAAGCACAAGGAGCGCTCATGCCCTTGTGCTTTTGTCATTTCAAGCTTACCTCCAAAGAAGGGATGTTGTAGATGTCATACATAATTGAAAAACAGGCAAAGGGTTATTTATTATTTACCATTACAAGAAATGAAAAAAGAAATGCCATAAATTTTGAAGTAATGGACGGGTTAGCTGAAGCAATAAAAAAATCCATGCAGGGGGATATAAAGGCATTAGTTATCACTGGTGATGGTGAACGCGCTTTTTGTTCAGGAGGGGATTTATCGGTCTTTCATTCTCTTCATACCAAGGAGGAAGCCTATCCAATGCTTTCAAAAATGTCCAATATTCTCTATTCATTGCTAAGTTTGCCGATTCCGACAGTCGCTTTAATGAATGGGTCCTCTGTAGGCGGCGGTATGGAGCTTGCAACAGCCTGTGATTTTCGATTGGCACGTAAAGGGGTTAAAGCAGGGTTTGTTCAAGGGAAGCAGGCCATCACCACCGGTTGGGGAGGTGGAACTATACTTGCGGAAAAGCTTCCAGCCTCATTTGCCATGAAATTATTAATGGAGGCAGAGCTCCAAACAGCAGAATATCTTAACAATCATGGTTTTATAGATGCGCTTTTTGAAAATGATCCGCTAGTGGCTTGTGAACGCTTCCTAGATAAGCTATTATCCAACGAAGGGAAGGTATTACAATCGTATAAAAGAGTGTGGACTAGGAAGTGGGAGGAAACTAATCTTCGAGAAAGAATAGAGGAAGAAGTTAAAAATTGTGCTGTACTATGGGAAAGTGATGCCCATCTTGAATATGTACAAAAATTTTTAAGGAAAAAATAATAAATAAAGAATAAAACACCACTCTTGTTAAGTCTATCTTTTCTAGTAGATGCATATGTATTATAAAAACACTAGGAGGGATTCTGATGTCACCAACTCGACAAGATGCGTGGTCTCAGGACGAGGATTTGCTGCTCGCAGAAGTGGTGTTAAGACATATTCGTGAAGGCGGTACACAGCTGCAAGCGTTTGAAGAGGTAGGAAAACAGCTTACCAGGACCTCAGCAGCCTGTGGTTTCCGCTGGAATTCGTATGTTCGAAAGCAATATAAAACTGGTATTGAGCTTGCGAAGAAACAGAGAAAAGAAATGAAAATACAAGCTGTCGAAAGTGAAGGTACGCCAATTCAGGATCTCGATCTAGTCGAAAGCGTATCATCAGCGCATAGTAACGAACAAGAAAGTCCGATTACCTTTTCAGCAGTGATTCATTTCTTAGAGGAACTCCATAATAAAGTGGAGCAATCATCCTCTGTAGAAGAGGATAGAAACAAATCTATTGAAAAAATCAAAGAGTTGGAAAAGAAAACTTATTATTTGGCTGCGGAAAATGAAAGACTGTCAAAAAATTTGAAGGCAATTGAAGAGGACTACCGTTCTTTAATTGAAATTATGGAAAGAGCTCGTAAAATGGTTGTATTACAGGATGAGGACCGCCAGCAAAAAGTGAAATTTCAAATGGACAAAAACGGTAATCTAGAAAGAATTGAAAAATAGAGAAAGCGGACTACACGTCCGCTTTTATTAATGTTGCGCCTCTACGCCTTCCGGGTACCAAACTAATGGATTTTCTCCGCGGTCACGTTCCATATCATATTCTACATTTTTGAAGTTCATTTTTTCCCAAAATCCGCTGGATTTTACTCTTGGATTCGTTTTAATTGGCAAACCGAAGTTTTTGGCAAACTCAACTAAAAGTTTTCCATAGCCTTTACTTTGATAATCAGGTAAGACCTCTAGTTTCCATAATTCTAAATAATTCTGCGGCGGATAGAAATAGCGGTCAAATTTAGCATCTATTTGATATAGGCTCATTCGGGCTACTAGTTTGTCCCCATAATATATACCGTAAAATGGTGAGTCACTATCATTATCAACCATATTCGCTTCAAGGTCTTCAAACATGGATAACTCTTGAATCCCATACTCTTTAAATTTTTTAAACTCTTCTAGCGTTTTAAAATTAACTTTTAGTCTTTCCACTTTTGCTGCCATCGTCGTACCTCCTAAAATGATAACCGTCTATTTCGTATACATTCAATAATATCTGAACACACAAAGGGTAATAATTTTTGCATTATTCAAATGAGTTAATCTCATTATATAACAAAAATCAAAAAAATTCTTCTAAGAAACACGAGAAACCGTTTTCATAATTTGCAGGAAAAACAGAGAATGATGTAGAAATTTAATAACTGGAGGAAGAATAGGGGTATGAAAGGGGAAAAAATGTGCGAAAAATATTAATTGCTAATAGGGGAGAAATTGCACTTCGCATTATTAAAACCTGCCATGAGATGGGCATTGAAACGATAGCAATCTATTCCGATGCCGATAAAGAAATGCCTTTCGTAAAAGCGGCAACTAAAGCAGTATGCGTTGGAGAACCTCCTGTCAACAAATCCTATTTACAGGCTGATAAAATTTTAGAAATCGCGAAAAGTGAAAAAGTAGATGCGATTCATCCTGGTTATGGTTTTTTGTCTGAAAATGCCAAATTTGCAGAACAGGCAATGAATGAAGGAATTATTTTTATTGGACCCAAGTCAAAGACAATCGAATTAATGGGTGATAAAATTGTTTCCCGTCAAACGATGGAGAAGGCAGGTGTTCCTGTCGTCCCTGGAAGCAGTTTTGGTCTTAAGACGGTTGATGAAGCATGTAAACTTGCTGATGAAATTGGCTACCCTGTTATGCTAAAAGCGAGCGGCGGCGGCGGCGGAATTGGCATGGTGATGTGTGAAAATGAGCAAGCGCTCATTAGGTCCTATGATTCGACAAAATCAAGGGCAATGGCCTATTTTGGTTCAGAAGAAGTATTTATAGAAAAATATATTGCAGAGAGCCGCCATGTCGAGGTACAAGTGTTTGGCGACCAGACTGGGAACATTGTTCATCTCTTTGAAAGGGATTGTTCGATTCAAAGAAGGCACCAAAAGGTTGTTGAAGAGTCACCATCGCCATTCCTTTCAGACGAGGTTCGTAATAAAATGTTTGAAACAGCTGTAAAAGCTGCTCGGGCTGTAGACTATGTAAATGCAGGTACGATTGAATTCATTGTTGATGAGCAGGAAAATTTCTACTTCCTTGAAATGAATACTCGTCTGCAGGTAGAGCATCCTGTTACCGAAATGATCACAGGACTTGATTTAGTTAAATGGCAAATTCTCGTCGCTAGAGGTGAGACTTTGCCGCTAATGCAAACTGAAATTAACTCGTCAGGAAATGCGATTGAATTCCGATTGTATGCTGAAGATCCTGTTCGCTTTTTGCCTTCACCAGGGAAAATTACTACTTTAAACTGGAATGAAACAGAAGATGTGAGGGTCGATTCAGGCTATGAGGAAGGCGGTACGGTTACCCCATTTTACGATCCCATGATTGCAAAATGTATTTTCCATGGAGACACCCGTCAAGAAGCATTAGCTTCAGCGGAAAACTTTTTTAAACACGTACAAATTGAAGGGATTAAAACGAATGCCCCTTTATTCTTAAATATTCTCGCAAATGAAGATTTTCAAAATGGTTCTTATACCACAAGCTTTTTAACAAAAAAATTAGTCAAATAAGGAGTGTTAGAGAATGAAAGAAATCACAGCATCAATGGCAGGTACAGTATTAAATGTTTTTGTCTCTTCAGGAGATCAGGTTAATGCCGGCCAGGAGGTATTAATGCTTGAATCGATGAAAATGGAAATCCCAATTGAGAGCGAATCAGCTGGTACAGTTCAGGAATTAAAGGTAAATATCGGTGACTTTGTAAATGAAGGCGACGTTTTAATCGTCCTAGAATAGGGTTCTAAGGGGGAGCTTAAATGACAACAACGAATACGTTAAATGAGCAATTAAATGAAAATCGAAAAAGAATCGAAGCTGGCGGCCATCCGAAATATCATGAGAAGGCCAAAGAGCAAAAAAAGCTTTTTGTCCGCGACCGCTTGGCTTTATTGTTTGATGACGGAAAGTATGAAGAAGATGGGAAGTTCGCTAATTTTAAAGCAGGAGATCTTCCAGCAGATGGTGTTGTTACAGCGATCGGAAAAATTCATGGTCAGACTGTATGTGTTATGGCCAATGATTCTACCATCAAGGCAGGTTCTTGGGGAGCGCGTACAGTAGAAAAAATTATTCGTATTCAAGAAACAGCTGAAAAGTTGAAAGTCCCACTATTCTATCTTGTCGATTCCGCTGGGGCGAGAATCACTGATCAATTAGAAATGTTCCCGAACCGCCGCGGAGCTGGAAGGATTTTTTATAATCAAGTAAAGCTTTCCGGGATGATTCCTCAGGTTTGTATTTTGTTTGGGCCATCTGCTGCGGGTGGAGCGTATATTCCAGCCTTTTGCGATATCGTCATCATGGTTGATCAAAATGCTTCAATGTACCTTGGATCACCTAGAATGGCGGAAAAAGTAATTGGGGAAAAGGTTACACTTGAGGAAATGGGCGGAGCCCGGATGCACTGTTCTGTAAGCGGCTGCGGTGATGTCCTGGCATATAGTGAAGAAGAGGCGATTGAATCTGCCAAGAAATACATCAGCTATTTTCCGGCAAGCTTCAAAGAAAAAACAAAATTGGTGAATGGAACTGAAGCGAAGGAAGGCCGTAAACTTGAAGCGATTATTCCGGAAAACCAAAATGCCCCGTTTGATATGTACGAGTGTATTGATAGACTAGTTGATAATGCTAGTTTTTATGAAATTAAAAAGTTATT
Organism: Neobacillus sp. NRS-1170; assembly: GCF_050468025.1. NCBI lineage: Bacteria > Bacillati > Bacillota > Bacilli > Caryophanales > Bacillaceae > Neobacillus > Neobacillus sp. NRS-1170. The sequence continues at coordinate 66,364 of NZ_JBITPF010000066.1, read as the reverse complement.
TGCACCTGAGCTTATAACTGGATTAGCTAGAATTGATGGAAGAGCTGTCGGTATTATTGCCAATCAGCCGAAGGTGAAGGGCGGAGTTCTATTTGTCGATTCTGCGGATAAGGCGGCAAAATTCATTCAGCTTTGCGATGCTTTCCATATTCCACTATTGTTCCTGGCAGATGTACCTGGATTCATGATTGGCACAAAAGTAGAACGTGCAGGCATTATCCGCCATGGCGCTAAATTGATTGCTGCAATGAGCTCTGCCACTGTTCCGAAAATCTCAGTCATTGTTCGTAAGGCTTATGGAGCAGGTCTTTATGCGATGGCGGGCCCGGCGTTTGAACCAGATTGCTGTATTGCTTTGCCAACAGCACAAATTGCCGTCATGGGGCCTGAAGCAGCCGTTAATGCTGTATACTCCAATAAGATTAATGAAATTGCTGATCCAAAAGAAAGAATCGCTTACGTCCAAGAGAAACACAAAGAATATAAAGAGCATATTGATATTTATAAGCTTGCTTCCGAGTTGATAGTCGATGAAATCGTGGCGCCGTCAGAATTAAGAGATGTTCTGATTCAACGCTTTGCGTACTATGAAACGAAAGAATTAACCTTTAGCGTGCGTAAGCATCCTGTTTACCCTGTATAAAAAATAAACCCCTTTTCTATTAATGTCGAAAAGGGGTTTATTTTTTTATGTTCTGTTAAAGGATTGTTGTTTTTGTGACTGGTGATTGTAGCGAACCGCTCGCGCCTGGAGCGCAAATCAACAGCCAAGTTAATAGCGCCAATTTTTTTAAAATGCTACTAACAGACTTTCATCAGTATCTGATAAAATTGGATAAAGAAGATAAAAAGAGGGATTCTTATGAAAATTGGAATAATCGGTGCGGGATCAATTGGATTGTTATTTGCTGCTTCCTTAAACAAAAGTTTTGAGGTGAAAATTTACACAAGAACACCTGAGCAAGCATTTGAGATAAACAAATTTGGTATTGAAGTTCAAAAAGGATTTGAACGAAAGGTGTCTTTCGTTCCAGCCTTTCCTATAGATGAATGGAGCGGATTAGAGGATTTTACCATTATTACTGTGAAACAATATCAACTTCCTGAGCTTATTTTAAAAGTTAATCAATTACCAGAAACCCCCAAAAACCTTTTATTCCTTCAAAATGGGATGGGGCATTTAAAGCTGCTTGATCAAGTTCGTGCTCATAATATTTTTGTCGGTTCTATTGAGCATGGAGCCTTAAGAGAAAATTCACATACAGTCACACATAATGGTGATGGTGTAACAAATGTTGCTGTATACAACGGGAATTCAGAACCATTAGGTTTATTAATAGAGACTGCCCCAGAGGATTTTCCTCTGGTCATGAAGAGAAATTACCACGATATGCTCTTAAAAAAATTAATTGTAAACGTGGTGGTCAATCCCTTAACAGCCATCTTGCGAGTCAAAAACGGAGAATTAATTCAAAATCATTTTTTTTATATGACAATGAAAAACCTTTTAACAGAAGTCACATCAATTTTGAATATAGAAAAACAAGAACCATATTTCGAACAAATCATTAATATTTGTAAGAATACCGCCAATAATCGTTCCTCGATGCTAAAAGATATTGAAGCCGGCAGGCCGACAGAGATTGATGCCATTCTAGGGTATCTATTAGAGGAAGCGAAAAGACAAAATAAGACGGCCCCACAAGTAGAGATTTTATATTATTTGATTAAAGGGAAAGAATTGAAAAAAGGAGAGTGTTAATTTGAGCAGCATCATTTCAACAATATTAACCCTTTTCATTACTCTGCCGTTTTTAGGTTTTTTGCTCACTTTTTTAATTTTTAAATTGGTGACAAAAAACACGCGGAAATCAGTACATAAAGCATTGGATTATACAACCATATTATTCATCTTTTCAGTCCATTTTTTAATCATAACAATCTGGGGAAAATCACTGTTTTGGTTAATAATACTGTTAATGATAGTCATTGCGATGATGTTTGTTCTTGTTCATTGGAAAGTAAAGGAAGAAATTATCATCAAAAAAGTAATGAAGGGTTTTTGGCGTTTTAATTTTATTTTATTTTTCTTTTTTTATATCAGCTTAACATTATATGGGCTAATTCATCGTGCCTTGACATTTACTTTTTCTACCTAAAGATTAAGCAAATATTTTTTTTTATTATGGTGGGAAGTGGTATACTCGTAAAAGAATGAATTTGGATGATCAGAAAGGGAGTACATAAATGGAGATTTTAAATCTCTCTTTACCAGCAACCAATCGCTTTGCTTCAAATTATTTGGAACAATCTGCTGAGATTCAGCCATTTTTCCATTATCGGTATAATGAATCAAGCGATGATGAGAGAAGGGTAGATGAATTAAGGAACAGGTCATTCCCCCGTCATCTGGTTGCTGCTCATATTGAGAGCTTTATGGAGCGTTTTCCATCTTCAGATGCGGTTAAAAGCTCTATTGAAAAGCTGAAGCAAAATGAAAGCGTAGTGGTTATTGGAGGTCAGCAAGCCGGAATCCTTACTGGACCGCTCTATTCAATACATAAAGTCATTTCCATTATAAAATTGGCGGAGCAAAAGGAAAGGCAGCTTGGCATTCCTGTTATTCCTGTATTTTGGATTGCTGGAGAGGACCATGATTTCCAAGAAGTAAACCATGTGTATGTTCAAGTTAACCAAAAAGCGGATAAATGGACCTACCCGGAAAAAGTAATTCAAAAGAAAATGGTGTCTGATATCCAATTAAACAGGGATACTTGTCTTGAATGGGTTAAGAATTTAATTGAGAACTTCGGTGAAACGGATCATAGTAATGATTTATTGGCCTTTGCGGAAGAAAAAATTAGGAAGTCAACAACTTTTGTCGATTTCTTTGCTCAAATTATCATGGAATTATTTAAGGATTTTGGACTGCTCATAGTCGATTCCGGTGACAAGGATTTTCGCATGCTGCAGAAAGAATTCTTTAAAAATCAAATCGTTCATCATGATTCAATTACTTTCTCTTTATTGGAACAGCAAAGAGAAATTGGAAAAAAAGGGTATCCGATTACCATTGAAGCTGGTGAAGATAACGCTAATCTGTTTTACTATGATCAAAAATTAACTGAACGGATTTTGCTTGAATTTGATTGTGGAGCAGACCGATTTGTGGGGAAAAGTGGCGGAATTTCATTTTCAAGAGAAGAATTAATGGAGATTGCTGCTCTAAATCCTGAAAAATTAAGCAATAATGTGGTGACGAGGCCCCTAATGCAGGAATGGCTTTTTCCAACTCTTGCTTTCATTGCTGGCCCTGGTGAAATTTCCTATTGGGCAGAATTGAAGCTTGTTTTCGAGCATTTTAATATTAAAATGCCGCCTATTGTTCCAAGATTGAATTTAACCTTGTTAGATCGTTCTGTTGAAACTGATTTAGAAGATTTAAAATTAAATTTAATTGATATATTACAGCGTGGAACAGGTTTTGAAAAAGATCATTTTCTCTCTTCCATTAAAGACAAAGAGATGGATGAATTATTTTTACAAACAATGGAACAGCTAAAAAATCAATATCAGTTAATAGAAGAGAAAACAGTTGAGCTGGATCGCGGCCTTCTGCCGCTCCTTAAGAAAAATGAAAATTACTTGTTAAAAGAAATTAGTTTTATGCAAGCTAGACTAGAAGACGCCATTAAATTAAAACATGAAGTTATTTTAAATAAATTTACTCGTGTCGACCTTGCATTAAGACCGGATGGCCACCCTCAGGAACGAGTTTGGAATGTTTTTTATTATTTAAATCGATATGGTATGAACTTTATTAATGACCTCATGACAGGCTATTTTGTATTTGACGGCACCCATAAGGTTATTAGAATGTAGAAGAACCTCACTCTTTTGTGGGGTTTTTCTTTTTTTTTGTAAAAAATTAATTGGATTAAAAAGGAATTTCATGATTTTAAAACGAATAGTTAAAAATAGGTGGTGAAAAGTGGGGGAATGTGGTACATTTTTTATAGAAAGTGGGGGTAATGGGTATGTTCATGGGTGAATACCATCACAGCATTGATAACAAAGGCAGACTTATCGTGCCCTCCAAATTTCGTGATGAACTAGGTGAAATGTTTATCATCACGAGAGGTTTGGATCAATGTTTGTTTGGATACCCATTATCGGAGTGGGAGCTGATTGAAGAAAAGCTGAAAGGCTTGCCACTTACAAAAAAAGATGCCCGTGCTTTTACTAGATTCTTCTTTTCTGGTGCAACCGAGAGTGAATTGGATAAACAAGGAAGAATCAATATCCCTGCACCACTTTTGCAATATGCGAAGCTGGAAAAAGAATGTGTGATTTTGGGTGTTTCCAATCGAATTGAAATTTGGAGCAAGCAGATTTGGGAAGATTATTTTTCAGAATCAGAAGAATCTTTTGCGGAAATTGCAGAAAATATGATTGGCTTTGATATATAATGGATAAGTTATATTAATATATTTTCTGTCCAGATAATCGTTTGATTGGAAAAGGTGGTACGTATATGTTTAAACATACAACTGTGTTATTAGATGAAGCTGTTGACGGCTTAAACATTAAGCCAAATGGTATTTATGTTGATTGTACTTTAGGCGGGGCAGGCCATAGCTCTCTTATTCTTTCAAGACTTGAAGCAGGAGGCAGGCTGTTTGCATTTGATCAGGATGATATAGCGATAGCAAATGCAAAAGAGAAGCTGTCCCAATACGGGGAACAATTAACCATTATTAAAAGCAATTTCTTGTATTTACAGGAAGAACTAGAAAGTCGTGGGATCGATAAAGTAGATGGAGTTCTTTACGATTTAGGAGTGTCCTCACCACAGCTGGATACACCGGAAAGAGGCTTTAGCTACCACCATGATGCCCCGTTAGATATGAGGATGGACAATGAAGCTGAAGTATCAGCTTATGATGTCGTAAATCACTGGTCATATGAAGATTTGGTTCGCATCTTTTTTCGATATGGAGAGGAAAAATTCTCTAAGCAAATTGCTCGAAAAATCGAAGCTGCCCGAATGGTAAAACCAATTGAAACAACTTCAGAGTTGGTTGAACTGATTAAAGATGCAATCCCTGCACCTGCCAGAAGAAAAGGCGGTCATCCTGCCAAGCGAATTTTTCAAGCAATCAGAATTGCAGTAAATGATGAATTGGCTGTCTTTGAGAAATCACTTAACCAAGCGATAGAATTGTTAAACCCTGAAGGGAGAATAAGTGTCATTACTTTTCACTCCCTAGAGGACAGGATTTGCAAGGCCGCCTTTAAAAAGGCAAGTGAAACCCCTGATTTACCTCCAGGCTTACCAATTATTCCAGAAGAGTACAAGCCCATTTTAAAGCTGGTTACTCGAAAACCAACTCTTCCATCAGATGAAGAATTAGAACAAAATAATCGTGCCAGGTCTGCAAAGCTTCGTATTGCAGAGAAACTATAAAGAAACTTACAAAAAATAATCCGGAGGGGAAAGAATGAGTAATCTTGCCAGGAGTTTAGAGCAACAGCAGCGTGTCGAAAAAACAGTCCAAGACAGGAGTCAAATAAAAATAAAAATAAAAAAATCCTGGCTCACCCCAGGGGAAAAAATTATTGGGGTGGCTTTTGCAGGGTTAGTGTGTTTCGGTGCCGTCCACCTCATTTCAAACCAAGCTAAAATTTACGATATTAATCAGGATATTCAAAAGGTTGAAACGAAAGTAGAAGAGCAGCAAAAGGTAAACAGAGATCTACAGGACCAAGTCAGTGAATTAAGTTCATACGAACGGATTTTTGAAAAGGCAAAGAAAATGGGTCTTTTAATAAATGAAAATGACGTCAAGGTTGTGCAGAATAAATGAACAAAAAACAGCCATATATGAATTTAGGAGCAGCCTGTTTGTTTGCATTCTTCGGCCTGCTCTTTTTTGTATTATTATTCAGGTTCTTTTCAATTCAAATTACCGGAGAAGTGGATGGTCAAGCTCTCGCCGCAAAGGCGGAGCAAAAATATAGCCGGAATGGAATTTTACAAGCTTCAAGGGGAACTATATTTGACCGCAATGGTGAGGTTGTTGCTGAAGATACGAATGCTTATAAATTAATTGCCATTCTCGATAAAAAAATGACTACGAATCCAAAAGAACCGAAACATGTAAAAGATCTTAATAAAACAGCAGAGGAACTGGCTAAATACATTAACTTGGATGAATCAGATATTTATCAGATTTTAGCGGACGGGAAAAAAAAGAAACGGTTTCAGGTGGAGTTTGGCCGGTACGGAAAAGATATTTCCCATGAAACAAAGAAAAAAATTGAAGCTTTAAAACTTCCGGGAATTACTTTTACCCGCGATTCGAAACGATTTTATCCTAACGGAGTATTTGCTTCACATCTAGTTGGATATACTGACCGGATTGAGCAGAAGGATGGGACGTATAAATCGATTGGGAAAATGGGGATTGAAAAAGAATATAATGAGAATTTGACCGGGGAAAATGGCGAAATCAATTATGAAAGCGATTTGTGGGGATATATACTCCCGGATGGGAAAGAAAAAATCAAAGCTGCACAAAATGGAAATGATATTTATTTAACCATCGATCAAAAGATTCAAACCTTTTTAGAAGATGCGATGAATAAAGCAGCTAAAGATTATAAACCCAAAAAAATTATTGCAATTGTCGCTGATCCGAAAACTGGAGAAATTCTAGCGATGGGTCAACGGCCATCGTTCCAGCCAAAAACAAAAGAAGGAATTGAGGATGGATGGCATAATGAAGCCGTTGAAACTTCCTTTGAACCTGGATCCACGATGAAAATTTTTACACTCGCAGCTGCTGTTCAGGAAAATAAATTTAATCCTAATGAACAATATAAGTCTGGTTCCTATCAGGTAACCAACAAAGATAAGGCCATCCACGACCATAATGGGTCAGGGTGGGGGACAATCACATACCTTGAAGGTGTCCAGCGTTCATCAAACGTTGCCTTTGCAAAAATAGCAAAGGAAAAATTGGGTTTTGAAAAGTTTAGAGAATACTTAACGAAATTTGGCTTCGATAAACCAACAGGTATTGAATTGCCGGATGAAACTTCAGGGAAAATTCAATACACTTATCCAATTGAAAAGATTACAACGGCATATGGGCAGGGAACAGCAATTACACCGATTCAACAAATTCAAGCAGCTACAGCAATCGCCAATAACGGGAAAATGATGAAGCCGCATGTAATCGAAAAAATTGTCAATCATGATACAGGAGAAACAATTAAACAGGAATCTCCGGAAGTGGTGTCAACTCCTATTTCTGCAGAAACAGCAAAAAAGGTCCGCGACATTCTGGAAACGGTTGTAACATCACCTAAAGGTACAGGAGTTCGCTATAAAATAGATGGGTACGATGTTGCCGGAAAAACAGGGACTGCCAATATCCCTGGTCCAGACGGGAAATATTTAAAAGGTGCAGACAATTATATGTTCTCGTTTTTAGGAATGGCACCAAAGGATGATCCAAAGCTCATTGTTTATGTGGCTGTTCAGCAGCCGGATCTTGATGGAACCGGTCAAGGGGCTTTGCCTGTATCTGAGATTTTTAACCCAGTTATGAAAAATAGTCTGCACTATTTAAATATCCAGCCATCCACAGTTGAAAAAACCACTGTCAATAAGATAACAAACCTCAAGGGTCAGACGGTTGATGAAGCGGTAAAAGCGCTCAAATCACAAGGGCTAGAACCCGTTGTTATAGGCAATGGCAATGAAGTGGTCAATCAAATGCCTCAGGAAGGAACCACTATTTTAGAAGGTGAGAAAATTATTATTCAAACGGATGGGGAGTCTATGGCACCAGATATGCTAGGCTGGTCCTTAAGAGATGTAATGAAAATAGCCAACATTGCTGGGTTGAAACTAAATTCGAAGGGCAAAGGTTATGTCGACCAGCAAAATATCAAACCAAAAACCCCACTGAAAAAGGGCGATTTCCTTATTGTGGATTTAAAAACACCAGAAGAACAATGGGAATCTGAGGAAAACGCTAAAAAAGACGAGCAAGGAACAAAAGAGGAAAAACCAGAAGAAAAGGTAAAGGATTAGCTTTAAATCCCGCTAATAAAGCGGGATTTTTGACTCTCGAAATCATGTCTGTCTGGCGGTCTAATCATATAAGTACAAGCATATAAATGAACGATAAGAAAAGGAGGATCGTTCATACTATGCGTGTGTCAAATGTAACTGTTCGAAAACGACTAATGATTGCACTATTCATTGGGATTCTAACCTTCTTAATTATTGATGTCCGGCTTGGATATGTTCAATTTTTTCTAGGCGATACGTTGACTGACAGAGCAAAAGGGTCCTGGAGCAGGAATATCCCCTTTGAACCCGAACGGGGCCAAATTGTCGACCGCAATGGGGTACCACTTGCAACCAATATCAGTGCACCAACCGTTTATGTAATCCCTAGACAAATCAAAGATCCGGCAACAACGGCAGAAAAGCTTGCTACGGTGTTGAATATGCCAAAAGAAAATGCCTATCGGGAAATTACCAAAAAAGCCTCGTCGGTCCGGATTAAAGAAGGAAGAAAAATTTCGCATGAAAAGGCAAAGGAAATCAGAGCTTTAGGTCTTGAAGGTGTATATATTGGTGAAGATTCCAAACGTTATTATCCATATGGAAGCTATCTTTCTCATGTTTTAGGTTTTACTGGAGTGGACAACCAGGGATTAATGGGTTTAGAACAATATTATGATAAAGAACTAAGTGGTGAACGTGGAGCAGTTAAATTTTACGCGAATGCTAAAGGTGAACGAATGAATAGCATGGCGGATGATTATGAGCACCCTGTTAACGGTTTAGATTTAAAGCTGACAATCGATTCAAAAATCCAAACCATAATGGAAAGGGAATTAGATAACGCCCAGGCTAAATATAATCCGGATGGCATTATAGCGATTGCCATGAACCCCAATAATGGGGAAATCCTAGGGATGTCAAGCAGACCAACGTTTGACCCTGCTAATTTCCGGAATGTACCGCAAGAAGTGTACAATCGCAATCTGCCTGTTTGGTCAACCTATGAGCCCGGTTCCACCTTTAAAATCATCACCTTGGCTGCCGCATTAAATGAAGGTAAAGTGAATTTAGAAAAAGAACATTTTCATGATTCTGGATCTGTCCAAATTGCAGGAGCAAGATTAAAATGCTGGAAAAGAGGAGGTCATGGCAGCCAAACTTTTCTAGAGGTTGTACAAAACTCCTGTAACCCTGGATTTGTGGAATTAGGGGAACGGTTAGGAAAAGAAAAGCTTTTTAAATATGTTAAGGATTTTGGCTTCGGGCAAAAAACAGGGATCGATTTGCAGGGAGAAGGTACCGGGATTTTATTTAACTTAGACCGTGTTGGCCCTGTTGAACAAGCGACCACTGCTTTTGGACAGGGTGTGTCCGTTACACCAATTCAACAGGTTACTGCTGTCTCAGCGGCTGTCAATGGCGGTATTTTATACAAGCCTTTTATTGCAAAGGAGTTAATTGACCCTGTTACAAAAGAAGTTGTAATGAGGAATTCTCCGGTTGAAAAAAGACGGGTCATTTCTGAAAAAACATCGAAAGAAATTCGCCAAGCCCTAGAGAGTGTTGTTGCACAAGGTACTGGCGGCAGGGCATTTGTAGATGGATATCGTGTCGGGGGAAAAACAGGTACTGCCCAAAAAGCACAAAACGGAAGGTACTTAGAAAATAACTTTATCGTTTCGTTTATTGGTTTTGCTCCAGCCGATGACCCGCAGATTGTTGTTTATGTAGCAGTCGATAACCCAAAAGGAGTAACAGCTTTTGGTGGAACCGTTAGTGCGCCAATTGTGGGAAATATAATGAAAGATGGATTAACTGCCTTGGGAGTGCCTCCACGAAAAGATCAAATAGAAAAAAAAATAAAATGGCCGGATACCCCATTAATAAAACTGCCTGATTTTGTAGGATTATCCAAATTAGAACTCAATGAGCAGCTTATTAATTTAAGAGTTGATGCCAGCGGTGAAGGGGATGTGGTTGTCAGGCAGTCTCCTGCACCAGGAACTAAAGTAAAAGAAGGGTCAAAAATTCGACTTTACTTTGGTAAGGAAGAATAATAGGAAGATTGAAAACCAACCCTTTGGGCGGCCGGAAAATTTTCCGCCGCCTAATTTTTCTTTACGCTTTGATTACTAAATAGCAAAATAAAATATTTTAATGTAAAATAAGATGGAACTTTCGTCAGTAGGTTAAACGAAATAAATACTGGCAAAATTGTATACAGGGGCATGAGAGGATTTGAGATCAATGAAGTTACACAAGCTACTTGAAAATTTGCACCTATTAAACCCTATTAAGGGTGAAAACCCGGATATTATTTCAATTGAAAATGATAATCGTAAGGTGCAAAACGGGAGCTTATTTATTTGTATTAAAGGCTACACCGTGGACGGTCATGATTTTGCGGAATCGGCTGTAGAAAAAGGAGCAGTGGCCATACTTGCTGAACGTCCATTGCCATTAAAAGTTCCAGTAATCGTTGTTCAGGATACAACCAGAGCAATGGCAGTACTTGCTGATGCCTTTTACGGCCAGCCGACAAAAAAACTGCATTTGATTGGTATAACAGGAACGAATGGAAAAACAACGACAAGTCATTTAATTGAAAAAATATTTTCAGACCAAAAGAAGAAAACAGGCCTGATTGGAACAATGTATACCAAGATCGCTGATAAGGTAATCGAGACAAAAAATACCACACCGGAAAGTTTAACACTGCAAAAGACGTTTCAGCATATGGCTGATGAGGGTGTCGAAGCAGCAGTAATGGAGGTTTCTTCCCATGCGCTTGATTTAGGGAGGGTCCATGGCTGTGACTATAATGTGGCGGTATTCACCAATTTAACACAAGACCATCTGGATTATCATAAAACAATGGAAGAATATCAGCGTTCAAAAAGCTTATTGTTTGCTCAGCTGGGCAATACATATGAATGCGATAAGCCTAAATTTGCAGTCTTGAATGCAGATGATCCGGCTTCAGATATGTTTAGAAGGTCAACGGCTGCTCATGTTATAACATATGGTATTGAGGAAAAAGCAGATTTCCAGGCAATAAACATTCAGATGACATCTGCTGGTACAAATTTTGAACTTGTAATAGGGATGAGCAAATATTCGATTAACATGAAGTTAATCGGTAAATTCAGTGTTTATAATGTTTTGGCGAGCATTGCAGCAGGTTACGTTTCAAGAATACCATTAGGTGAAATCATACAGTCAATTGAGAATGTAGAAGGCGTTTCCGGAAGATTTGAGCTGGTCAATGCCGGGCAGGATTTTACGGTCATTGTAGACTATGCCCACACACCAGACAGCCTTGAGAATGTATTAAAAACAATTCAGCACTTTGCAAAGAAAAAGATTTTCGTTATAGTTGGCTGTGGTGGAGACAGGGATCGGACAAAACGCCCTTTAATGGCAGAGATTGCGTGTAAATTGGCAACGGACCCCATTTTTACTTCAGATAATCCGAGGAGTGAAGATCCGCTTGCTATCTTAAAAGATATGGAAGCAGGGGTTCAGCATGCCCAATACTCCTATACCATCCAACCTGATCGAAAAGAAGCAATAAAAAGTGCAATACAGCAGGCAGATGCTGGTGATGTGGTCTTAATTGCCGGGAAGGGCCACGAAACCTATCAAATCATTGGAACACATGTTTATGATTTTGATGACCGGCTAGTGGCACTTGATGCAATTAAGGGGAGATAAGTATGTTTTTAGCTTTAACTGACTTGTCCGGTCTGTTTATAGATCATCAAGGCGTGCAGGATGAACATTTGATTTATACGGTTACAGACCAAGCGAATGTCATTCAGCCAAAAGGCCTGTTCGTTCCGGTAAATGACGGGGCTGAGGAACTTTCGGAAGCAATTGCAAATGGCGCAATAGCAGCTATTTGGGAGCGTGGAAAAAGACTGCCGCATTATACACCCAATCATTTTCCGGTATTCTTTACTTCTGATAGTGTTGAAGCAATACAAAAACTATTACAACACTATCTTGAAAAAATAAATGGAGAAATAGAAGCGACAATGGAGATAACTAACTTTAAATTTTCAAATAAAGAACTTCTTAATAAAAATAGAGAAACATATGATATTGCTGTGATGCTAAAAAAGTTAACAAAACAACATGATACTGATTCTGAAGGGAGGGAATAAAATGCTGGAGCAAGTTATTTTTTTCACAATCATAATGGGCTTTCTCGTTACCGTATTGCTTTCTCCAATTTTTATTCCCTTCTTACGAAGGTTGAAATTTGGACAAAGCATTCGGGAAGAAGGTCCTAAATCACACCAAAAGAAAACCGGTACGCCGACAATGGGCGGAATTATGATTTTATTTTCGATAGTCATCACAACAATCGTCATGACCGGGAAATTTTCTGAGCCAACCGTAAAAACCTATTTGCTTTTGCTTGTAACCCTTGGATTTGGATTACTAGGCTTCTTAGACGATTTTATCAAAGTGGCATTGAAACGGAATTTAGGATTAACTTCTAAACAAAAGCTTTTAGGTCAAATTATCATTTCCGTCATTTTTTATTTAGTTTATAAACAAAATGGTTTTTCGACTGAAGTAAGTATTCCATTTACGGACGCTTCCATTGATTTAGGGTGGTTTTTCATCATTTTCATTATATTTTGGCTTGTCGGATTCTCCAATGCTGTCAACTTAACAGATGGACTTGATGGCTTAGTATCAGGAACGGCAGCCGTTGCATTTGGTGCTTTTGCTGTACTTGCATGGAATCAATCCCAAATGGAAATAGCGATATTTTCTGTGGCTGTTGTGGGTGCTGTTTTAGGATTCCTCGTTTTTAATGCCCATCCAGCAAAGGTTTTCATGGGAGATACAGGTTCGCTTGCTCTTGGCGGTGCGATTGCCACCATTGCGATTCTGACAAAGCTTGAATTATTGCTTGTTATTATTGGTGGAGTATTTGTGATTGAAACATTATCAGTTATTCTGCAAGTAGCTTCCTTTAAAACAACTGGTAAACGAATCTTCCGAATGAGCCCGCTTCATCATCATTATGAATTAGTCGGCTGGTCCGAATGGAGAGTTGTTGTAACCTTTTGGAGTGTTGGATTAATACTTGCAATACTAGGAATCTATATAGAGGTGTGGTTGTAAGTGAAGCAGATTGAAAAATATCATCATAAAAAAATTCTTGTTCTTGGTTTGGCAAAAAGCGGGGTTACCGCTGCAGCTTTATTACATAAGCTTGGAGCATTTGTAACGGTGAATGATAAAAAGCCGCTATCAGAAAATCCGGAAGCACAGGGCTTACTTGAACAGGGGATTAAGGTGATTTGCGGGGATCATCCTGTTGAGCTCCTTGATGAGGGTTTTGAGTTGATTGTAAAAAATCCAGGGATTCCTTATAACAACCCGATGATTGAAGGGGCAGTTAATATGGGAATTCCGGTTATTACAGAGGTTGAGCTTGCTTATGAAATCTCTGAAGCTTCCTTTATTGGAATTACCGGTACAAATGGTAAAACAACGACGACAACACTAGTTTATGAGATGTTGAATGAAGGCAGCAAAAAGCCATTAATTGCCGGAAATATTGGAACAGTTGCGTCAGGTGTTGCTCAAAAGGCAACGAAGGATAATACAATCGTGATCGAGTTATCCTCTTTTCAGCTTATGGGGATTGAAACTTTTAAGCCTAAAATTGCGATTATTACCAATCTTTATGATGCCCACTTGGATTATCATGGGACTAGGGAAGAATATATAGCAGCGAAGGCGAATATCACGAAAAACCAAACTGAACTGGAATATTTGATTATCAATGCCGATCAGGATGAAACCTTTGAAATTGCCCGTGAGTCTAAGGCAAAAATAATTCCTTTTTCCACGAAGAAGGAATTGGCTGAAGGTGCCTTTATCCGTGACGGATGGATTAACTTTAATGATGAAAAAGTAATGCGAATTGATCAAATTGCTTTACCTGGAGTACACAATTTAGAAAATATTTTATGTGCAATGGCTGCTGCAAAGCTTTCCGGTGTGGAGAATAGTGCGATTCAGGAAGTACTTCGAACCTTTACCGGGGTAAGGCATCGTTTACAATATGTTAACGAAGTTGAAGGCAGAAAATTTTATAACGACTCAAAAGCTACTAATATTTTAGCAACTATTAATGCTTTGGCTGCCTTTGAAGCGCCAATTGTTTTACTTGCAGGCGGGCTTGATCGCGGCAACGAGTTTGATGAACTCAAGCCGTATCTAAACAATGTAAAAGCATTAATCACCTTCGGGCAAACAGCAAAGAAGCTTGAACGGGTTGGCCGTGAGGCAGGAATAAAAGTAATCAAGCATGTCGATAATGTGGCTAAGGCCGTGCCTGAAGCATTTGGTTTATCAAATTCAGGTGATGTCATCCTGTTATCTCCTGCTTGTGCCAGCTGGGATCAATACAAAACTTTTGAAGTCAGGGGAGACATTTTTATCGAAGCGGTGCATAAGCTTAAGTAAGGGCTTGTCTTACAAAGAAAAGCGGAAGCGCCTTGGCGCTATAGCTGGACACAATTATTTCTGACTCAACAAAATGCCCTAAAACTTGCAGTTGAGGTGTTTAGTGGTGCCGACAAAGAGAACGACTCCTGATTTTATTCTAATGATTGTTACATTTACACTGCTGGCAATTGGGCTTATTATGGTATACAGTGCAAGCGCTATTTGGGCGGAGTATAAATTCAATGATTCCTTTTTCTTTGCCAAAAGGCAGACCCTGTTTGCAGGGGTAGGGATTGCAGCCATGTTTTTTATTATGAACATTAACTATTGGACATGGAGAACATGGGCGAAAACAATTTTAATTGTTTGTTTCGTTTTGTTAATTTTGGTTTTAATTCCGGGAATCGGAAATGTACGAAATGGTTCACGTAGCTGGATAGGAGTTGGCGCATTTTCCATCCAGCCTTCTGAATTTATGAAACTTGCGATGATTGCCTTTTTAGCCAAGTATTTGTCTGAACGGCAGAAATTGATTACCTCCTTTAAAAAAGGGCTTGTGCCCTCATTAGGACTTGCCTTTGTCGCATTTGCAATGATTATGCTGCAGCCTGATCTGGGCACTGGAACAGTAATGATTGGTACTTGCGTGGTGATGATTTTTATTGCAGGTGCCAGGGTAAGCCATTTTGCCTTTTTGGGATTATTAGGGGTGGCAGGGTTTGTTGGTTTGATTGCCTCCGCACCGTATCGTATTAAAAGGATTACTTCTTTCTTAGATCCTTGGTCTGACCCGCTGGGGAGCGGGTTTCAAATTATCCAATCACTTTATGCGATAGGTCCTGGAGGTTTATTCGGACTCGGACTTGGTGAAAGCAGGCAAAAGTTTTTTTACTTACCTGAACCGCAAACGGATTTTATCTTTGCGATTCTTTCAGAAGAATTAGGCTTTATTGGCGGCTCATTTATCTTGCTTTTATTTGCCCTTTTATTATGGAGAGGAATCCGAATCGCTTTAGGGGCACCTGATTTATACGGCAGCTTTCTCGCGGTGGGGATTATTGCAATGGTAGCCATTCAAGTCATGATCAATATCGGGGTTGTGACAGGTCTGATGCCGGTTACAGGCATTACCTTGCCATTTTTAAGCTATGGAGGATCCTCACTTACCTTGATGCTGATGGCAATAGGTGTTCTCTTAAATATTAGCCGCTATTCTAGATATTAAAGGATACCCTGTGGTGGCAGGGTTCTTTTTATTTTACAATTAGATAACATTCTTTTGTCATTTGCTTTCTTTATTCGGTTTTTATAGTAAGATAGGTATGCATTCAGGTTTTAAATCGTTAATGAGGTGGAAAAATGAAAATAGTAGTAAGCGGCGGGGGAACTGGCGGACATATCTATCCTGCACTCGCCCTCATTAGAGAAATCCAAAAAGAAAACAAAGAAGCTGAGTTTTTATACATAGGCACTATTAATGGTTTGGAAAGTAAAATTGTTCCAAGAGAAAATATTGCTTTTAAATCCATCCATATTACGGGTTTTAAAAGGAAGCTTTCCTTTGAAAATGTTAAAACGGTTATTCGATTTCTTAAAGGGGTTCAGGACAGTAAAAAAATTTTAAAAGAGTTTAAACCGGACATTGTCATTGGGACTGGCGGGTATGTGTGTGGACCTGTCGTTTATGCTGCTTCTAAGCTGCGTATTCCAACGATTATTCACGAACAAAATAGTGTCCCTGGTCTGACGAATAAATTCTTAAGCCGCTATGTAAACAAGGTAGCAATATGTTTTGATGAAGCAAAAGAATTTTTTCCAAAGGAAAAGGTCGTTTTTACTGGGAATCCCCGTGCTTCTGAGGTGATTGGCAAGGATGGAATTAAAGGGAGGCTTTCTGTTGGACTAAGTACAACTAAGCCGGCAGTGCTCATCTTTGGCGGCAGCCGCGGTGCACGTCCAATCAATGAAGCTGTTGTCAAGTCTTTATCGGACTTTGCTGAAAAACCTTACCAGATTCTCTATGTTACTGGAGATGTCCATTTTGAAGATGTTAAAAAAGAAGTGGAGTTAGTTGGGAATCCCCAAAATGTCGTGATAAAGCCGTTTATTCATAATATGCCAGAAGTTTTGGCCGGTATTGATTTAGTAGTCTCAAGGGCAGGAGCAACATCTTTAGCCGAAATTACTTCACTGGGTATTCCAAGCATCCTAATACCAAGCCCATACGTGACAAATAATCATCAAGAAAAAAATGCCCGCTCATTAAGTGACCATGGAGCAGCACAACTTTTATTAGAAAAAGAGTTAAACAGTAAAAGTTTAATTGGACATATTGATCGAATCCTTTTAAATAGCGAAAATCTTAAAGAAATGAAATTAAAAGCTAAAAAAATGGGTGTTCCTGACTCCGCTAACAGGCTGTTCCAGGTTATGGATCAGCTAGTTAAGGGTGTACAAAAGTAGCCCGTATTCATTTTTTGCATAGACTAAAATATACGTATGTTTGGAAAGTTAGGTGGTAAATTTGGACGGAATCGTCGCGGAATTGCAAGCTTCAAAAATTGGGAAAGTAAAGGAAAATGAACCTCTTGCCCATCACACCACAATTAAGATTGGCGGACCTGCCGATATTTTTATAGAGCCAACATCTGTAACAAACTTAGAAAAAGTAATGGATATTATAAAGAAGCATCAGGTAAATTGGCGAGCCATAGGGAGAGGATCGAATCTTTTAGTCTCTGATAAAGGGATTGAAGGAGCCATAATAAAACTCGGATCAGGAATTGATCATCTTGATATAAATGGTTCGGAAATCACAGTAGGCGGTGGTCATTCCCTTGTTAGTTTATCTACACTTATAAGTAAAAAAGGGCTTTCGGGCCTTGAGTTCGCAAGCGGCATCCCGGGGTCAGTCGGCGGAGCTGTTTATATGAATGCAGGGGCACATGGATCAGATATTAGTAAAATCCTCACGAAAGCCCATATTTTGTTTGAAGATGGAACAATGGAATGGCTGTCAAATGAAGAAATGGATTTCTCCTACAGGACCTCTGTCTTGCAGAAAAAGCGTCCCGGCATAGTTGTCGAAGCTGTTTTTCAGCTTGATGAAGGTGAAAAGGGAAATATTGTAGCGCAGATGCAAAAAAATAAGGATTATCGAAAAGAAACGCAGCCTTGGAATTACCCATGTGCAGGAAGTATTTTTCGAAACCCTCTTCCCAATTATGCAGGAAAATTAGTGGAAGTAGCCGGATTAAAAGGCTTCAGTATTGGCGGAGCAAAAATCTCTGAAATGCATGGTAATTTTATTATCAATGCAGGCAATGCAACAGCAGGAGATGTGCTGGCATTGATCCAGCATGTGAAGGACACCATCTATAACCTTTATGAAATTAGAATGGAAACAGAAGTAGAAATAGTTGGAAGAAAATAGAAATTAAATGCTAAATTTATCCTTACTTTTATAGTAATAAATTTCTTACGAATGACAAATATTGTGGTATAATTACTGATAATATTATAGGTGCGAACTCTCTAAGTAAACGAATGACGGCATGATTTTTCGTGCCGTTGTTTCTCTTTTCAAGGTATCATTTAAAGAAGTAATGGACAAGCTTATTTGTTGTTATTTTAGGGCAGCTGCTTTTATGTTGGGGGAATTATGAATGGAAAATGGTAAAATCGTTGCTCTTGAGGATCGTATTCCAAAACTAAAAGAACAAAGAAGGCGTAAAGCAAACAGACGGCTTGTGCTTTTGCTGATTTTGTTTTTTATCATGATCGTTGCGGTAGCCTATACACAATCACCATTAAGTCATGTTAAGACGATTACAATTAAAGGTAATGAGATATATTCTAAAGATGAAATCATCCGAAAAAGCGGCCTTTCAAATAATACGAATATTTGGAAAGTTAGAAAGGATACTGTCGCTTCAAAAGTGGAGCAGCTTACTGAAATTAAGAAAGCTGATGTAAAGAGAAAGTGGCCAAACACGATTCTTATCCAAGTAGAAGAGCATAAAAGAATCGCTTATTTAAAAAAGGATAAATCCTACTTACCAGTAATGGAGAATGGTCAGATACTTAAAAATAGAAAAACGGAAATGATCCCAGTTGATTCTCCGATTCTTTTCGATTTTAAAGAAGGCGCAGCCATGAACGAGATGGTAAAGGAGCTGAAAAGTCTTCCAATTGAAATAGCAAACTCCATTTCTGAAATTCATTACACTCCCAAAAAAACAGACCGGTACCACGTTTCCTTATTTATGAATGATGGCTTTGAGGTTAGTGCCACATTAAAAAGCTTTTCAGAAAAGATGGTGCACTATCCTTCTATTATTGGCCAATTAGATCCTAATAAAAAAGGAATTATCGACTTAGAGGTAGGGTCTTATTTTAGGGCTTTTGAAGCAGAAGTGGAGGAAAAGAAAGTTGAATAGGATGAAGGTGAAGGGTAAACACGTTATACTGTCTTTTGTCTGCCTTGTTTTAGGATTTATGCTTGCTTTCTCCTATCATTTGACGCAAATCGAAAAACAAAAAGAAAAGCCCAATTTATCAGGAAAGCAATATGAAAAAACACTTACACTTAGAAATCAATTGATTGCCCAAGAGGAGACCAATCGAAAACTGCAAAAGGAATTAAATCAAAAGCAGGATAAAGTACAAAAAAATGAAAAAAATCTCGCAAAAGAGGCCCAGGTGTTTCAAAATTTAGCAGAAGATGCTGAAAAATACAGGATGTATCTTGGTAAGGTAAAAGTAAAAGGCAGCGGGGTAAAGGTTACCCTTAGCGACGGGGCTTACGACCCTAAAGAAGATAACATTAATAATTATCTCGTCCATGAGCATCATGTATTTAAAGTAGTCAATGAACTTTATATATCTGGCGCAGATGCAGTTGCGATAAATGGGCAAAGACTTACAAGTCATTCTTATATTGTGTGTAATGGCCCGGTTATTACAGTAGATGGGATTCAGCATCCTGCACCTTTTATTATTACAGCAATCGGCGACCCAGATGTGCTCTCGTCTTCATTAAATCTTACCGGCGGAGTAAAGGATCAATTGGTTAATGATAATATTATTTTTTCTTTAGAAAAAGAAAGTGACATTACGCTCAATCCAATTTTAGGAAGCTGATTTAACAGGATTTTGCTGTCCACGAAAAACAAAAAAGGTAAGGTGAAAAAAGTGGACAAACAAAAATTAAGTATTAGTTTTACCTTGGTAGCAGCGGTTGTGGGTTTTATGATTGCGATTCAATTTCAAACCGTGAAAAAACCTGAAGAACGGGATACTAGAGATATTTGGCAGCTCCGGGAAGCCCTGCTGCAAGAAAAAGAGCTGCAGTCTAATTTATTGACTGAAATTCGTTCTAATGAAGAAAAACTATCAGCCTATGAATCTAAGCGAAAGCAAAGCAAGGAACAGGCCTTAAGGGATACATTGCAGGAATTAAAGATTGAGGCTGGTTTAACCGAGGTAACAGGACCTGGAATTACATTAGAGATTGAACCTGTTGTTGAAGATATTCAATTAGGAGATCCTGTCACGAGGGTTGTTTCACCAGAATTGTTAAAGAGATTATTGAACGAATTAAATATGTATGAAGCGAAATATGTATCCATTGACGGTCAACGAATAATTAATACAACCGTTATCAGGGATATCAATAGAGAGACAAAAATTGATGGCCATTCCATTAAAAGTTTACCAATCGAAGTAAAGGTAGCTGTTGCTGATTCAAACACGGCTGAAAAATTATATAATCGTATGAAAGTATCAAAAGCAAGGGATGAATTTTTTACTGAAGGCTTGAGGCTGAATGTCTCGGCGCCTATTCCGAACATTAAGGTGCCTGCCTATGATAATCCAATTCGTATTCGGTTTTTGGAACCGATTAAAGAAGGGGTCGGTACCTAATGTGGCTTCCGTTTATGGGACTTGTAATTGGAATCATTCTTGGTTTATTGACTGAGATCCGAATTCCAGAAGAATATTCGAATTATTTGTCGATTGCTGTCTTAGCGGCATTCGACACGTTATTTGGTGGAATTCGCGCATATTTGCAAAATATCTATGATGAAAAGGTGTTTGTATCGGGCTTCTTTTTTAATATTTTGCTTGCTGCAAGTTTAGCTTTTCTCGGTGTTCATCTTGGTGTAGACTTGTATTTAGCAGCAGTTTTTGCGTTTGGTGTCAGATTGTTTCAGAATATTGCTGTAATTCGTCGAATATTATTGACGAAATGGTCAACAAACAAAGAAAAATTAGAAAAAAGTTGAAAATTTTTAAAGGGAATCATTTTAGTTGTGACGAATATTTTTATAAGATATGACTTGAACATTAATTGGACAAAGAAAATTGTTGTTCTATTTTAGGAAATTAAAGGAGGTGCCAGAGAATGAACAGCAATGAAATATATGTTAGCCTTGACATCGGTACATCCAGTGTAAAAGTAATCATTGGTGAAATGGTTCATGATTCAGGAAAAGGCTCGTTAAATATTATAGGTGTCGGAAATGTAAAATCTGAAGGGCTTCGTAAAGGTTCGATTGTCGATATGGATGATACGGTTCATTCTATTAAGCGGGCAATTGAGCAGGCGGAAAGAATGGTGGGAATGGAAATCAGGGAAGTTGTCGTTGGAATTCCAGGACACCATGTTATGCTTCAACCTTGTCACGGTATTGTAGCTGTTTCTGGCCAAAATCGAGAAATTACAAATGAAGATGTTATTCGTGTCATTGAGGCTTCACATGTCGGATCTATCCCTCCAGAGCGAGGAAACATGGGAGTTATCCAAAGGCAATTTATCCTAGATGGTAAAGATGAAATTAATGACCCGCGGGGAATGATTGGTGTCCGTTTGGAGATGGATGGAACGCTGATTACAGGTTCAAATTCCGTTTTAGCCAATACAATCCGCTGTGTCGAACGCGCTGGTCTTAGTTTTTCTGATATTATCCTTCAGCCGCTGGCAGCAGGCGAGTATGCTTTATCCAAAGATGAAAAAAACCTTGGTGTCGCTTTGATTGACCTAGGAGGCGGTTCCACTAACATCTCTGTTTTTCAAGATGGTTTTATTACTGCAACTAGTGTCATTCCAGTTGGCGGTGACCATATCACAAAAGATATATCTGTCGGACTTCGAACTTCTACTGAGGACGCTGAAAAAATAAAGATGAAGCATGGACATGCCTTTTATGATGAGGCATCAGAAGATGAAGTGTTCAGTGTTCCGATTATTGGCAGTGATCAGCACCAACAATTCAACCAATTGGAAATTTCTGATATTGTTGAAGCGAGAATGGAAGAAATTTTTGAATTGGTTGCCCATGAATTAAAGCGATTGGGCGTAACCAGTCTGCCGGGAGGTTTTGTTTTAACGGGCGGCGGTGCCAATATGCAAGGCGTTTTGGAGCTTGCTCAAGATATGTTTCAAAATCCAGTACGGATTGCAGTACCAGATTACATTGGTGTAAGAGAACCTCAATATACAGCAGCGGTTGGCTTAATAAAATATGCCTATAAGAATGCTAGATTACCAGGTGGTACGATTAGCTCTTCATCAGCAGTATCTGAGCCAATTGAAAAGAGAGTACCAAAACAACATCAACCAAAAGCAAAAGTAGAAAAACATCCGGAAGAAAAGATGTCATCAAAAGTAAAAAAATTCCTTGGTTACTTTTTCGAATAGGCATAATCGAAAAGGAATATCGACGAATTAGGAGGATTTGTCATGTTAGAATTTGATACAAATTTAGATTCTCTTGCAACCATAAAAGTAATCGGAGTTGGCGGTGGTGGTAATAACGCCGTAAACAGAATGATTGAGCATGGCGTACAAGGTGTAGAATTTATCGCAGTAAATACTGATGCACAAGCATTGAATCTTTCAAAAGCTGAAGTGAAAATGCAGATTGGTGCAAAGCTGACCAGAGGTCTTGGAGCTGGTGCGAACCCAGAGGTTGGAAAAAAAGCCGCAGAGGAAAGTAAGGAGCAAATCGAGGAAGCATTGCGTGGTGCGGATATGGTATTCGTAACTGCAGGTATGGGCGGAGGAACTGGTACAGGTGCAGCACCAGTTATTGCCCAGATTGCTCGCGACCTTGGTGCTTTAACAGTGGGTGTTGTTACCCGTCCATTTACTTTTGAAGGCAAAAAACGTTCAAATCAAGCTTCTGGCGGAATTGGATCTATGAAAGAGGCAGTCGATACTTTGATTGTAATTCCAAATGACCGGCTTCTTGAAATTGTTGATAAGAGCACTCCGATGCTTGAGGCTTTCCGTGAAGCAGACAATGTTCTTCGTCAAGGGGTTCAAGGTATTTCCGATTTAATTGCAACACCTGGTCTTATTAACCTTGATTTTGCTGATGTAAAAACGATTATGTCAAATAAGGGCTCAGCGTTAATGGGTATTGGTGTAGCTTCCGGTGAGAGTCGCGCCACTGAAGCTGCAAAAAAAGCCATTAATTCACCTTTATTAGAAACATCAATCGATGGAGCACAAGGTGTTTTAATGAACATTACTGGCGGGACGAACTTAAGCCTTTACGAAGTTCAGGAAGCAGCTGATATCGTTGCAACGGCAACAGATCAGGAAGTAAACATGATTTTCGGTTCTGTTATCAACGAAAATTTAAAAGATGAAATTATCGTTACCGTTATTGCAACTGGCTTTAATGAAGAAGTCATTCAGCCAAAGGTAACCCGTCCTACTTTTGGACAGAATAAAGCTCCCGTAAATCCGATTAAGAGGGAACAGCCAAAGCGCGAAGAAGTCCATCAAGAACCAGTTCGCAATAACAGCTCTTCTCAAGAAGAAACACTTGATATTCCTACATTCCTTCGTAACCGGAATCGTAGACGTTAATATAAAAAAGTATTGTCCTTTCTGGGCAATGCTTTTTTTTTTGCTCTGTTAAAGAAAAATGTTGATTATATAACTCTGTTGATTGGAGCGCAAATCAACAGCCATATTAAAAGAACATTTATTCAAAATATTATCTGACAAATTCCTTAATGAATAGTGAAAATTTCTGTTTTTTTGATTACAGAAAGTGACACACTTTTAGTCCTCTACTACGTTATACTTTTTCGTAACAGATTAATAGAACTGCCAATAAGGAGGAAGCTATTTGGTTGTTTATTTAGATGTGATCTGGGCTCTTAATTTGTTCTTTGATAGCCTTCTTCTTTATTTAACAGCTATTTTTCTAAAAAGGAGCATACGAATCTGGAGATTATTGGCTGGGGGATTTATTGGCTCACTAATTATTCTATTAGCCTTTACACCATTAAATGTCTACTCAAATCATCCAATCGCAAAACTGTTTTGCTCCGTCATGATGGTACTTGCAGCTTTTGGATATAAACGGTTGTCTTATTTTCTCAAAGCGTTAATGACGTTATATGTTGCTACCTTTTTAATTGGCGGGGCCTTATTAGGTGCCCATTATTTCATCCAATACGATCCGGAGTTAACCACAAAGGTGTTAATGTCGGGTGTGAAGGGTTTTGGTGACCCAGTCAGCTGGTTATTCGTCCTAATTGGTTTCCCGGTTGCCTGGCACTTTTCAAAGAAAAATATAGAAGGTATGGAAATGACGAAAATCCAATTTGAACAAATCGTCAATGTCAACTTGAAAATCGGAAGTGAAACATTTGTTTTTAAAGGATTAATTGATAGCGGCAATCAACTTTATGACCCGTTGTCAAGGCTCCCGGTAATGTTTGTATCCATAAAAAATCAATTGGATGCTTATCCCGAGCAAATTAAGAAAATTGCCGCAGACCCAGAACCGCTGATAATGGGGAGCGGGGAGGTTTCGGATGAATGGCAAAATAGACTAAGAATTGTTCCTTGCCGGGTAGTGGGACAAGAGCATCAGCTCATTGTGGCCATTAAGCCCGATAAAATATTAATCGAACAAAATGGTGACCAGTATTTATGCGAAAAGGGTCTTGTATCCTTCACCATGCAGCAGCTTTCGGCTGATGATGCCTTTCAATGTATTGTCCATCCGAAAATGCTGACAGGACCGAAGCAGCAAGGAGGTTCTGTGAAGGTAAGTTAATATTACTATACTCAGAAAAACATATTTTAGAAGGAGGAACATGAATGAAAAAGTGGAAACTTCGCTTATCCTACTATTGGTATAAAATTTTAATAAAATTAGGTTTAAAAACAGATGAAGTATATTATATTGGCGGAAGCGAAGCATTGCCGCCTCCTTTAAGTAAAGATGAAGAAGAAATGCTCTTAAAAAAACTGCCTGGCGGTGACAAGGCAGCAAGGTCGATATTAATTGAACGAAACCTTCGTCTAGTTGTTTATATTGCCAGAAAATTTGAAAACACAGGGATAAATATTGAAGATTTAATCAGTATTGGGACAATTGGTTTAATTAAGGCGGTTAATACCTTCAATCCAGAAAAGAAAATAAAACTTGCTACATACGCTTCCAGATGTATTGAAAATGAAATCCTGATGTACTTAAGGAGAAATAATAAAATCAGGTCAGAAGTTTCGTTCGACGAACCATTGAATATCGATTGGGATGGGAATGAGCTTTTGTTATCAGATGTACTGGGCACCGATGATGATATCATTACCAAAGACTTAGAAGCGAATGTTGATCGGAAGCTGCTCACTAAAGCTTTACATCAGCTAACCGATCGTGAAAAACAAATCATGGAGCTTCGCTTTGGTTTAACAAATGGCGAGGAAAAAACGCAAAAGGATGTTGCCGATATGCTTGGAATTTCCCAATCCTATATTTCACGGTTAGAAAAAAGAATTATTAAAAGATTACGAAAAGAGTTCAATAAGATGGTTTAAGAAATTTTTTTCTACCAAAAAAACCCTATCGTTTCGTGATTTTATTGCAATTTTCGACAAATATGCACCTGTCCACTCGTATGGATAGGTGCATATTTTTCCTCCTCAAGGAAATACTGTTTTTTGTACAGCAGCTCCTGTGAGGAGGGAAAAGAATTGACTCGAAATAAAGTTGAAATTTGCGGTGTGGACACATCAAAACTTCCTGTATTAAAAAACGAAGAAATGAGAATTCTCTTCAAGCAAATGCAAGAGGGCGATATATCCGCTAGAGAAAAGCTCGTAAATGGAAATTTGCGCCTTGTATTAAGCGTGATTCAACGTTTTAACAACCGAGGTGAATTTGTTGACGATCTATTTCAGGTAGGCTGTATTGGACTAATGAAATCGATTGATAACTTTGATTTAGGTCAAAACGTAAAGTTTTCCACTTATGCCGTACCAATGATTATTGGAGAAATAAGAAGATATTTGCGAGATAATAACCCTATTCGTGTGTCCCGCTCCTTAAGGGATATCGCTTATAAAGCCCTTCAGGTTAGGGAACGACTCATGAGCGAAACCTCACGTGAACCGACTGCTGAAGAAATCGCGAAGGTTTTAGAGGTGCCACATGAAGAGATTGTCTTCGCCCTCGATGCCATACAGGACCCAGTGTCCCTATTTGAGCCAATATACAATGATGGCGGCGACCCTATTTATGTCATGGATCAATTAAGTGATGAGAAAAATAAAGATATTCACTGGATTGAGGAAATTGCTTTAAAAGAAGGAATGCGTCGATTAAACGAGCGTGAAAAATTAATTTTGCGTAAAAGATTCTTTCAGGGTAAAACACAAATGGAAGTCGCTGATGAAATCGGAATTTCCCAAGCGCAGGTTTCCCGATTAGAAAAAGCAGCGATAAGACAAATGAATAAGAATATCCAAAGCTAAGCTGTCCAATGGGGCAGCTTTTTCTGTTACTAAATCGACCATCACAATCATATATTCTTTATAGTACAGGAACTGGGAGTGGTATGTGTATGGTTAAAATTTCGGATTTCCAGATAAAAGATGTCGTAAATGTAGCCGATGGTAAAAGATTGGGCAATATTGGCGATATTGAGATTAACTTAACCACTGGAAAAATAGAAGCAGTGGTGATTTCTGGCAGCGGCCGAGTACTAGGTTTTTTTGGGAAGGATGAAGACATCGTCATCCCATGGAAAAATATCATTAAAATTGGTGAGGATGTCATTTTGGTAAGGCATAAAGGAAGTGTAGAAAGAATTTCTGAAGAAGCAGAAGTTTGAGCTTTGTCATTAGCGGTGACCAATTTTTCAATTCATGATAAACTAAAGAAAAACATTAGAGGTATGAACATGGAACCTTTTGTTTTAAAAAATAATTCAATTTTGTTAATAGACACTTGGACCGAGCATTATCCAGGACTTGTTGCAGGAATGACAACGAAGATCGGGGGGACGAGTAAAGGGGATTTTGAAACATTAAATCTCGGCTTTCATGTTAACGATAATATTAATGATGTAGGTTCGAACCGAGAAATAGTTTCTGACCTGCTTGATTTCTCAATAAATAATTGGGTGGGTGCCGAACAGACTCATGATACTTTTATTAAAAAAGTTTCAAAAGCAGATCGTGGTTTAGGTGCTGTTTCCTATGAACAGTCTTTCAAGGGTACGGATGGTTTTTATACAAATGAAGAGGGAATTCTTTTAACTCTTTGCTTTGCTGACTGTGTCCCTCTTTTTTTTATTGCTCCAGAAGCACGTATGATAGGGGCAGCTCATGCTGGCTGGAAGGGAACAGTTGGAAAAATAGGGGGAAAGATGATTGAAGCTTGGAAAAAAGAAGGGATAGACCCTGAACAGATATTTGTCGCAGTCGGGCCATCTATTTGCGAAAAATGTTATATTGTGGATGATCGTGTCATTAACTTAGTTGAAAATACACTAGAAGATGTCGAAGGAAAACCATATAATCTAATTAGTGATGGTCAATATTCTTTAGATTTACGTGAAGTGAATCGGAAAATCCTTCTAAATGCAGGTATTCCCGATAAAAATATTAGCGTAACAAGATTTTGCTCAAGCTGTCACCATGATTTATTTTTTTCCCATCGCCGTGATCAAGGCAGAACTGGAAGAATGTTAAGTTTTATTGGCTGGAAGGAGACTAACGATCATTTATGAAGGTAGCAGCAAAGTTAGAACAAATAAGACAACAAATAAATGAGGCATGCCTAAAAGCAAATAGGGATCCCGAAGAAATAAAGCTGATTGCCGTAACGAAATATGTCAGCACGGAAAGAGCGAAAGAAGCATTAGATGCGGGTATTTATAATCTGGGTGAAAATCGTGATGAAGGACTTCTTGCAAAGTGGGATGTGCTTCAGGACAAGCCTATTTGGCATTTTATTGGAACACTTCAGACTCGTAAGGTGAAAAATATTATTGATAAGGTTGAATATATTCATTCATTGGACAGACTTTCGCTGGCTGAAGAAATTAATAAACGTGCGAAACGGAAAATAAAGTGTCTTGTTCAAGTAAATGTGTCACAGGAGGAATCAAAACATGGATTAACTGCCGATGAGGCAATTGAGTTTATTGAATCCCTCCGACCATATGAAAATATAATTGTAGAGGGTTTAATGACGATGGCGCCATTTACGGATGATGAAATGGTTCTGCGTGATTGCTTTCGAAAACTAAGAGAACTTCAGGATCAAATTCAGGCATACAATTTAGAATTTGCTCCATGCACAGAGCTTTCAATGGGAATGTCCAATGATTTTACAATTGCGATTGAAGAAGGGGCAACAATGGTAAGAATTGGCACAGCACTTGTCGGTGAAGATGGTTAGGAGAGAAAAAAATGACGATTAAATCAAAATTAAAAACATTTTTCTTTTTAGATGAACAATATGATGATAACAATGAAGATTATGTAGAAGCAGTTGAACCAGTAAAACAAAAAAAGCAGCCTGTTAAACCTCAAAATGTTGTCAGTCTGCAAAGTGTCCAAAAACCTGTTAGTTCCAGCACTCCTTCAAAAGGATCAAAAGTAATATTAGTTGAACCTCATACTTATGCTGAGTCAACCGAGATTGCGGACCATATAAAAAATCGCCGTGCGGTAGTGGTAAACTTGCAGCGCATCGATAATGAACAAGGCAGACAAATTATCGATTTTTTAAGCGGTGCCGTTTATGCCATTGGCGGGGATATCCAGAAAATCGGCACATGCATTTTTTTATGTACCCCTGATAATGTGGAGGTTTCAGGAAATATATCGGAGCTTTTTCCTGACTCTGAAAATCAAATAACGAGGTGGTAAAATAAATGGATTTTATTTTTAGTCTCCTTTCACAGTTATTATCGATTTATTCGTGGGCATTAATTATTTATATATTGATGTCCTGGTTTCCAAATGCAAGGGAGACAACAATTGGCCGAATACTCACCAACATTTGTGAACCATATTTAGTGCCGTTTAGAAAGATAATTCCTCCCATTGGGATGATGGACATTTCGCCAATTGTTGCTTTCTTAGTCCTAAATTTTGCGCAAAGCGGACTCCGATATTTATCTTCATTTTTTTAAATACTGTACCATAGGTTGTGTAAACAAGAATGAACATTTATCAGCATTTCCGTCCAGAAGAACGGGACTTTATCGATCAGGTATTACAATGGAAAAATTATGTGGAAACACAATATACTCCAAAGCTAACGGATTTTCTTGACCCGAGAGAACAGTATATTTTAACCATGTTAATTGGCGAAAATAACGATGTAAAATATACCCTTTTTGGGGGCAGCAATGGAGTGGAAAGAAAAAGAGCGTTATTACTGCCTGATTATTTAACTGCCGAACAAGCTGATTTTCAGATCAGCCTGTTTGAAATTGATTATCCGAAAAAGTTTGTCACAATCGAGCATCGGCAGGTGTTAGGAACCTTAATGTCCTTAGGGTTAAAGCGCGGTAAATTTGGTGACATCTTAACCAATAATGACCAGATTCAATTTTTCGCTGCTACGGAAATCAGCGAATATATTAAGAGTAATCTGCAAACAATTGGCAGGGCTGGGGTAAAATTGGTGGAAACAAAGCTCGAAAATGCCCTTAGCCTTCAAGAACTTTGGGAAAAAATGGAGTTAACTGTATCTTCATTACGACTGGATACGGTTATTTCTAGTATTCATCATCTCTCCCGGCAAAAATCACAACTTTTTATACAACAAGGGCTTGTTAAAGTTAATTGGTCTTTAATCGAAAATACTTCATTTGAATGTCAAGCCGGTGATATGATTTCGGTTCGAGGATATGGACGAGTAAAAATTATGTCTTTAGACGGAAAAACAAAAAAAGAGAAATGGCGAATTACTGCCGGAAAACAAAAATAATTCATTTTTTTGCAGGATTTTTGAAAAACATGTCGAATACTTCCTTATACATATATTAGAACAGATTTATGGAGGTGGCATCATGCCGTTAACGCCGTTAGATATTCATAATAAGGAATTTAATAAAGGGTTTAGAGGCTACGATGAGGACGAGGTTAATGAATTTTTGGATCAAGTGATCAAAGATTATGAATTAGTTCTCAGAGAGAAAAAAGAGATGGAAGAACGATTAAATGATATGAAAGAGCGGCTAGGCCATTTTACAAATATTGAAGAGACGCTTAATAAATCTATCATTATTGCTCAAGAAGCTGGTGAAGAAGTAAAACGTAACGCTCAAAAAGAAGCGAAGCTCATTATTAAGGAAGCCGAGAAAAATGCGGACAGAATCGTGAACGAATCCCTTTCAAAAGCAAGAAAGATTGCACTTGAAATTGAGGATTTAAAAAAGCAGTCTAAGGTATTTCGAACTCGTTTTAAGATGTTAATCGAAGCGCAGCTCGATATGTTGAATACAGATGATTGGGATCACTTATTAGAATATGAAGTGGATGCCACAGAATTAAAAATCCATGAAGAAGAAGATTCATTAGCTTGACGAAAGATGTTAAATTAGCATATAATTTTTTAACAGATTATACTGAATAGATGGCAATTGACGATGAAAGGGACAGTACAATTTTTCATGAGGCTGTTTTAAGCGAGTCGGGGATGGTGAAAGCCCGGTAAAGCAGAAAAATTGGAAAATCACCCTCGAGTCCTAAGGTCGAACTTCTAATGGAAAAGTAGATCTTGGCGTGTTATTCACGTTACGAATCTAAAGAGGATAGAACGAATTTACTCGTTCTATTTATCAGGGTGGTACCGCGGGAATCAAACCTTCTCGTCCCTATTTGGGATGAGAGGGTTTTTTTATTGGTCATTTGGCTATTCTGTTTTTATGAAAGTATCAGGAGGAAAAGAAAATGGAATTTAAAGATACGTTATTGATGCCGCAAACGGAATTTCCAATGCGGGGCAATCTTCCGCAAAGAGAGCCGGATATCCAGGCAAAATGGGAAGAGATGAATATTTATAAAAAAGTCCAGGAGCGCACTAAGGGTCGGCCAATGTTCGTCTTGCATGATGGACCTCCATATGCGAATGGTGATATCCATATGGGGCATGCTCTTAATAAAATCTTAAAAGATATGATTGTCCGTTATAAATCAATGAGCGGCTATCACGCTCCGTATGTACCTGGATGGGATACACATGGACTGCCGATTGAGCAGGCATTAACCAATAAAGGTGTTAAGCGTAAAGAAATGACCGTAGCTGAATTCCGTCAGTTATGTACTACTTATGCCTTAGAGCAAATTGATAATCAGCGGACACAATTTAAACGTCTAGGTGTTCGTGGAGACTGGGAAAATCCATATATTACTCTTAAGCCGGAATACGAAGCCCAACAAATTAAGGTATTCGGAGAAATGGCGAAAAAGGGCTATATCTATAAAGGTCTTAAGCCGGTTTATTGGTCTCCATCAAGTGAATCGGCCTTAGCGGAAGCAGAAATTGAGTACCAGGATAAGCGTTCCCCTTCCATCTATGTTGGTTTCAAAGTCAAAGATGGAAAAGGCGTCATTGATACTGATACACAAATTGTGATCTGGACAACAACTCCTTGGACCATTCCTGCAAACCTTGGAATCTCAGTTCATCCGGACCTAGCCTATGTAGTGGTTTCAACTAATGGGAACAAGTATTTAGTGGCTGAAGCCCTTTTAGAGGCTGTTTCAAAAGAAATTGGCTGGGAAAATGTCACCACAGTCCAAAAGGTCAAAGGAATGGAGTTGGAAAATATTGTTGCCTCTCATCCGTTGTACGGCCGTGATTCTTTAGTCATGTTAGGGGAACATGTTACAACTGATGCTGGTACTGGCTGCGTTCATACTGCACCAGGCCATGGGGAAGATGATTTCCATGTTGGTCAAAAGTACGGTTTAGATGTGCTTTGTCCAGTTGATGACAAAGGCTATATGACGAGCGAAGCTCCTGGATTCGAAGGTTTATTTTACGAAGAGGCCAATAAGCCAATTGGTCAGGCTCTGGAGGAAGCAGGAGCATTATTAAAGCTAACTTTTATTACCCACTCATACCCGCACGATTGGAGAACAAAAAAGCCGGTTATTTTCCGTGCTACAGCTCAATGGTTTGCTTCTATTAAAGACTTCCGCAATGAACTTTTAGTAGCGGTAAAGGAAACAAAGTGGGTTCCAGCATGGGGAGAAACACGACTATTCAATATGGTTCGTGACCGTGGCGACTGGTGTATTTCCCGTCAGCGCGTCTGGGGTGTTCCAATTCCTGTTTTCTATGCAGAAAATGGTGTGGAGATTATCACCGATGAAACAATTGATCATGTATCTAACCTTTTCCGTGAACTTGGATCAAATATCTGGTTTGAGCGTGAGGCAAAAGATTTACTTCCAGCGGGCTTTACTCATCCAGGTAGTCCAAATGGAACCTTCACAAAAGAAACGGATATCATGGATGTTTGGTTTGATTCGGGTTCTTCCCACCAAGCCGTTCTCCTTGAGCGGGAAGATTTAGTTCGTCCGGCTGATTTGTATTTAGAAGGATCTGACCAATATCGCGGCTGGTTTAACTCTTCCTTATCAACAGCTGTAGCTGTGACCGGCAAGGCACCATATAAAGGGGTATTAAGCCATGGGTTTGCACTAGATGGTGAAGGCAGAAAAATGAGTAAATCATTAGGTAATGTTGTCGTGCCAGCAAAGGTCATGAATCAACTAGGTGCTGATATCCTTCGTCTATGGGTTGCTTCTGTTGATTATCAATCAGACGTTAGGGTCTCCGATGCAATTTTGAAGCAGGTTGCTGAAGTTTACCGAAAAATCCGTAATACTTTCCGTTTCCTATTAGGAAACTTAGCAGATTTTGATCCAGCAGTGAATAAAGTTGCTTATGAAAACTTGCGTGAAGTTGATCAATTCATGCTTGTTAAATTAAATAAACTCATCAAATATGTTCATAAGGCTTATGAAAATTATGAGTTTGCTGGGATTTACCATGCAGTTAATAATTTCTGTACCCTTGATTTAAGTGCTTTCTATTTAGATTTTGCAAAGGATGTTCTATACATTGAGGCTTCTGACCATCAAGACCGCAGAGCGATTCAAACTGTTTTATATGAATCCTTGCTTGCGCTTTCAAAGCTGGTTTCTCCTATCCTTTCTCATACAGCTGATGAAGTATGGAAATTCATTCCGGCAGTTCAGGAGGAAAGTGTTCAATTAACAGATTTTCCGGAATATGTGGATCTTCCAGGGGCGAAGGGCTTAGAAGAAAAATGGACGGCATTTATGAAGCTGCGTGATGATGTTCTAAAGGCATTAGAAGAAGCTCGAAATGAAAAGGTTATTGGTAAATCGTTAACGGCTAAGGTGACTTTGTACGTTAATGATAATACAAAAGCCCTTCTAGATTCGATTGAAGAAAACCTGCAGCAATTATTTATTGTTTCAGGCTTTGAAGTTGCAGGTGCATACGATCAGGCACCTGAAAATGCGCTGAAATTAGAAACAGCTGCTATTGTCGTCACCAAGGCAGAAGGTGAAACCTGTGAACGCTGCTGGGTGGTAACACCGGAAGTAGGTCAAGACCAAGAGCATAAAACACTTTGCCCTCGCTGTGCACAAGTTGTTAAAGAAAACTATTCACATTTAGCATAAAATTATGAAGCCCCGTGGAAACGGGGCTTTTAATATTTTCCT
Source organism: Neobacillus sp. NRS-1170 (assembly GCF_050468025.1). Taxonomy (NCBI): domain Bacteria; kingdom Bacillati; phylum Bacillota; class Bacilli; order Caryophanales; family Bacillaceae; genus Neobacillus; species Neobacillus sp. NRS-1170. The sequence goes on along the minus strand of NZ_JBITPF010000066.1, from coordinate 32,762 downwards.
TCTCCGTTAATTGTTGTTGTTTGTGACAAATGTTTGTCCGTGTCAGAAAAATGCTTGCGGAAATAATATAACAAATGACCAAACGGAGGTAACAACTATGAATGCAATGCAGGAACAGCTGTTTTTGGAACTCCGTCAAACGAAAGAAGAAATTGAAAATTCATTAAAAAACAAACAGAATAAAGATTGGTTAACAAACATTTTTGAACAAGAATTGGCTGACATTAATTGTGCTATTCAGAAGCTAAAGGATGGAATTTTTGGTCAATGTGAAATTTCAGGGGAATTTATACCGGAAGATTTATTAAAAATGATTCCTACCTTAAAGACAGTAAAAGATTCAGAGTTATTAGAGATATTTTGTAAAAAAACAATTCATTAGTCATTTTTATGATGTTACATTGTCGTTTTACGATTAAGTATGCTAAAATTCTAAGGATAAGTCTAGGCGAAATGTGGGGGATTTTAGTGTTTTATTACTTAATCGCTTTTTTTGTAATTATTTTAGACCAGTTTACCAAATGGTTAATTGTAAAAAATATGTACTTAGGAGAAAGCATACCAATCATTGATAATATTTTGTATATTACATCCCACCGCAATCGCGGAGCGGCATGGGGGATTTTGCAAGGTCAGATGTGGCTTTTTTATGTAATAACCCTTCTTGTTATTGCCGGCATTATGTATTATCTTTACAAAGCAGCTAAAGGTAAATGGCTATTGGGAGTTTCACTTGCATTTATGCTTGGTGGGGCTATCGGTAACTTTATTGATCGATTAATTCGAAAAGAAGTTGTCGATTTTATCCATACTTATATTTTTAGCTATAATTTTCCTGTCTTCAATATTGCAGATTCAGCATTAGTAATAGGAGTAATTTTATTAATGATTCAAATGCTTCGAGAAGAGAAGGAATCGAAGGAGAAGTCTTATGGAGAAAATGGAACACACCATTCTTGAAATGCAAAAAGGGGATCGAATTGATAAAGTCATCTCGACTCTAAATGAAGAATGGTCAAGAACACAAGTCCAGCTATGGATTAAAGATGGAAATGTCTTAGTGAACGGACAAAAAGTAAAAACAAATTATAAATGCGGTATGAACGATGAAATTGAAATCACCATTCCCGAACCTGAAGAACTGGATGTTATTCCGGAAGAATTAGACCTGGAAATTTATTACGAAGATAAAGATGTTCTAGTGGTAAATAAGCCTAGAGGTATGGTTGTTCACCCAGCCCCAGGACATATGACTGGGACATTGGTGAATGGTTTAATGGCCCATTGTAAAGATTTATCCGGTATTAATGGAGTGTTAAGACCGGGGATTGTACACCGGATTGATAAAGATACTTCCGGACTATTAATGGTCGCCAAAAACGATATGGCTCATGAAAGCCTAGTGAATCAATTAGTTGAGAAAACAGTAACTCGTAAATATAAAGCAATTGTTCATGGTGTTATTCCCCATGATTTTGGAACGATTGATGCCCCGCTGGGAAGAGATACAAAGGACAGACAAAGTATGGCAGTGGTTGATAATGGGAAGCATGCGGTTACGCATTTTCATGTGATCGAGCGCTTTAAAGATTTTACCTTTGTTGAGTGTCAATTAGAAACGGGAAGAACCCACCAAATTCGAGTTCATATGAAATATATCGGCTACCCGCTTGCAGGTGATCCTAAGTATGGACCGAAAAAAACGCTTAATATTGATGGACAGGCACTGCACGCCGGGGTGCTTGGCTTTACTCATCCGAGAACAAATGAATATTTAGAGTTTGAAGCACCACTTCCTGAAGATTTCGAAAGGCTGCTTGACCTGCTTCGAAATAACCGTTGACATTATATTAGTATTATTGTAAGATGACTATAGTTGAATAAGCCTTTAAATTCAGTCCCGTGAGGCTGAGAAGGAACGGATAACTACTAAGGGGAAATCTATACCCTTATTAGTTGAAATGACTCGTTTACCTCTCGCCAAATCGGTGAGAGGTTTTTATTTTATAAAAAGCAGGTGTCTTATGAACCAAAAAGCTCTTGTTCTAGATGAGCAGGCAATTGGCCGTGCATTAACAAGGATTGCCCATCAAATTATTGAAAAAAATAAAGGTATTGAAGAGTGTATTCTTGTCGGTATCCGTACAAGAGGCATCTATATAGCCCAGCGGCTTGCTTCAAGAATCGAGGAAATCGAGGGAAGCCCAATACCTGTTGGGGAAATTGATATCACTTTATATCGAGACGATTTATCGAAGAAAACGGAAAATCAAGAGCCGCTTGTTAAAGGATCGGATATTCCAGTTAGCATAAGTGATAAAAAAGTCATTCTAGTTGATGATGTTTTATATACAGGACGTACGGTCCGCTCAGGACTTGATGCCTTAATGGACATAGGGCGGCCAGCAACCATCCAGCTTGCCGTATTAGTGGATCGGGGCCATCGAGAACTACCGATTCGCGCCGATTATGTTGGAAAAAACATCCCAACATCAAGTGATGAAAAAATTGTAGTCGAGCTTGTAGAAGTGGACCAGATTGATCAAGTCAGCATATATGACAAATAAATAGCTTGCCCTTTTAAATGCAGTCCTGTGAGGCTGACAAAGGGGAAAAGGCCGGGATTATTTTACGGCTTTTCCATACCCTCTTTGTCCTGCCATGGACTTAGAGGGTTTTTTTATGAAAATGCGCAAAAAATATTAATAACTTATATAGACAATTGGGGGAAATCAAATGAATAACAAACCTATCCTAGACGTAAAAGATACTCCAAAACCCGCCCAGTGGCTTACCTTAAGCTTGCAGCATTTGTTCGCGATGTTTGGTGCAACAATTCTTGTACCATATCTGGTTGGATTAAGCCCAGCCATTGCGTTAATATCAAGCGGTCTTGGAACACTGGCATTTCTCCTAATTACAAAATTTCAAGTTCCCGCATATCTCGGATCTTCGTTTGCCTTTATCGCTCCAGTAATAGCTGCAAAAGCTGCAGGGGGCCCTGGCGCAGCGATGGTTGGAACTTTTACAGCAGGCCTTGTTTATGGGATTGTAGCGCTTGTCATTAGCAAAGCAGGACATCGCTGGATTATGAATCTGCTCCCGCCAATTGTAGTAGGTCCCGTTATTATGGTAATTGGTTTAGCCCTATCAAGTACTGCCGTAGGTATGGCAATGAATAATCCGGCTGGAAAATACAGCATGCTTCATTTCTCGGTAGCGCTAGTTACCTTAGCAGCAACGATTATCTTCTCCATCTACGCAAAAAAAATCTTAAGTATCATTCCTATCTTAGGTGGAATTGTAGTTGGTTATCTCTACGCATTAATGGTCGGGATTGTTGATTTCAGTCCAGTATTGAAAGCAAATTGGTTTGAAATGCCGGAATTCATTATTCCATTTGTAAGCTACAAAGTGAAATTCACATGGGATTTAGCCGCATTAATGATTCCAGTTGCAGTTGTTACTCTATCGGAGCATATTGGCCACCAGCTAGTATTAAGCAAAGTTGTAGGCCGTGACTACATTAAAGAACCTGGTTTACATCGTTCGATTCTAGGTGATGGAACCGCAACAATGATCTCAGCTCTAATTGGCGGCCCGCCAAAAACAACCTATGGTGAAAATATCGGCGTCTTGGCCATCACGCGGGTTTACAGTGTGTATGTCATCGCTGGCGCCGCTGTACTTGCCATCATCTTCGGATTTATTGGGAAAGTAACAGCTTTAATCCAAACTATACCAACACCGGTCATGGGTGGAGTTTCAATCCTATTGTTTGGAATCATAGCTTCATCAGGCTTGAGAATGTTAGTAGACAGCAAAATTGATTTTGGGGATAAACGCAATCTTGTCATTTCATCCGTCATTTTGGTTATGGGCATTGGAGGAGCCATTGTAAAACTTCCATTCAATATCCAAATTCAGGGTATGGCTTTAGCCGCCATCATTGGAGTGTTGTTAAATCTAATCCTACCAGGAAGACAAGAAGCCGATGAAAATATGTTTGAAGTTGAACAAACGAATGATACCAAGAAAATTGCATAATAAATAAACCTTTTAAAAGAAGTCCAGAGAGGCTTATAAGGGTGTTATCACTTGAATCGCATTTAGCGCGGATAAAGTGTGGAATTAATGCACCCTGATCATTTAGTCAGGGTGTTTTTTTGCAAAAATAGGAAAAGGTGGGGAACGAGTTGCTAAATCATTTACTTACCACGAACGAATTAAAAGTGGAAGAGATTTATCAAATCTTAAACGATGCACAGCGGTTTGCTGATGGCATGGAATGGCGCCCGGACGGACAATTATTTTCAGCCAACTTATTTTTTGAAAATAGCACAAGAACGAAATGCAGCTTCGAGTTGGCTGAAAGAAAATTAGGATTAAGTGTCATCCCATTTGAAGTGCAAACCTCAAGTGTTCAAAAGGGAGAAACCTTATACGATACAGTAAAAACGCTTGAATCTATCGGAGTGAATACCATTGTCATTCGACATGGCCAGGATCGTTATTTTGACGAACTTGTTGGAAAAGTGAATGTACCGATTATCAATGGCGGAGATGGCTGCGGCCACCACCCAACACAATCCCTTTTGGATCTGCTAACCATCTATCAAGAATATGGACGTTTTACAGGATTAAAAATAGCCATCATCGGTGACATTCGGCATAGCAGGGTGGCACGTTCAAATGCTGACACCTTAACAAGGCTGGGAGCAGAAGTTGTATTCTCGGGTCCAGAAGAATGGTTTGATAATCATAGCCTTCATGCAACAAGATTTATTCCGATTGATCAGGCAATTCAGGAGGCTGATGTTGTGATGCTCCTACGTGTCCAGCATGAACGTCACCAGAAAAAGGGAAGCTATACTTCCTCTGAATATCATCAAAAATATGGCCTTACACTTGAGCGGGAAAAGAAAATGAAACCAGAAAGCATTATTATGCATCCCGCACCGGTAAACAGAAACGTAGAGATTGCTGACAGTCTGATAGAATGTGAACGTTCAAGAATTTTTAAGCAGATGGAAAACGGTGTTTATGTCAGAATGGCGGTTTTAAAAAGATCAATCGAAAGCATAAAGGGAGGCTATACAAATGAAAATACTTATTCAGAACGCCAATTACACAGCATCTAATGGCGAAAATAAACAATCTGATATTTTAATAGAAAATGGGATTATTACGAAAATCGAGGAAAAGATTGAAGAATCCGTAAATCGTAAAGTGGATGCAGCAGGTCTCTTTGTATCACCTGGATTTATCGACCTGCATGTTCATCTTCGTGAGCCAGGCGGCGAGAAAAAGGAAACCATCGCAACCGGAACGCTTGCCGCAGCAAAAGGCGGTTTCACTACGGTAGCAGCCATGCCAAATACTCGACCTGTCCCTGACAATGTAGAAATTATGGCGGACGTGCAAAGGCGAATTCAAGAAACGGCAAAGGTTAGAGTTTTACCATATGCCTCAATCACAACTAGATTGCTAGGACAGGAACTAACGGACTTCGAGGGGCTAAAAAACGCTGGTGCTTTTGCCTTTACCGATGACGGCGTAGGGGTCCAAACGGCCAGTATGATGCTTGAAGCCATGCAAAAAGCTGCAGATTTAAATATGGCGATTGTTGCCCACTGTGAAGAAAATTCACTTATCAACAAAGGCTGTGTACACGAAGGCAGCTTTTCGAAAAGAAATGGATTAAACGGCATTCCTTCCATTTGTGAGTCTGTACAAATTGCAAGAGACGTACTGCTCGCTGAGGCAGCAGGCTGTCATTACCATGTCTGCCATGTCAGTACGAAAGAATCAGTACGCGTAATTAGAGATGCAAAACGAGCAGGTATTAAGGTAACGGCGGAAGTGACGCCGCACCACTTATTACTAACTCAGGATGATATTCCAGGGCTTGATGCCAATTATAAAATGAACCCTCCATTAAGGGATGCAGAAGACAAGTTGGCCTTACTTGAAGGGCTTCTAGATGGAACACTTGATTTTATTGCAACCGATCATGCACCACATACACAGGAAGAAAAAAGTGAAGGCATGGAATTAGCACCTTTTGGAATTGTGGGCTTAGAAACAGCCTTCCCACTCCTCTATACAAACTTGGTGCTAAAAAATATCATCTCACTTGAGCAGCTTATTGGTTATATGACGCAAAAGCCTGCAGAAACCTTTGCACTTCCATTTGGGAAAATTGAGGTAGGGGCGACGGCAGATATCATTTTATTAAACTTAAATGAAGAACGTGAAATAAATCCTGATGAGTTTTTATCCAAAGGGAAAAACACTCCATTTGGCGGCTGGAAATGTAAAGGCTGGCCAGAGTTAACGATCGCAGCTGGAAATATAGTTTGGGAAAAAGGATGTGTAACAGCATGAAAGCACAGCTAATTTTAGAAGATGGAACGATTTTTATCGGAGAAGGTTTTGGAAGCCATATGGACACCTTTGGTGAAGTGGTTTTTAACACAGGTATGACTGGTTATCAAGAAATTCTTTCCGATCCATCCTACTGTGGACAAATTGTCATGTTAACCTATCCTTTAATCGGAAATTACGGGATTAACCGCGATGATTTTGAATCGATTAATCCAGCAGTTAAAGGATTCATTGTCAAAGAAGCCGCAGATTTCCCTTCAAACTGGAGAAGTGAATTTACCATCGACGAATACTTTAAAATGAAAAAAATCCCTGGCATTGCCGGAATCGATACACGTAAATTAGCGAGGATTATCCGAAAGACAGGTACATTAAAAGGAGCTATTTGCAGCATTGAAAATGATGCGGATGAAGTGTTGAGGAAATTAAGACAAACGCGGCTCCCTATTGACCAAGTAAGAAGAGTTTCCACTAAAAATGCTTATCCGAGCCCAGGAAGAGGCAAGAGAATTGTCCTCGTTGATTTTGGGATGAAACACGGTATTTTAAGGGAGTTAAATAAACGCGGCTGTGATGTTGTCGTCGTCCCTTACCATACAACCGCTGAAGAAATTCTCCAGCTGCGTCCTGATGGAATCATGCTTTCAAATGGACCTGGAGATCCGAAAGATGTTCCAGAAGGCATTCATATGATTAAAGAAGTGCTTGGGAAAGTACCGCTTTTCGGCATCTGCCTTGGCCATCAACTATTTGCACTTGCCTGCGGTGCCGATACCGTCAAAATGAAGTTCGGCCACCGTGGTTCCAATCATCCAGTAAAAGAACTTTCAACTGGGAAAGTGTCGATAACCTCCCAAAACCACGGGTATACGGTTGATAGTAAATCACTTAAAAATACTAGGCTTGCGGTAACTCATATTGCATTAAATGATGATACGATTGAAGGCTTGAAGCATATAGATTATCCAGCATTCACAGTTCAATATCACCCAGAGGCATCCCCTGGGCCAGAGGATGCAAACGGCTTATTTGAACAGTTTCTAAACATGATTGAATCGGAAAAACAGGAGGGAACAGCAGCATGCCAAAACGTACAGATATAAACTCCATTTTAGTAATCGGATCAGGACCAATCGTCATTGGGCAGGCAGCAGAGTTCGACTATGCGGGTGCACAAGCTTGTATAGCTTTGAAAGAAGAAGGCTACCGTGTTATTCTGATCAATTCAAATCCAGCAACCATTATGACGGACACAGAAATGGCCGACGCCGTTTACATCGAGCCTTTGACACTGGAGTTTGTCAGCAAAATCATCCGAAAAGAACGACCTGATGCCTTATTAGCCACTCTTGGCGGGCAAACAGGGCTTAACTTAGCTGTGGAATTAGCGAATTCCGGCGTTTTGGCAGAGTGTGGAGTTGAAATTCTTGGAACAAAGCTTTCAGCAATCAAACAAGCTGAGGACCGGGAATTATTCCGCAATTTAATGAATGAATTAGGGGAGCCTGTACCTGACAGTGAAATCATTCATGAATTAGAGGAAGCAAAAACCTTCGTAGAAAAGGTTGGATTCCCAGTAATTGTCCGTCCAGCCTTTACTCTTGGCGGAACGGGCGGCGGTATATGCCACAATCAAGAAGAATTAGAAGAAATCGTGACGAGCGGTTTAAAGAATAGTCCTGTTCACCAATGTTTGCTGGAGAAAAGTATTGCCGGTTTCAAGGAAATTGAATATGAAGTCATGCGTGATGCTAATGATAGTGCAATTGTTGTGTGTAATATGGAAAACATTGATCCTGTTGGAGTTCATACTGGTGACTCCATTGTTGTAGCACCAAGTCAAACATTAAGCGACCGAGAGTACCAGCTGTTGAGAAATGTATCTTTAAAAATTATTCGTGCATTAAAAATTGAAGGCGGCTGTAATGTACAGCTTGCCCTTGACCCATATAGCTTTAATTATTACATTATCGAAGTGAATCCGCGCGTAAGCCGTTCATCTGCACTTGCATCAAAGGCAACAGGGTATCCGATTGCGAAGCTTGCAGCAAAGATTGCCGTTGGACTTACACTTGATGAAATGAAAAACCCTGTTACCGGAAAAACTTACGCAAGCTTTGAACCAGCCCTTGATTATATTGTGACAAAAATACCGAGATGGCCATTTGATAAATTTGAATCCGGAAATCGCTCACTCGGCACCCAAATGAAAGCAACGGGCGAGGTTATGGCGATTGGCCGTAATTTTGAAGAGTCATTATTAAAAGCAATCCGCTCACTTGAGGCAGGTGTCTATAACTTTGAGTTGAATGGTGCCAATGAATTCGCCGATGAGCTTGTCGAGAAGCGAATTCGTAAAGCTGGAGATGAGAGACTCTTCTACATTGCCGAAAGTTTAAGAAGAGGAACCTCGATTGAGACGATTCACGAATGGAGTAAAATAGATTTATTTTTCCTTAAAAAGCTAGAAGGAATAATTAAACTAGAAGAAACTTTATTAGAAAATCCCTTAAACGCTGAAATTTTATTGGAAGCAAAGCAAAAGGGATTTACAGATCAAAAGATTGCAGAGCTATGGGGAATGACGGAGACAGAACTTTACACCTATCGAAAAAACAATCAAATTATTCCAGTTTATAAAATGGTTGATACGTGCGCAGCTGAATTTGAATCAGAAACGCCATATTACTATGGAACATATGAGGAAGAAAATGAGTCCATCGTTACCGACAGACAAAGTGTGGTTGTCCTAGGTTCTGGTCCAATCCGCATCGGTCAGGGGATTGAGTTTGATTATGCAACTGTTCACTCTGTCAAAGCGATTAAAGAAGCTGGATATGAAGCGATTATTATCAACAATAACCCAGAAACCGTTTCAACGGATTTCAGTATCTCTGATAAGCTTTATTTTGAACCGCTGACCATCGAGGATGTTATGGCTATCATTGACCTGGAAAAGCCAATCGGAGTGGTCGTGCAATTTGGCGGGCAGACTGCGATTAATCTAGCTGGAAAGCTAGCTGAATATGGCGTAAAAATTTTAGGAACCAGCCTTGAGGATTTAGATCGCGCAGAGGATAGAGATAAATTTGAATATGCCCTGCAGCAATTAAATATTCCTCAGCCGCTTGGTAAAACGGCTTTATCTGTTGAGGAAGCCCGTTTGATTGCAGAGGAAATCGGCTATCCAGTTCTGATTCGTCCTTCCTATGTGTTAGGCGGCCGGGCAATGGAAATTGTCTACGAAGAAAATGAACTGCTCCGTTATATGGAAAACGCCGTGAAAATCAATCCTGAACATCCAGTCTTAATCGATCGATACCTAACAGGTAAAGAAATTGAAGTTGATGCGATTTGTGATGGCAAGAATGTGTTAATTCCAGGAATTATGGAACATATTGAGCGCGCTGGAGTTCACTCAGGGGATTCCATTGCAGTTTATCCGCCGCAAACCTTATCAGCAGAAATTAAACAAAAGTTAGTAGAATACACGGAGAAATTAGCGATTGGCTTAAATATTGTCGGACTATTAAACATTCAATATGTCATATCTGAGAATCAAGTATATGTTCTTGAAGTAAATCCGCGTTCAAGCCGAACCGTTCCATTTTTAAGTAAAATAACCAATGTTCCTATGGCCAAAATTGCGACAAAAGCTATTTTGGGAGTGTCTATACTGGACCAAGGATACAGGGCAGGCATAATTCCTGAAAAGGATGGCGTGTTTGTTAAAGTTCCAGTGTTCTCCTTTGCCAAACTGAAAAGTGTAGATATCAGCCTTGGACCTGAAATGAAATCGACTGGTGAAGTAATGGGTAAGGATATCACCCTTGAAAAAGCGTTATACAAAGGCTTAGTTGCATCAGGAATGAACATTCACAAGTTTGGAACCGTGTTATTCACGGTTGCTGATAAGGATAAAGCTGAAAGCTTAAAGCTTAAAGCTTGCGAAAAGGTTTGCCGCCATCGGCTACCGATTAATGGCGACGAGCGGAACAGCATCTGTCTTAGAAGCTGCAGGCCTTCCTGTAAAAGTTGTCGGTAAAATCGGCTCAGAGGGTGCTACCTTATTAGATGTCATCCATGGAGGCGAAGCTCAGTTTATCATCAATACCTTAACAAAAGGCAAACAGCCGGAAAGTGATGGATTCCGAATTCGCCGTGAAGCCGTTGAAAATGGGGTGCCATGTTTAACTTCCCTGGATACGGCAGATGCAATTCTCAAAGTGATTGAATCGATGAACTTTTCTGCTGAAGCGATGAAAGCTCCGGAAAAGGAGGCGGTTTTTGTATGATACGCAAAGAATTGTGCAAAATAGTCGCGCAACACGAAATTGCTGAAGATATATTCGAGCTTACTGTAAAAGCAAGCTTCACCCATGACATACAAGCACCAGGACAATTCGTTCATCTTCGGATCTCAAATTCCTGGGACCCCCTTTTAAGAAGGCCGATTAGCATTTCTTCTTATGATAAATCGAACGAAGAATTTACGATGATTTACCGGAAAGAGGGGCAGGGAACTTCCCTGCTTGCAAAAATGGAAGCAGGCATGGAAGTAGATATTCTTGGTCCATTAGGAAATGGGTTTCCTGTTGAGGAAGTGAGAACCGGTGATACGGCTCTCCTCGTCGGCGGGGGAATCGGTGTACCGCCGCTCTATGAACTATCCAATCAATTGACGGCTAAAGGTGTCAAGGTCATCCATGTGCTAGGCTTTCAAACAAAGTCTGCTGTTTTTTACGAAAAAGAATTCATGAAAAATGGCGAAACCTATGTTACGACAGTCGACGGATCTTATGGAAAAAAAGGTTTTGTTACAGATGTTATGAAGGACTTAAGTTTTGATTGTATTTATACATGCGGCCCCACTCCGATGCTAAAGGCAATCGAACAAACATATCAGGACAAAAAAGTATTTTTATCTTTAGAGGAACGGATGGGCTGCGGTGTGGGTGCATGCTTTGCTTGTGTGTGTAGAAGTGCAGATGATCCATCCGGAGTTTCTTATAAAAAAGTATGCAGTGATGGGCCTGTTTTCCGTGCTGGGGAGGTGCTGATATGAGCCGTTTAACAGTTTCTTTACCGGGCTTAAATTTAAAGAATCCAATCATGCCAGCTTCCGGTTGTTTCGGATTTGGCAGAGAGTATAGCAAATTTTATGATTTGAGTGAGCTTGGGGCGATTATGATTAAGGCAACAACCGTAGAGCCTAGGTTTGGCAATCCTACACCTCGTGTAGCGGAAACACGTGCTGGAATGTTAAATGCCATCGGCCTGCAAAATCCTGGCTTACACAAAGTCATGTCCGAGGAACTTCCATGGCTTTCCCAATATGATGTACCGATTATCGCGAATGTTGCTGGATCTTTAGAAGAAGATTATGTACAAGTTGCACAAGAAATATCTAAAGCTCCAAACGTTCATGCACTTGAACTTAACATCTCTTGTCCAAACGTTAAAACCGGCGGTATCGCCTTTGGAACGGTCCCAGAGGTAGCAAAGCAACTTACCAGAAAGGTTAAAGAAGTTTCTGAAGTTCCTGTTTATGTGAAACTATCGCCGAATGTAACCAATATCGTTGAAATGGCAAAGGCTGTTGAAGAGGGCGGTGCCGATGGTTTGACGATGATAAACACGCTCGTTGGCATGCGCCTTGATTTAAAAACAGGGAAACCTATTTTGGCCAACCGTACGGGCGGATTATCCGGCCCGGCGATTAAACCGGTTGCCATACGGATGATTTATGAAGTTAGTCAAGCAGTAAATATTCCGATCATTGGAATGGGCGGCATTCAGTCGGCAGAAGATGTAATTGAATTCTTTTATGCAGGGGCTAGTGCAGTAGCCGTGGGAACAGCTAATTTTGTAGATCCTTTTGTTTGTCCGACGATTATTGAAGAATTGCCGATTTTATTAGAAAAATTAGGTTTTGAACATATCAGCGAATGCACAGGAAGGAGCTGGAAGTAGCATGAACAACTCGCTTATCATCGCGCTTGATTTTGCTGACGGAGCAGAAGTAGGTCGTTTTTTACAGCCATTTTCAGGTGAGCAGCTTTTTGTAAAAGTTGGTATGGAGCTATTTTACCAGGAAGGTCCTTCCATCATTCATATGTTAAAAGAGCAGGGACATCAGATTTTTCTTGATTTGAAGCTTCACGATATCCCAAACACGGTGAAGAGTGCCATGAAGGGGCTTGCGAAACTGGAATGTGATCTTGTTAATGTTCATGCGGCTGGTGGTAAAGAAATGATGGAGGCTGCTCTTGAAGGATTAGACGCTGGAACTGCTGCCGGCCGGAACCGTCCTAAATGTATCGCTGTTACGCAGCTTACAAGTACATCTGAAGAGCAAATGAACAAGGAACAGCTGATTCCTGTTACCTTAAATGAGTCCGTTCTTCACTATGCTTCGTTAACAAAAACTGCTGGTTTAGATGGTGTTGTGTGCTCAGCCTGGGAGGCTCACGCAATTCGAGAACAATTAGGATCTGACTTTTTAACTGTAACGCCTGGAATTCGAATGGAGGCAGATAATATAGGGGATCAAAAACGGGTTGCTACCCCTGCATTTGCGAGGATTACAGGTGTCAGTTCGATAGTAGTCGGCCGTTCGATAACAAGGTCCGCTGACCCGTTGAAAAGCTATATTGATTGGATGAAAGCATGGAGAGGAGAACATCAATGAAACACTTAATTGCTGAAAAATTATTAGAAGTACGCGCGGTTGCGTTAAGACCACAAGATCCGTTTACGTGGACCTCTGGTCTTCGTTCTCCGATTTATTGTGATAATCGCTTAACATTATCTTTTCCTGCAGTTCGGCGGGAAATTGCCAGCGGCTTACAAAAGCTTATTGTTGAACACTTTGGTACGGTGGATGTAATTGCCGGGACTGCCACGGCTGGTATTCCTCATGCAGCCTGGGTGAGCGAGTTAATGGATTTGCCTATGTGCTATGTCCGCTCAAAAGCAAAAGGGCACGGGAAAGGAAATCAGATCGAAGGTAAAGTAGAGCAAGGCCAAAGGGTAGTGGTGGTCGAAGATTTAATTTCAACTGGCGGAAGTGTGATCACAGCTGTTCAGGCATTAAGAGAGGCTGGCTGTGAAGTACTTGGTGTCGTATCCATCTTTACATATGGGCTGGATAAAGGAAAAGCGGCTTTTGAGCAGGAAGGAATTTCGAGTTTTTCATTAACTGATTTTGCTGCGTTAGTGGAGTCGGCTATTGAAAAAGGATATATTGGTCAAAATGATCAAGAGAGTCTGCTTTCTTGGAGCAAGGATCCTGGTGAATGGAGCAAGAAGTGGGAATAAAATTGAGTAGTTTCCAATTTTTTCTATGAATTGTAGATAAATTAATAAAATTTGTAGATAACATCCAATAATTTGTAGATAACGTCCTAAATTTTGTAGATAACATCCTAAAATTTGTAGAATACCTAAAAAAAAGCCCCGGAACCCCCGGGGCTTGACTAATTTTTCTTCAAATTAAGCACGAGTTCCTCATCCGGAGTAACATAAACAGTCTGCTGATTATCATAAATCACAAACCCAGGCTTGGAACCACTCGGTTTTTTAACGTGTCGAACCTTTGTAAAGTCAACAGGAACCGAGCTGGAATTCCGCGCCTTGCTATAGTAAGCAGCTAAATTGGCGGCTTCAAGAACGGTTTCTTCCGATGGCTCCTTACTTCGTATGACCACGTGTGAACCAGGAATATCCTTCGTATGGAGCCAAATCTCATCTCTCGCTGCAAGTTTATTGGTTAAATAATCATTCTGTTTATTGTTTTTTCCGACAATAATATCGGTCCCATCAGTGGATAAAAAGTGGTCTAGGACCGGTTTGGCGTTTTGAATCTTTTTCCCATTCCTTTTTTGACGTTCGCGGATATAGGCGCCCTCGACAAGTTCCTCACGAATTTCTTGAATATCCTTCGGTGACGCAGACACTACCTGTTGCAATAAATTATCAAAATATTCCACTTCAAGCTGAGCCTTTTCAATTTGCTCCATCACAACGGCAACAGAATTTTTAGCTTTTTGGTATTTAGAAAAATATTTTTGCGCATTTTCTGATGGAGTTTTACGCGGATCAAGAGGTATGGTAATCGTTCCACCCAATTCATCGTAATAATTGAGAACCTCTATTTCCTTCATACCTTTCTTTGCGGCATAAAGGTTAGCCGTTAACAGCTCACCATAACGCTGAAATTGCTCTGCCTTTTCCGCTTCCTTTAAGGTATTCTCCAACTTTTCGATTTTCTTTTCATTTTTTTCTTTTTCATTCAAAATGAACCGTTCAATATCATTTCCTTGCTGCTTAACCCGGTCTCGTTCAGCCTTGCCAAAATAATAACGGTCCAGCATTTCACTGAGGTTCTCAAAGCTTTTTACTTCTCCTTTTAAATGCTCAAGCGGAAATAAATAAAAAGCTTCCTTGCCACCTGCTGACATGATAGAAGGAGATAGCTCGCTATGCTTGATTTTCGTAACCAAACCAACAAAAGTCTGAGGAACGGTCGTTCGGTTCGCGAGCCCGCTTTGAAAAATGACTTCCTTTGCAAACAGCGGAGAAGTGCCGGCAAAATGCTCGACCAACTGACGATCCAGTTTCCCGCTATTAAAATCAATTCTCTTTAAAACATCTTCTTCAGAAATAAAAAAAGGATTAGATTTATTTTGTTCAGGCGGGAAAATATATGGCTGGCCCGGCATAATCGCTCTATGACTGTTAACAGCAAAACTAATATGCTTGATGCTATCAAGAATAACATTGCGCGTTTTATCAACTAATACGATATTGCTATGTCTGCCCATAATTTCAATAATGAGCTGCTTGTAGCTGATATCACCGATTTCATTTCTTCCTTTAATTTCAAAAATAATCATCCGGTCATTTTCAACTTGATATAAATCCTCCAATATATAGCCTTCAATATGCTTTCGCAGCAGCATACAGAACATTGGCGGTTCACTAGGATTTTCGTATGCTTCATTCGTTAACTGCACCCTTGCATAGCTGGGATGGGCAGATAATAACAACTTTTGATTTACCCCATTTGCCCTAATTGTTAAAATGACTTCATTTTTATAGGGCTGGTGAACTTTATTTATTCGACCGCCCTTTAAAGAACGGGAAAGTTCATCGACCATTGCTTTCGTAAATAGACCATCAAATGACATGGAAAACATCCTTTTCTTCAAACATATGTTTAATTATATCCTACTTCTATAAAAACTGTCTTATTTTCCCCTTGCAAGAATGTTAATAATAGCATTTTTTTGGACGACCCTGAATAAGATTTCTTTAGACATGTTATACAAGGGGGAAGTGAGATGGTCGGATGAAGTTCCATGAGATGGAGATAAAACAAGTAGAAAAGGCCTTAGAAACCGACTTTTCAACTGGATTATCAAAGGAAGATGCCAAAAGGAGAATCGCAGAGTATGGACTAAACGAATTGGAAGAAGGAGAAAAGCAATCGGCTTTACTCTTATTTTTTAGTCAATTTAAAGATTTTATGGTCTTAGTGCTGCTTGCAGCGACCCTGATTTCCGGATTGTTAGGTGAATATATTGACGCAATTGCCATTATAGCAATCGTGATCATAAATGGCTTTCTTGGATTTTTCCAGGAAAGGCGGGCGGAAAAATCGCTAGAGGCATTAAAGGAATTGTCCGCGCCGCAAGTTTCAGTCCTCAGAGAGGGCCAGTGGATTAAATTACCTTCGAAAGAAATTGTCAACGGAGATATTTTAAAGTTCTCAAGCGGTGACCGGATTGGCGCCGACGTACGAATCATTGAATCAAAAAGCTTAGAAATTGAAGAATCAGCACTTACTGGTGAGTCAGTGCCTGTTTCCAAGCATATAGAGAGTTTAACGAATCCTAACCCTGGTATTGGGGATATGGAGAATATTGCCTTTATGGGAACGATGATAACCAGGGGAAGCGGAATCGGGGTTGTCATTGCAACAGGTATGAAAACGGCAATGGGGCAAATTGCTAATTTACTGCAGAATGCGGAATCACAAGAAACACCACTCCAGCGCCGATTGGAGCAGCTTGGAAAAATATTGATAACAGTTGCCCTAGCTTTGACCGTGCTTGTAGTGGCGGTCGGTGTAATCCAGGGACATGACATCTACACGATGTTTTTAGCTGGAGTATCCTTGGCAGTTGCGGCTATACCGGAAGGATTGCCTGCTATTGTGACGGTAGCCTTATCTCTTGGTGTGCAAAAAATGATAAAGAAAAATGCCATTGTCAGGAAGCTGCCTGCGGTCGAAACACTTGGCTGTGCTTCGGTTATTTGTTCCGATAAAACGGGAACCATGACGCAAAACAAAATGACGGTTACCCACTTATGGAGCGGGGGAAATACCTGGACAGTAGATGGAGTGGGCTATCAGCCGCAAGGGAATTTTTATCGGAATGATAGAACCGTTCACCCAAAAGACGAGCGAGCCCTGCAGCAAATGCTGATTTTCGGAATGCTGTGCAATCATTCGGATTTAGTAATGAAGGATGATGATTACATTCTTGACGGGGATCCAACTGAAGGAGCATTGCTCGTTAGTGCAATGAAAGCAGGCTTTGCAAGAAAGAAGTTATTAGATGAATTTACTATCATTAACGAATTTCCGTTTGATTCGGCCAGAAAAATGATGAGTATTCACGTAAAGGACAAACAGGGGCGGCATTTCATCGTCACGAAAGGAGCGCCTGATGTCATTTTAGGAATTAGTGAATCCATTCTTTGGGACGAGCGGACTCAATATTTAAATAAGGAGACGCAAGTAAAGGTCCAAGATGCTATTAATGGACTTGCCTCTCAGGCACTGCGGACAATCGCCATTGCCTTTAAGCCCG
The DNA here is from genome assembly GCF_050468025.1 of Neobacillus sp. NRS-1170. Classification (NCBI taxonomy): domain Bacteria; kingdom Bacillati; phylum Bacillota; class Bacilli; order Caryophanales; family Bacillaceae; genus Neobacillus; species Neobacillus sp. NRS-1170. Next base: position 15,495 of record NZ_JBITPF010000066.1, on the reverse strand, counting down.
TTTCAGCCAATACACTTATCTTAAGTGAAAAGGAAGCAGAGAAAAAATTAACTTTTATCGGTGTTCAGGGAATGATCGATCCGCCAAGACCTGAGGTTAAAGCAGCCGTAAAAGAATGTAAAGAAGCTGGAATAAAAACGGTGATGATTACCGGAGACCATGTTATCACAGCAAAAGCGATTGCTTCACAGTTAGGAATCCTTACGAAGAAAAGCAAGGTTCTTGAAGGGAAAGCATTGTCTGATATGTCCGTTGAGGAGCTCGAGGACATCGTCGAGGATGTATCAGTCTTTGCCAGGGTTTCACCAGAACATAAATTGAAAATTGTAAAAGCCTTGCAAAATAGAGGGCATATAGTTGCAATGACAGGCGACGGGGTAAACGATGCGCCTGCTATCAAAGCAGCAGATATTGGTGTGGCCATGGGGATAACCGGGACTGATGTAGCGAAAGAAGCTTCGGCACTTGTCTTATTGGATGATAATTTTGCTACGATTAAAGCAGCCATTAAAGAAGGCCGAAATATCTACGAGAATATTCGAAAGTTTGTCCGCTATTTGCTGGCCTCCAATGTCGGTGAAATATTGGTCATGTTGTTTGCGATGATCTTAGCACTGCCTTTGCCGTTAGTACCTATTCAAATTCTTTGGGTAAATTTGGTGACTGATGGATTGCCAGCCATGGCCCTAGGTCTTGACCGCCCGGAAGAAAATGTGATGAAGCGGAGGCCGCGGAGCCCGAATGAAGGGGTCTTTTCCCGCGGGTTGGGATGGAAGGTTGTTTCTCGTGGATTTCTGATTGGTCTTGTGACCTTACTTGCCTTTATCGTTGTTTATCATAATGATCCAAGCCAATTGAAATATGCACAAACGGTAGCTTTTGCGACACTTGTTATGGCACAGTTAATCCATGTTTTTGATTGCCGCAGCGAAAAATCAGTACTATCAAGAAACCCGTTTGGAAATAAATATTTAGTATGGGCAGTCATTTCTTCTCTAGCCCTCATGTTTGTGGTTATTTACTATCCGCCATTGCAGCCAATTTTCCATACGCTGCCGATCGCGGCAAAAGACTGGCTGCTGATTGTCGGGTTATCATCAATACCAACTTTTTTACTAGCCGGATCATTTTTGTTAAGAAAAACAAAATAAAGTATGTTATAATCCAAAAGGTAATAGAATCCCTCTATTACCTTTTGTGTTTATTCTAGTTTATAGAACCGATCATTTTTTCAAAGATTGGATGTGCAACTGATGGTAATAAGTATGACAGGCTTTGGAAGAGGGAAGGCTGATTCAGGTTCATTCTCAGTGAACGTTGAGGTAAAAACGGTAAATCATCGTTTTTGTGAAATGAATATTCGCATGCCAAGACAGCTTTTAAAAATAGAAGATAAAATCAAGAAGAGGCTCAATCAGCAAATTCGCCGTGGAAGAGTAGAAGTTTATGTAAGCTTAGAGGGCGAGGGTGCTGTAACCAGGAAACTCCATGTTGATTGGAACCTAATTGAAGAATATTATCAATTTATCAAGGAAGCACATGGAAAATATGGAATCGAAGGTACTGTAACACTTCAGGATTTGCTAAATCGTAAAGATCTTATACATATTGAAGAAAGTGAAGCTGGGAATGAGGAATTAGAAAATTTAGTCCTTGCCGCAACGGAGGAAGCCGTAATTTTACTAAAACAAATGCGGACTTCAGAAGGGGAAGAAATAAAAAAGGATTTAATTGCTATCATTTCCCAATTAGAATCAATTGTTTTTGAAATTCAGAAATTTGCACCGCTTGTTGTTCAGTCGTTTAAAGAGCGCTTAACAAAAAGAATGGCGGAGTTCGTGAATGGACAATTAGATGAAACGAGGATTTTAACGGAAGTTGCTGTTTTTGCTGATAAGGCTGACATTAATGAGGAAATCACAAGATTAAAAAGTCATATCCAGCAATTTTTGCAAGCCTTAACCGAACAGGAACCCATCGGCAGAAAACTGGATTTTCTTGTTCAGGAGATGAACAGAGAAGCAAATACAATTGGATCGAAGGCAAATGATTCAAATATTGCCAAAATGGTTGTTGAAATGAAAAGCTTACTCGAGAAGTTAAAAGAGCAGGTTCAAAATATCGAATAGGCCTTGTTTAGAAACAGTATGACACGGCCAAAATATATTATTGATGATTGGATGATTACCATGTCGATTAAGTTAATTAATATTGGATTTGGAAATATCGTTTCGGCAAATCGAATTATTTCCATTGTAAGCCCGGAATCTGCTCCTATAAAAAGAATCATTCAAGATGCCAGGGATCGGGGGTCTTTGATAGACGCAACATACGGAAGACGTACCCGTGCAGTGATTGTAATGGATAGTGACCATGTCATTTTATCTGCCGTACAGCCAGAAACGGTTGCACATCGGTTAACGGACCGTGATGAATCAATTGAGGAAGGGTAGGATTTTTGCTAATGAAGGAAAAAGGATTATTGATTGTGCTTTCAGGGCCATCCGGTGTTGGTAAAGGAACGGTTCGCAAAGAGATTTTTTCCCATCCGGATACGGCATTTGAGTATTCTATTTCGATGACCACCCGAAAGCCGCGCACTGGTGAAATCGATGGGGTAGATTATTTTTTTAAATCAAGAGAAGAATTTGAAACTTTAATTGAGCAAGGAAAGCTATTGGAGTATGCCGAATTTGTTGGAAATTATTATGGCACTCCTGTTGATTATGTTCGTGAAACCTTGGATGCCGGAAAAGATGTATTTTTGGAAATAGAAGTTAAAGGGGCTCGGCAAGTCCGCGAAAAATTTCCAGAAGGGTTATTCATCTTCTTGATGCCCCCAAGCTTGTCGGAGTTAAAAAACCGGATTGTGACAAGAGGAACTGAAACGGAAGACATTATTCAAAATCGGATGCTGTCTGCCCGAGAAGAAATTGAAATGATGGAATTATACGATTATGTTGTTGAAAATGATCAAGTTGAACTTGCCTGTGAACGGGTTAAAGCTATTGTCATAGCCGAACATTGCCGCAGAGAACGAGTCGAACATCGCTATAAAAAATTACTGGAGGTTGAATAAAATGTTATATCCTTCTATTGATTCATTGCTTGAAAAAATTGATTCAAAATACTCTCTTGTATCGGTTGCCGCGAAGCGTGCCCGCGCGATGTCCCAAGCAAGAGATGAAAGATTACCGAAGTATGTTTCCTATAAACATGTTGGAAAAGCACTAGAGGAAATTTACAGCGGCGAGCTGACTTATCGGATTGCGAAGAAGGCGGAAACAACTGCTGAGTAAAAAATGAAGACTTCAATGAAGGCGTGACTTTGGAAGGGCTAACACCTTAACGGTCAGCCTTTTTTATTTTGAAAAATGGCTTATATTCTAGCATAATGAAAGAGATGAAATGTGTTGGATTAGAAGTGGGGGTTAAAACGTGGTAAATGATAAAAAAATACTATTATGTGTGACCGGAGGTATCGCAGTCTATAAGGCAGCGGCGTTGACCAGTAAGCTAGTACAAGCAGGGGCGCAAGTAAAAGTGATTATAAGCGAATCAGCTTCTAAATTTGTTACACCATTAACCTTTCAGGCATTATCACGAAATGAGGTTTATACTGATACTTTTGACGAAAAAAATCCGCAAGTAATCGCCCATATTGACCTCGCTGACTGGGCGGATCTTATCCTTGTTGCTCCGGCAACAGCTAATACGATTGCAAAACTTGCAAGTGGTATAGCCGATAATATGATTACGACTACACTGCTTGCTGCAACGGCACCAGTCTGGATTGCCCCAGCCATGAATGTACATATGTATGACCATCCGGCGGTGAAAAATAATCTATCGATATTAGCCGAATTCGGCTATCAATTTATTGAACCAAGTGAAGGCTATCTTGCCTGCGGTTACATAGGAAAAGGGCGTCTAGAGGAGCCAGAGAAAATTGTTGAATTGATTCGGGCGTTTTTTACAAACAAAGAAGTGAAACCACTTAGGGGTAAGACAGTTATCGTAACGGCAGGACCCACACGAGAGAAAATTGATCCTGTCCGGTTTATCTCAAACCATTCAAGTGGTAAAATGGGATACGCTCTTGCTGAAGAAGCAAGAAAACAAGGTGCCGAAGTTATTTTAGTTTCAGGGCCCGTTCAAATATCAGCGCCAATTGGCGTAAATTTAGTCAAGGTAGAAAGTGCCGAAGAAATGTACGAGGCTGTCATAAGCCTCTATGATCGTGCAGATATCGTAATTAAAACAGCAGCAGTTGCTGACTATCGCCCTAAGACCACATTTGACCATAAGGTAAAAAAGAAGGCAGGAGACACGAGCATTGAATTAGAGAGAACGAAGGATATATTATTTGAGCTCGGCCAAAGGAAGAAGCATCAATTGCTGATTGGGTTTGCTGCTGAAACAGATAACGTAGAAGAGTATGCACGCAAGAAATTAGCGACGAAAAATGCGGATATGATTGTTGCCAATAATGTCAAAACAGAAGGCGCCGGTTTTGGAACGGATACCAACATTGTTACATTATTCAAACGTGATGGTTCAGTTGCAACATTACCGATGATGACAAAAACAGCGGTGGCCGAAAAAATTATTGAAGAAACGACTTCACTTCTGAAGGATATGAAATGAAATGGAAATTGCTGGTGTAATCGTTGATGTTCCAACTAAACAAACGGATAAATCCTTCGATTATCTGATTCCAGAGCGATGGAGGGAAACAATCCGGCCTGGGATGAGAGTCATTGTTCCGTTTGGACCAAGGAATATTCAAGGTTTTGTTACGGAAATAAAAGCTGAATCAGAATTTAAGCAGCTACGGGAAATCATTGAGCCCATGGATCTGGAGCCCGTTTTAAATCAAGAATTATTAGAGCTTGGAAACTGGTTAACCGAAAATACGCTTTGCTTTAAAATATTCGCCTATCAGGCCATGCTGCCAGCGGCATTAAAAGCCAAATATGAAAAAAAAGTAAAGCTCGCTCCGGGTGTAATATTATCAGATTTACCAGAAGGGCTTCAATCGTATTTTGAACATAAAGGAATGCTGAATTGGGAAGAAGCTTTAAAAAGTGGAATCGTTTCAATTCTTCAACGGGAATCGGCAAAGAGGCATCTCGAGGTTATTTATGAGGTAAAGGAAAGGATCAAGAAAAAACAAGTGAAATATGTTCAACCACTTGTTCCCCCCGATAGATTAAAGGAAGAAATGGACCGTTTGCCTGGTAATGCAGAAAAACAAAAACAAGTGCTGGCCTTTTTTCTAGAACAGAATAAGACAATCGAATTAAACCAACTTGTTGCGAACCTTAAAATCTCATCCGCAACTGTCAAGGCCTTGATTGATAAAAAGCTGCTGACTGAGAGTGAGATGGAGGTGTATCGTGACCCTTATGAAAATCGAATTTTTGAACGGACTCAACCCTTGCCATTAACAGAGGATCAAGCGATGGCCATTACACCGGTTCTGAATGCTATCGAAACAAATAGCCATGACGTATTTTTACTTTATGGTGTAACTGGGAGCGGCAAGACAGAAATATACCTTCAATCGATTCAGCAGGTAATAGAAAAGGGTCAGGAAGCAATTGTTCTTGTCCCGGAAATATCTCTCACACCGCAAATGGTAAATCGGTTTAAAGGAAGATTTGGCGATTTGGTTGCAGTATTGCACAGCGGGTTGTCTGCCGGGGAAAAATATGATGAATGGCGAAAAATTCAGCGTAAAGAAGTAAAGGTGGTGGTCGGAGCGAGGTCAGCCATTTTTGCTCCTTTTGAAAATCTTGGCATCATTATTATTGATGAAGAACATGAGACGAGCTATAAACAAGAGGAAATGCCGCGTTATCATGCCAAGGAAGTGGCAATCGAAAGGGCAAAAACCTATAACTGTCCAGTCGTATTAGGAAGCGCCACTCCGTCTCTCGAATCGTTTGCCAGGTCGCAAAAAAAGGTGTACCAGCTTTTAACGCTTCCAAATCGCATGAATAAGCAGACACTGCCTTCTGTTGAGATCATTGATATGCGGGAAGAGCTTCGTGCAGGGAATCGTTCGATGTTTTCTCGAAAGCTTTTTGAGATGTTAAAAGACCGAATCGAGAAAAAACAGCAGTCTGTTTTATTTTTAAATAAACGCGGACATTCCTCCTTCGTTATGTGCAGGGATTGCGGATATGTGGTTAATTGCCCGAACTGTGACATCTCCCTTACCTACCATCGTGCCGGCGGACAAATGAAATGTCATTACTGTGGTTATGAAACCTATGTCCCAAAGGTCTGTCCTGAGTGCTCAAGTGAGTACATCCGCTATTTTGGAACAGGGACACAAAAGGTTGAGGATGAACTGGGGAAAATATTGCCTGAAGCAAAGGTCATTCGCATGGATGTCGATACAACTGGGAAAAAAGGGTCGCATGAACGGTTACTAAAGGACTTTCAGGATGGGAAGGCCGATATTTTACTAGGGACCCAAATGATTGCCAAAGGGTTAGATTTTCCCAATATAACACTTGTAGGGGTTCTTTCCGCCGATACGATGCTCCATTTACCGGATTTTAGATCCTCGGAAAAAACATTCCAATTGTTAACACAAGTCAGCGGAAGGGCTGGCCGGCATCAATTGCCTGGTGAAGTAATTATTCAAACCTATACCCCTGAGCATTATAGTATCGAACTTGCCGGTAAGCAAGATTATGACCTTTTTTATCAACGTGAAATGATGATTCGAAAAATGCATCATTATCCGCCCTTTTATTATCTGTCATTGATAACTGTCAGTCATGAGCAGCTTATGACTGTCGTATCAGCGACGGAAAATATCGTGAACTATGTCCGTTCACAGGTTTCAAGAGAAGCAGTTGTACTTGGGCCGGCAGCATCGCCAATACCAAGGATAAATAATAGATATCGCTATCAATGTCTGATAAAATACAAGCGGGAACCGAACCTGAGTGCGGCACTAAAAATTGTTCTTGACCAGCATCAAAAAGATGCAGTAAAAGGGCTTCAGGTTTCGATTGACGTAAATCCGTTTATCTTAATGTAATAGTGGCGAAAATAAAATAAAAACCATAACCATGATAAATATTGGAGGAAAAGCTTTGGCAATACGAAAAATTGTGACTCATCCTGCCGAAATTCTCGAGCAAAAATGCCAGGAAGTAGACAAGTTTGATCGAAAGCTGGCGAAATTACTTGATGATATGTACGACACGATGATTGAATATGATGGGGTAGGACTTGCCGCCCCCCAAATTGGTTTAAATGCTAGAATTGCTATCGTTGATATTGATGATGAATTAGGAACCATTGAAATGATTAATCCTCGGATTTTATCTACCTCAGGAGAGCAAACAGGACCAGAAGGATGTCTAAGCTTTCCAGGATTATATGGTGAAGTTACCAGGCCAAATTATGTAAAAATAGAAGCTCTCGATCGGAAAGGGAGACAATACACTCTTGAAGCAGAGGAATTTCTTGCAAGAGCCATTCAACATGAAATCGACCATCTTGACGGGATTCTATTCACCACAAAAGTATCGAGATATCTTGAGGAAGATGAGTTAAAAGGAGTAGAAAGTGAATGACCAAGATTGTTTTTATGGGGACACCCGATTTTTCCGTTCCCGTACTTAGACAAATACTAGCGGATGGGTATGAGGTAATTGGTGTTGTGACCCAGCCAGATCGGCCGGTAGGAAGAAAAAAAGTTTTAACACCTCCTCCAGTAAAGGTGGAAGCCTTAAAACAAGGAATTCCCGTCTTTCAGCCGGAAAAAATCCGTCAGGAAGAAGAGCTTCAAAAGATCCTCTCACTAAACCCAGATTTAATTGTTACGGCTGCTTTTGGTCAAATTCTGCCAAAGAAGCTGTTAGAAGCCCCTGCTCATGGCTGTATTAATGTTCATGCTTCCCTTCTTCCAGAATTGCGCGGCGGAGCGCCAATCCACTATGCGATTATTCAAGGGAAAAAGAAAACAGGAATAACCATCATGTATATGGCAGAGAAGCTAGATGCAGGAGATATTTTAACGTCAGTCGAAGTACCCATCGCGGAAGATGACAATGTTGGTACGCTCCATGATAAGTTAAGTAAGGCGGGAGCAAAGCTTCTCTCAGAAACATTACCATTATTATTAGATGGAAAACTTAAACCAATTCCGCAAAATGATGCAGAAGCGACTTTTGCTGCTAACATTAAACGGGAACAGGAAAAGATTGACTGGGGAAAAACCGGGGAAGATATATATAATCATATTCGGGGGTTAAACCCTTGGCCTGTTGCTTTTAGCACGATGGATGGACAAGTATTAAAAATTTGGCGTGCCGAAAAGGTATTTGGTTTAAAGAGCCAAGTGCCTGGAACCATAGTAAATATAGAATCAGATGGTATTACAGTGAGTTCTGGGAATGATACCTCTATAAAAATTCTTGAACTTCAGCCTTCCGGAAAAACGAAAATGATGAGTGAACAATTTTTAAGAGGAGCAGGTTCAAAAATTTCAATAGGCAGCATACTGGGAGATTAATATGACATCAAAGAAAAACAATGTTCGCGAAACCGCTATGGATCTTTTGACATCCATTGAGAAAAATCATTCATATAGCAATTTGCTACTAAACACCACCATTGTAAAAAATGAATTATCTCCTAAAGATGTCGGATTACTAACTGAATTGACATATGGTACATTGCAAAGAAGAATGGCCCTGGATTACTTTTTAAAGCCATTTATCAAAGATAACAAGAAATTAGCGGATTGGATTCATCATTTACTCAGAATGACTCTTTATCAAATGGTTTATCTTGATAAAATTCCTGATCGAGCTGCAATCTTTGAGGCCGTAGAAATTGCTAAAAAACGCGGACATAAAGGGATTGCCAGTTTAGTAAACGGAGTGCTCCGCAGCATTCAAAGAGAAGGAATCCCTGCATTAAGTGACGTGGCTGATCCAATTGAACGTCTTTCACTCGAAACTAGCCACCCACTTTGGCTTGTGAATAGATGGGTGAATCAATTTGGTTATGATAAAACAAAAGAAATGTGTGAAATTAACTTAACGGCGCCAATGCAAACAGCACGAGTTAATCTTACAAAAATTTCTCGAGATGAATGTGTTTCAATCCTTGAGGAAGATGGGTTTCAAATCGAAAAAAGCCCAATCATTCCTGAGGCGATCAGGTCATTAAAGGGAAACTTAGCTTCTACCATTGCCTTTAAATATGGAATGTTAACGATACAAGACGAGAGCTCAATGCTCTCCACCTATGCATTAGGTGCAACAGAAGGAGAATCTATCCTTGATGCTTGTGCAGCCCCTGGCGGAAAAAGTACGCATATTGCTGAAAGGTTGAATAATACTGGTGAAGTGATTTCAGTTGATCTTCACCAGCACAAAGTGAAATTGATCAATGAAAATGCACGCCGTTTAGGGTTATCAAATATAAAAACAAATGTCTCTGATTCAAGACATTTACAAGAAAAGTTTAATGATGAATCCTTTCATCGAATTCTACTCGATGCACCTTGCTCTGGCCTTGGGGTGATGAGAAGAAAACCAGATATGAAATATACGAAAACCGAAAAAGATTTAGAACGGTTAAGTACCATTCAACAAAATCTGTTAACATCCGTTGCACCTTTATTGAAAAAAGGCGGCATTCTGGTATATAGTACATGCACTGTTGATAAGGAAGAAAATGAAAATACAGTCAAAACATTTTTAGAAAATAATACGGAATTCGAAGGGGATCTTTCTTTTAAAAATAGGATGCCTGAAGCCGTCCAGCCGTTGATTACAGGTTTTGATTTACAAATTTTCCCTCAGGATTTTGGGTCTGATGGATTTTATATTGCAGCATTAAGAAAGAAGGGGTAAGTGTTGGAACAATTAAACACAACTGAGACAAACGCAACAATAGAAGAAAAACTGCGCTCTATTTATTCATTAGAGCTTCATGAATTAAAGGAATGGCTGTCGGAGAATGGTGAAAAGCCATTTCGGGCTGAGCAGATTTTTGATTGGCTTTATAAAAAAAGAATTACCTCTTTTGAGGATATGAGTAATGTTTCTAAAGGCCTTCGTGACAAACTATCAAGCCATTTTCAACTTACACCCTTAAAGACGGTCATCCAACAAACTTCATCCGATGGCACAATTAAGTTTCTCTTTGAGCTTCATGATGGCTATTCAATCGAAACCGTTCTCATGCGCCATGATTATGGAAATTCGGTGTGTGTAACAACACAGGTTGGCTGCAGAATTGGCTGTACCTTCTGTGCTTCAACCCTAGGTGGTTTGAAAAGACATCTCGAGGCAGGGGAAATTGTAGCGCAAGTGGTCAAAGTTCAGCAAGCCCTTGATGAAACGGAAGAGCGTGTAAGTTCTGTTGTCATTATGGGGATAGGGGAACCGTTCGATAACTACGATAATATGCTTTCATTTTTAAAAATTATTAATCATGATAAAGGGCTGAATATCGGTGCCCGCCATATTACCGTCTCGACTAGCGGAATCATTCCGAAGATTTATCAATTTGCTGATGAAAATATGCAAATCAATTTCGCGATTTCACTGCATGCTCCAAATACAGAAATAAGATCAAGGCTGATGCCGATCAACAAAGCCTATAAACTTGATGACTTAATGAAAGCAGTGCGGTATTATATCGATAAGACAGGAAGGCGCATAAGCTTTGAATATGGTCTTTTTGGCGGTGTAAATGATTCAACTGAGCATGCTGAGGAATTAGCAGTCCTATTAAAAGGAATTAAATGCCACGTGAATCTTATACCGGTAAATTATGTACCCGAAAGAGATTATGTCCGAACACCAAAAGACAAAATTTTTGCTTTTGAAAAAACCCTAAAGAAACGTGGAATTAATGTGACAATTCGCCGAGAGCACGGTCATGATATTGATGCAGCATGTGGACAACTTCGTGCAAAGGAGCGGAAGGAAGAGACGAGGTGACAGATAGTGAAGGCTGTTTTTAAAACGGACCAAGGAAGAGTTCGCCAAAATAACGAAGATAATGGTGGAACTTTTGTCAATCGGGACGGACATCGCCTGGCCATTGTAGCAGATGGTATGGGCGGTCACCGTGCCGGTGATGTTGCAAGTAAAATGACCGTTACATATTTACAGGAAAAATGGGAGCAGACTATAGGGTTAACTACTGCTGATCAAGCTGAAGAATGGTTGAAAGCAAACATCCTTGAGGTTAATCGATTGTTGTATGAACATGCTAGGAGCAATGAGGAATGTGAAGGGATGGGTACAACAATTGAAGCGGTAATTGCTACAGACAATTTTACATCGATTGCACATGTTGGCGATTCTCGCTGCTACATTTTAAATGATACCGGCTTTCAACAGCTAACGGAAGACCATACCTGGGTTAATGAATTAGTCCGTACAGGACAAATTTCGAAAGAGGATGCGGAGCATCATCCAAGGAAAAATTGGATATTACGAGCCTTAGGGACTGAACAGGATGTAAAGATTGATATTAAAACCATTATGTTCGAGGAAGGAGACTATCTCCTTATTTGCTCAGATGGGCTATCAAATAAAGTTAGTGACACAGAAATGGTTCAAATCCTTCAGAATGAAACTACGCTTGAACAAAAAGCTCAATCACTCATTATCATGGCAAATGATAATGGCGGTGAAGACAACATTACCCTAATCATTCTAGAGTTTGCTAATGAAAATGAAAGAGGGTGATGAAAAATGATCATTGGGAAAAGAATAAGCGGCCGCTATAAAATCCTCGAAATGATTGGCGGAGGCGGTATGGCAAATGTATATCTAGCCCATGATATGATTTTAGATAGAGATGTTGCCGTAAAAATGCTTCGGCTTGATTTTGTAAATGATGAGGAGTTTATTAAACGCTTTCATAGAGAGGCTCAATCAGCTACTAGTCTTGCTCACCCGAATATAGTTAGCATTTACGATGTTGGTGAAGAGGATTCCCTATATTATATTGTTATGGAATATGTAAATGGGCAAACCTTAAAACAATACATACAGCAGCAATCACCACTTCGAGTGGAAGAAGCGCTAGACATAATGATGCAATTAACATCTGCCATTTCCCATGCACATCAAAATCATATTATCCATCGTGATATAAAGCCTCATAATATTTTAATTGACCGAGAGGGATACGTGAAAATTACTGATTTTGGTATCGCAATGGCACTCAGTGCAACAAGCATCACGCAGACAAATTCCGTCCTGGGTTCTGTCCATTATTTATCACCTGAGCAAGCCCGCGGGGGAATGGCCAATCGAAAATCAGATATTTATTCTTCGGGGATTGTTATGTTTGAGCTATTGACAGGCCGGCTTCCGTTTTCAGGGGAATCCGCCGTTTCGATTGCTTTGAAGCATCTGCAATCAGAAACACCTTCTGTAAGAAGGTGGAACCCAAAAATTCCGCAAAGTGTCGAAAATATTGTTCTAAAGGCAACTGCCAAAGATCCATTCCATCGCTATAACTCTGTTGATGAAATGGAGGAGGACTTGCGAACAGCTCTCGACCCTGAGAGGATGGATGAACCTAAATTTTCTATACCGATTGACGACGAGGCAACAAAAGCAATTCCAGTTATCACGAATGATAAGCCGTTAAAAAACCTTGATGAAACGTTAGTTCACAGCAATGAAAAGCCAGTAATTAAACAAGAGAATACAGTAAATAAAGAAAAGAAAACAAGTAAAAAACGGAAAAAGTGGCCGATAATCTTAATATCTACCTTTCTTATCCTTGCCATTCTAGGAATATTAACTTTTACATTTTTACCTGATTTATTGTCTGCAAAGGACGTCAAAGTTCCAGATGTAAGCAGAATGAATGTAGATGACGCGATATCTAAGCTAAAATTAAAAGGACTTGAGGTCAGCGACCAAATTGAAATACCAGATGAGGATATTAAAAAAGGGAAAGTAATTAAAACAGACCCTGAGGCCGGGACCACAGTTAAGGAAAATGCCGGGATTACAATATACATCAGCTCTGGAAAAGAAAAATATGATCTTTCTGATTATGTTGACCGTCAATATGATGATGTGGTCCGTTTATTAGAGCAGGAGAACTTTAAAGCTATCAATAAAGTAGAGAAAAATGACGATAGTGAACCAGGTACTATTTTAAGCCAGAACCCACCTGGAGGTACAAAAGTGGTTCCAGAAGATACTGAATTAGAATTTGAGGTCAGTAAGGGGCCTGAAAAAATTGTCTTAAAGGACCTAACCCAATATAATCTAAAGGGCGCTCAGGATTATGCATCCTTAGTGGGTCTTACCTTAGATGCCTCTCAAGAACAATATGATGAAAATATACCTGCAGGCATGGTTATATCTCAATCACCTGCACAGGGAACCGAATTGAATAAAGGTGACAAGGTTAGGGTCGTTATTTCGAAAGGAAAAGAGCAAAAACCGCCAAAAGAGGTAATTAAAGAAATTACCATCGAATATGAACCACCTTTACCTGGTGAGCCAGGCCAAAAACAAGAGGTCATAATCTATATAGAGGATATGACGCACAGTATGACTGATCCGGCTGAAAAATTCACCATTACCCAGACGACGAAAAAGCAAATTAAATTGTTGATTCCATACGGAAAAAAGGCCGGCTATAAAGTTATGCGTGATTTGCAGGTTATCGCGGATGAAACGATAAGTTATGATGATACCGAATAATCGATGGGTGCTTCGATTTGCATAAAAATGAGGACACTCGTAAAAATTTTAATAGAAGCAATTGGTTTGGTAAGTTAAAGGGCAAGGAGTGTGACTATGCCTGAAGGAAAAATTGTTAAGGCGTTAAGTGGTTTTTATTATGTTCTTCATAATGATGAGTTAATTCAATGCCGTGGCAGAGGGGTTTTCAGAAAGAATAAAGTAACCCCTCTGGTTGGAGATGAGGTTGTTTTTCAAGCTGAAAATGAATTGGAAGGCTATATTCTTGAAGTAAAAGAACGGAAAAATGAATTGGTCCGTCCGCCAATAGCGAATGTCGATCAGGCCATCCTTGTTTTTTCAGCTGTAGAACCAGATTTCAGTACTGTGCTTTTAGACCGATTTCTTGTTTTGGTTGAATTTAATCATATTGAGCCGCTTATTTGTATTACCAAAATGGATTTGACCAACAGTGAACAAAACAATTTAATTAGTGAATACGCAGCAGAATATCAGGCTGCTGGTTATGAAGTCATTCTTACATCTTCAGAAACAGAAACAGGAATTGAACAACTAAATCCGCACCTTGAAAATAAAATTTCTGTTTTTGCCGGGCAGTCTGGAGTGGGGAAGTCCTCATTACTGAATGTTCTTAGACCCGATCTTGAATTAAAAACAAATGATATCTCATCACATTTAGGTCGAGGGAAGCATACGACAAGGCATGTGGAGCTCATTGAAATTGGAAATGGTCTTGTTGCCGATACACCAGGATTTAGCTCCTTGGAATTTATTAATATTGAAGCAGAGGATTTAACATCCTGCTTTCCGGAATTACAGCGGGCAAGTGAAAATTGTAAATTTCGCGGCTGCCTCCATATCAGTGAACCTAAATGCGGTGTGAAGCAAGCTGTTGAATCTGGGGAAATTCCAGCATATCGTTATGAACATTATGTTGATTTCCTCCAAGAAATAAAAGATAGAAAGCCGAGGTACTAAACATGGTGAAAATAGCACCTTCAATTCTTTCAGCCGATTTTTCAAAATTGGGGGAAGAGATTATAGCAGTTGAAAAAGGAGGAGCAGACTACATACATGTTGATGTTATGGATGGCCATTTTGTTCCCAATATTACTATTGGACCGCTCATTGTTGAGGCCATTCGTCCCATTACTAAACTGCCGCTTGATGTGCATTTAATGATTGAAAATCCTGATCAATATATTGAGGCTTTTGCCAAGGCAGGAGCAGATTATATCACAGTCCATGTGGAAGCTTGCCGTCATTTGCACAGAACCATTCAAGCTATTAAATCGTTAGGTATAAAGGCAGGGGTGGTCTTAAATCCAGCTACACCAGTTGAAACGATCCAACATATCATTGGGGATATTGATATGGTATTATTAATGTCTGTTAATCCTGGGTTTGGAGGACAAAAATTCATTCCAGAAGTCCTTCCAAAAATAAGAAAAGTGAAAGAAATGGCTGAGCAAAAAGGTTTAAGTATCGAGATTGAAATCGATGGTGGTGTAAATCCGGAAACCGCAAAACAATGTATGGAAGCAGGGGCCAATGTATTAGTTGCAGGCTCCGCAATCTACAATGAAAGTGATTACGCAAAAGCCATCTCATTAATAAGAGGATAATAAAAGACAAGCCGGCTCATTTCAGTCGGCTTTTTGCTTATTGTAAGGCTTTGTAAATGATTTTTAACACGGTTGATTGGAGCGGAAGGCACGAAGACTCCTGCGGGAGTACGGGGCAGGGGAGACCCCGCAGGCGCCAA
>NZ_JBITPF010000065.1:0-19895 GCF_050468025.1 Neobacillus sp. NRS-1170 | reverse complement strand
GGACGTTGCCAGGCTGTTTTAAGTTAAGTTTTTATCGTCGCGGGGTGGAGCAGTCTGGTAGCTCGTCGGGCTCATAACCCGAAGGTCGCAGGTTCAAATCCTGCCTCCGCAATCAATTAACTTAAATATAATAACTATATAAAAATACGATATAAAGAAGGCGGTCAGTCTATACTGACTTGCCTTTTTCTATATAATGAATTATTAATAAACGAGGCAAGTTATCCTCGTCTTCCGCCTCAACCACACTGTTTCGATATTTGAAATGATTTTAATTGCAGGTGTTTGGCATATTTTTAAGGCAAAAAAGTAAAAAAATAAAAAAAATGAAATTTATTAAGAAGTTTTATAAAGTGTGGCTGAAAAGTCACTGAACAAGAGTATCCTTGCAAATACTTACAAAAAATGTTATTATTAATATTGAATTATTTTTGTTCGGTGTAAAGGATTGTATTAGTAAAACTTTTCGTCTTGATGATCACTGAGAGCAAGGATAGTAATACATTGTGTGTAGATACACACTGGGAGGCAACAAAAATGGAAAAAGGTAAAGTAAAATGGTTTAACGGCGAAAAAGGCTTCGGATTCATCGAACGTGAAGGTGGAGAAGACGTATTCGTTCATTTCTCAGCGATTCAAGGCGAAGGGTACAAAACATTAGAAGAAGGTCAAGAAGTGACTTTTGACCTTGAAAAAGGTCAACGTGGACCTCAAGCAGCTAACGTACACAAAGCTTAATTATAGAATCCTTTAAACAGGCTCTTATTTTAGAGTCTGTTTTTTATTTTTCTTAAAAACAAAAAAACCCACTCACGAAGAGTAGGGAACATGAAAACAGAGTATTTCAAATGGTAAGCTCAGTGTAGCATACTTGTAGTAGATTTCCTAATTTAATGAGAGTTGATGAGAGACTGCTTTGTTTTGTTCCTTAAATATTCACAATTATTCTTATAAAACGTTTTCGATTTAAAATATGAATTATCCGTTTAAATATCTGGGAAGTGTTTATTTATAAGGCATTTTTGGAAGCCTACACACAAGAAGTACTTAGAGAAGTAGATTACAAAAATACAGAGATCATCGACAGTTTAATTGAATCATCATAATAGTATGTTGGAACGGAACTCGTTTCGTTTATTCTTGACAATCATGTTCTTTAAAACATCTTTAGTTAAAAAACAATAATAAAGCCATTCTCATTCGATAGGGGATTACAAACTACTCAATTCTCTTTAAGCTCATTCTTTTATCAATTTTCATTATAATATTTTCGTAAATTTCTGCTTGTTCACCTGTACACCGATCATTTTTAGAAATGCTATTTTAAATATGTTCAATACCGCTTGAATAAATATGTACAAATTTGCTTTCATTTTACATACTAGTCATGGGGTGACTAGCTATGTATCTATCATTAAAGATCGATGTTGATTTTGAGATTAAGAGTCTTTTTGACTTACCAAAATTCAAGCAGCTAATGGAGCATATGAAAATGAAAATTAATAAGAGTAAATTGGCAGAGGAATTAGGGGTTGACCGCCGAACCGTTGATAAATATTTAAACGGTTTTGTCCCTAAGAGGACGAGAAAGAAATCTTCAAAGATTGATGAATACTATGAAGTAATCGCAGCCCTTTTATCAGAGGATTCCAAGCAGGTGTTTTATTATCGTCGAGTGCTTTGGCAGTACTTAAAAGATAACCATGGACTGGAGTGCGGCGCTTCGACCTTTCGTGCCTATATTGCACGTATTCCTGAGTTTAATGCCTACTTTGTAGAGGACAAGCGCATTGCTTCTCCAAAAGGGACGATTCGTTATGAAACTTCACCAGGCAAACAGGCTCAATTAGATTGGAAGGAAAACATTCTGTATGAGACAAAAGAGGGAGAAAAGGTCGAGATAAATGTGGCTGCACTCATTCTTTCTGCCTCAAGAGTACGAACCTTTTATATGAGCATATCCAAATCTCAAAGTACTCTATTTTCTTTTTTAACCGAAGCTTTTGAAGCATTTGGAGGTGTTCCTTCGGAACTCCTTACGGATAATATGAAAACAGTCATGGATGAAGCAAGAACGGAACATTCTCCAGGCAAAGTGAATGCAAAGATTGAACAGTTTGCCAAAGATTTTGGCTTTAAAGTAAGAGCCTGTATTGCTGGACGGCCAAGAACAAAAGGAAAAATAGAGACCACAATGAAACTGTTAGATGAAATACATGCCTATCAGGGCCAATTCACATTAGAGGAGTTGCATCAGTTTATACAGGATTTAGCCAATCGGGTGAATCACCAGATCCATCAGGGGACGGGAAAAATTCCGATTATGGAAATTAAAAAAGAAAGGAACCACTTACTCCAGCTACCAACTGAAAAAGTAAGAGATTCCTATCGAATCAAGCATACACTTGTAAAAGTCAATGCATCCAACATGATTTCCTACAAATCAAACCAGTACTCTGTACCACCAGAATACCAGGGAAAGAAAGTAAGCTTACAGGTGTATGATGACCATTTGTGGATTTATTATAACATGAAACTCATTGCACAACATCCAATTAGTAAAGCTAAGCTCAATTATCATGAGGCTCATTATAAATCAGCTTTGGCTGTTTCAGCCCCTCACTATCCTGAAATTGATGATTGGGCTAAGAAAAATCTAGAAACGATTGGAGAGGTGTATAAGTCATGACTACTAATTATCAGCAGTTATTAAGGAACCTGGAGTATTTAAAACTAAAGCAAATGACCATACATTTAAATGAAGTCGTCGATTTTGGAGTAAAGAACCAAATGTCATTTATTGATACGCTAATTAAATTAACCAATTATGAAATTGATTTACGGGAACAAAATATGACTCAATCAATGGTAAAGGTCGCTGCTTTTCCACACCTGAAAGAAATAAAGGACTTTGATTTTTCATTCCAAACATCCATCAATCAACAGCAGATTATGGATTTTCTAACATTCCGTTTTATTGATCAGAACGAGAATATTGTTTTCTTAGGACCAAGTGGCGTTGGCAAAACCCACTTGGCCACTGCCATAGGAATTGCCGCGGCGAAGAAACGGACAAGCACCTATTTCATTAAGTGCCATGATTTAATCCAGAATTTAAGACGGGCGCGACTGGAGAACCGTCTTCAGGATCGGTTAAAGCATTACACAAAATATAAACTATTGATCATTGATGAGATCGGTTATTTACCCATTGATCACGAAGATGCCAAGCTGTTTTTCCAACTAATTGATATGAGATATGAGAAAAGAAGTACCATCTTAACCACCAATGTAAATTTTAAAGCGTGGGATGAAATTTTCCAGGAGCCTAAGCTGGCAAATGCGATCTTAGACCGTATTTTACACCATGCGACAGTAGTAACCATGGTCGGAGATTCCTATCGCTTGAAGGATCATTTTGTGAAGGAAAACGAGTGAATTTGTACATCGTTAAACGAGCAAAAGTGTACATATTTGTGTTGACATTTATACATTTTTACTTTTATTAAGTAGCCTTTTTAATTGTTCCATTTCTTTTTCAGTTAAATTAATTTGCATTTGGTTTTCCTCCCTTATATGTAATTATCACCTCAAACAATCATATGAGGAGGAAAAAAATATAGTACGTACAAACTTTTTTACTTTTAAACCATTAGAATAGCCCTTCTCATAATCGAGAGGGGCTTACCTCTACATTAACAAGATTAAACTTTAACGGATAGGCTCTTCCTCAGTACAGTGAACTGCTGGGAGGCCTTTTCGTCCATGTTGGCTGAGAGGAGAATGTTTTAGGTTTGGCTACATACGTGTTTTCTGCATTTGATCAAAATGTAGATAGTCAAAAGAAGCAGCTTGAAGAATTTGTATGTGATCGTAGTTTCTTTGAAAAATTAACCGGTTCAAAACGGAACCGGCTAAAGTTGGAATCTTTTCTATCACCAAAATTGGTAATCTTTTTTAATATTTCTTCTCATCAATGTACTGTGCTGCGTCATTTTCCTTTTTCATGATTTCCTTCAAATAAATTTCCGTGGTTGTTACTTTCTTATGCCCTAATGTATTTTGGATAAACAAGAGAGGGGCTCCACTTCGATGGGCTTCCTGGGCAAAATAGTGACGAAACCAATGGGGTGTCACATTTCCTTTTTTATATTTTATAAAGTCAAAATGGGTTTGCTTAATAATATTGGTAACATATTTAGATAAATCCCTAAAATCGTAAGCGTTTCCCCGATTTGTGGTAAACAATGGAGTCTCATCAGTTGGATCTAGATGTGGAGAAAGCCGTTTTCTTACCCTCAACGTTTGGAGTCGCTCGAATACCAGTTTCTTGATCAACGTATGTCGGATTTCATCCCTTTTCCCTTGGACCCTAAGAAAATATTCTCTTATTCCGGAATCGTAGTAAAGGTCGCACCAACGGCTTTGGGCAATCTCCTGTATTCTGAGTCCAGTGGTGGCCAAAAGGGTCAACAACCCCCAATTAAACGGGTGATTTCGATAATAGTCGATTAACGCCTTCACTTCCTCATAAGACAGGTCTCGATCCGGCCGATCTTTCATGCGCACTTCATTGTTCAGAAAAGCCGTGTGTAAAGGGATTTTTATGTATTCTACTTCATGCAGCCACTTCAAAAAACTCTTGATGACAACAATCTTTCTGGCCATGGTGGCGATGCCGTACCCGATTTTCCCGTTTCGCAGGGGAACCTCTTTTTTCAGCCATTCCTGATACCGCCTCACATGACGCCGATCCAGATTCTTTAGTAAGGAACCTTCGGTAAATGCCACTACATCCTCTTTGAAAAATTCTTCATGAGACACCAACATTCCATAAAACTGAAGCAGATCCCGGATGTACTCCTTTTTTGTTTCTTCCTTTTTATTGTATTCCTCTTGGATATGGGACGGTTTATGAACGAAAGTATACATCATCATTTCATCCGTAAAGTTTTTATATAAATATTGTTTATGTTTTTCATTGTAATCGATGAATGATTCCAAATCAGAAACATAAGAAGGATTGTTTAAAAACTGTTGTGCTAAATCAATTTTATCTGATGTAGGCATCTCTAAATCGCTGATTTTTTTGTTAATAAGTAAATTATTAATATGTATTCGATTACTATTTTCCATCATCATTACCTCTTTAAAATTTAATACAAAAATAACCAATATTTATTTTTATTATATCATGCCAGTATTGGTATATCTTAAAAGAAATATATAGATTGATAAGATAAGTTCCTAAAAATCGTCCATTTTTAGGTATTTAACATGACTTTTATATAATAAAGGAAAATATACATAAACAGTCATTAAAGAAAAATAAAATACAATAAAATAGATTATTTATTTTTAAATTGAAATTAAATTAAATTTAAGAGTTAAATTACCTATTTAATCATAATATGTTTACCTACATATTATTTTTATTTATTATTGTTTCAATTATTTTACAATGATAGAATAGTATAAAAGATAGAAAAAAGGATGATGATGATGCAATATACCGATTTGGGACTGACAACTAAAGAAGTAGCAGAAACATTAGGAGTCACGGAACAAACCATATACAACTACGTCAAAGAGGGGAGGATCACTCCTTGGAATAAAGAGACATGGAAAATGGACGGGACGTATTTGTTCCATGCGGAAGAAGTGGAAAGGGTCGAGAAGGAGCAGAAAAAGCCAGGATTCACTACGAAAGAGATCGTTGCATATTTGGAAGGATTCAATATGAAGGTTTCACCTTCCACCGTCATCAGTAAGATGAAATCCGGGGAACTTCCGGCCGTCATGAAGCCGTACCGAAACATTGATACGTTCTTTGTGAAAAAAGAAGATCTGGACGCAAACCTCCATCTGTTCAACCGGGTGAAAGGAAGAGAGAAATTCTTTGATAAGAAAACAGGGTATTTTTTATTCCAGCCATTCGAGAACAGGGATACTGGTGAATTTGCGCGGATCATGGAGTGGAATGGAGTCGGGAATGGCAAGGTCTTGACCAACCGGGAGAGGGAGCTATTGATCGAAGATTTACAGCAGCAGGGGTTCGAACCTATCATTGAATTGGACGAGGAGATTATCAATAACAAAAAAGGATCCGTCATGTTGAAATTGATCAAACCGAAAAAGGTAAAATCGATGACATTTGATTTAATTGATCAATTCTATCGGATTGCTGGCCCTACTAACATGAAGCTGGAAGTTTTTGATGGCGAAATTAAGATCGAGATGAAACCCGTTCTCCTTCCGTTCTATAAAGCCGAACATCGAGATGAACTAGACTTGTTGAAAAATAGCCTTATAGAAGGAAAAATGATCTGCAGGCCAAATGGTGTCGTTCTAGATAGCGATTTGGTTTCCTTTGTGGCTTATGGGTCCACTCAATTAAAAGATCAGGTAAAGGAGTATGCGGATCTTGAAGGGTTGACACAGGAAGAGTTTATCATACAAAGTTTGAAAGTTGCTGTTCAGAGGAGAAAAGAGAAACAAAATTAACACCCCATATGTTCAGGTATACATTTTGTAGATGAATGTTAAAATCCGCAATTAATGACATTGAAACGTAAAGTGACTCGCCGGTCGAAGTACTATTTCGACTTTACAGTAAGATATTTAAGGGATGCTTAAAGTTAGCCAATGCTGTGGAAGCTTTACCGAAAATTTATTTTTTTGAATGTAAGGTGTAGGGGATATTGAATATTTTTGTCATGTTTCTTCTTATTAATATATCGGTGGAGATTCAATTAGGAATTTAAAATAATTATATTGAGGAGTGGCATCAATTTCATTACTATTTTCACTGAAGTTAACCGAGAACTCCGGGGTACTGGTATCCTCCACAGTCTTCAAAACTGCTTGAGACCTGCGTGCCAGGTCTGGTGGGTTCGATTCCCACGCAGTCCCGCCAACTCAATAATAACAAGGATTCTAACAAATTCTTTTTGATCATAGACCAGAGGACACTAGGTCTTTTTTTATTGGTTGGTGCCCAAATGGTGCCATTCACAATTTGGTGCCAATGTTTTTTATTCCAGCAATCCATTTAAGTGTTCTACGGCGATTCCTTCAATGGAGTCTGTTACGTGAGAATAGGTATCCAATGTCACTTGAATTTTGGAGTGTCCTAATCGCTCGCTGACTACTTTGGAAGGAACATTTTCCTTAAGCAGCATGGTCGCATGGGAATGCCGCAGATCATGGAACCGGATGTCTGGAAGATTAGCAGCCTTTAACGCTCTCTTAAATGCTCTTGTTAATTCAGAGGGTATCATGATATTTCCTTTGGAGTTACAAAAGACGAGATTATGGGGATTAAATGTTTCTCCAAGAATTTTCCTTCGATGATCATGCTCTTCTTTTAGTTTAACCATTAACTTTGTCAGTTCGATAGTTAACCTTATTCCTCTAGGTCTCTCATTTTTGGGAATTGGATTGAAGAAATATTTTCCATTTGCTTCGGTAATAGTTTGCCTGATATAGAACTTCTCAGCTTTAAAATCCACGTTTTCCCAGGTCAATCCCATTAATTCGCTTTTCCTCATACCGGTGTGAGCTGCGGCATAGATTACGGGAAAATACACCGGTGTTTTTTCCTTAGCGATTTTCAGCAATACATTCAGCTGTTCGGCACTATGAGTCTTCATTTCTCGTTTGCCTGGTTTAGGTGGTTTTGCCCCTTTTGCCACGTTTTTGCTAATAAATTCCCAATCAATCGCGTCATTTAAAGCTTTCGAGAGGACACGATGGTGATGTGTCACTGATTGAGCGGACAAAACTTCTAATTTTTCTTTATAGTAGTTTTGAAGCTGAGTGCTCTTAAGTTCAATCAGCATGATGTGTCCTAAAGATGGTTGAAGATGGGTTTTGATAATCTTCTCATATTCGACGATAGTTTTAGGCTTTAGGTTTGTCCTTACATAGTTTTCAATCCAATAATCTAAGTAAGCCCCTAATGCCAATTTTTCTTTATTTAAAGAATATCCACTTTTTAGTTCGAGCATCAGCTCTGCCATAGCTGATTTGGCCTCACTCATTTTCTTAAAGCCTCTTCTCTTTATTCTTTTACGATTGCCATTTGCATCTTTACCTGCTTCTAAAACAAAATAATATGTTCCATTCTTATCTTTTTTCGGGTAACCAGCCATTCTATTCTCCTCCACTTAGGAGACACCAAGCATATCTGCACCTAATTGTATAATAATTGGATATTAGGATATTGGCAAATATAGATGGTGTCCTTTTGCTTTTATTTAAACTGATTTATTATGGCCCAAATAACAGCAAGCATTTTGCGATATGTACTGCTATAAAGCTTCTAATAGAAAGCTTTGTTTATTTTTTTATGTCGAAAAATCATTGCCTTCAAACCAAGACAGGAATGATTTTTTTGAGATAAGGATACGTTTCCCAACAGTAACTGCATGGAATACGTTGGACTTAGCTAACTTGTAGGCCTGGCTCCTGCCAATTCCAAGAAAAGTTTGGATGTCCTTTACTTCTAATACATCCGGTAATTCAAAAATCGTTTTCAAGTTATTTTCCTCCTGATCAATAGGAGCCTATTTATGAGATATCAAACCATTAAAGGCTCCCTTTATAAGACTAATCCAACCTTTTCATTTATAAATTGCAAGACCTTTTAAGAAAAAAATAAACTTTTTTTATAATGAATCTGCAACAGGATTTATATGTGACTGCGGTAAATCAGGGCGACATCCAGGTCTTGGTCTTTTATGCCGGAAGTTTACGATGGGACACAGATTTTCGAGGTAAGGACAGGGAACCTAAAGACGTTAATCTATGCATATGGAACCTAGGGAATTTGAATAACGCATACGCTTTAAGATGGAGTATAACTGTCGGGTAAACCTGAGGTATGGGTTCACGAAGCAATATACTGGCCGGTTTATTACTGGCCTCGATTATGCATCAGCTTCGTATTGGGTAAAAACCTGGAGAATTCGAGCGGACGGCTAAATGGGGAGTAATAGCTACGGTGATTTATGGCTTATTTATCATCAAATAAAAAAGCGATTCCAATTTGGAGTCGCTTTTTTAGAGCCCGTCTCAGGCATGAGATTGGCTCTGTAGAGATTTAAGTTAGTTGTAAGTATTTAAGGTGTAGAGTTGAACATGTGCAACTTAAATTGATTTTATTAAACCTTCATTCATCTCTTTTATTATTACTTTCTGGTACAGCAACTTTAATCAATATCATGAAGGTCCATAATTAATTTTATTATTTCCAGAATTTTTTTTTGCTGCGTCGAACTTTGATTCCCCAATAACCGAATAATTTCTACTAGAATAGTATTTTGCGATTCGTCTTTAGGGTCAATAACACTAAAAAATTCTTCAAGTGAAACATTTAATGAATTGGTGATTTTTATAAGATTGTCAATACTAAATGTCATTTCTCCTCTTTCTATTCTACCTATTGAAGTGGGATGAAGAGAGGCTTTAAAAGCTAGTTCTTCTTGACTTAACTTGATTGCTTTCCGTAACGTCCGAATGCGGTCGCCGATTAACGTTGATAGTTCTATCATTCAAACAACCCCTTTAGGGTTAGTAAAACTTAATCTCTATCTTTTTTGAATAGCACATATGATTAAATTATAGTAAAATAAATCGTATATGATTTATGTGTTTTAAATAAGTCTGAATTCAATTTAATTTAAATGCATGATTTGGATAAAAAATTTATTATGGAGGTTAAAATGATAAAAGTGGGCAAGCCGGATTGTATTTTAATGAAAGAATGGATCGAAATTTCCAATAGAAAACTAGCCAGTGCTATTTTAGATTTGGATGTAGAGGGTGTAAAGAAAGCTCTTCTTGATGATGCCGACCCAAATAATAATATAAACGATACAAGTAATTGTGAAGAACCGATTCTGATATTGGCAATTGTCGGCGATTACAAAATAAAACCAAGGTTTTCAGAGATTAATCGGGTAGAGATTGTAAAGTTATTATTACAAGCTGGTGCCAATCCGAAAGCAAAGGACTACTATCACGGCGTACCTGCTTTATTTTTAGCCTGTGATAATTACCCTATTGCCAAATTATTACTTGAATATGGCGCGGATCCTAATGAAATAGTCACAATTGATGGAAATTCGACTCTTTATTGTATGCATGATTACCGAGAAAAAATTAAGTTTTTAAGAAGAGATCAACGGGAATTGTGGGCTGTGATTCGACTTTGTGAAAAGTTTGGTGGAGAGGTTTTTTTTCGGAGGATAGATTAATCTTATACAAAGTCAGAAAAGTGTAGGTCATGACGGGTAACACAAAAAGGATTAGTCTTAAACTAATCCTCTTTAAACAGAGTCTTTTCAATGGTGCAATGCTTTTCTTTCCTGACTTGAGACCCAATAGGGATAAAAATATGAAATTTTTTTGAGGGGGAAGTAGTTTATTAGAGAAATATTCTACTAGTCTTTCGGTGCCTACCCCATTGCCACAGACTAAAGGTAAAAAGCACTGAAGTCATTTATCTTCAGGAAGTGGCTGTAGGTTCCTTTTTACACGTTGTTTTTCTTTGGTGCGCCGGATGGATTCGAACTCCTTAGTTAGCCACTTGGGTTCCGATTAAAATCCCTTTGTTAGTTCCTTAAAATTGAGTTTGTCGTGGTCAATCCTAGTCATCTGTGTTGCCTCCTAAAAATCCCTTTTTTATTTTTTGTAACGTAACCATAAGGGGAGTTGATTACAACATTTATTTTGATAAATAAAAAGGACTGGCTGCTATGCCAATCCTAGTTTCTTATTAAGCTTTATATTTGCTTTCGATTTATCAATTCTTTCCGTTACCCGCTGGCGGACGTAGTTCATGTCACCGGTACTGATGAAATCTTCTTTTGCCAACCTAGCCCATTCAAGGAATTCCGGTTCCAGTTGATATATTGTTCGCGCTTGTCGTGTCATATTTGTTTCCTCCTAGTCATTTTATACACTTAACGTAAGCTGTTGGTACAAGTAAAACAACAATTAGCTGGCGAATAGATCCTCTAACATTTTTTCACTGGCAGCTTGTTTCTTTTTAGCTTCTTCCTCTTTTCTATGTTTCACTAATTGTCTATAAACTTCATGCTTATCGAATAGGTCTTGTCTCACTTGCTCCAAATTGAATGTAACAAGGAAGGTTTGTCTCGCCGCAGCTACATCCTTGTGAAATTGTTGATCTAGCTGGACCATTTTAACCGTGCGATAGTATACAGCTCCTACAAGCCTTGGTATCTTATTGAAATAGAATTCACTTCTAAACTTGCGGAACAATTCCTCATCAATGCCTTTGTGTCTCTCGTGCCATTCTTTCCACAAACCTCTGATTCTCGCATCGATACTTAAAGCTTCATCACCTGAAAGCCACCCTTTATTTTCATCTTTAATGACTCTATGGGATTTGTGATTGTTGCTTTTATTCAGCATCCCGATACTTTTCAAATATTCCTTGATACGGCAAAAGGTGTTTTCAACTGCTTTTGCGGTAGTAATGTGTTTGTCTGCTAATACATCGTAAAATTCGATATGAAACATGACTAAACCGTTTATGATATTCCCGTGAGTTAAAATGTCCACGATGTCAACCATAAGGTCTGACTGCTTTACGTTCGGGATAGCTAGTGTTATCCAAAATGAATCTGGAATGTTAAATGAATAGGTTTTATCCTTTCCTCTACCATTGACGGTGACATTTTCCATCCCCATTGATTCCAGTTTACTGATGATCTCTGCTTTTCCCTTCTTCTGGATGTATCCCGGTTTCCATCCTGTGAAATATAGTAGTTTTTCGTGGTCCAATGTAATTTTCATTGATGTTGACTCCTATCGTTTTATTTGATATCGAAAACGTACGCATTTGAAATATTACAGTCAACAAAAAAATCCCCCTAAGTTTGAGGTTTTTGTTTTTATTATTTAAAAGAGAAACCTCAAAAAAAGGGGGGATGATCATACACATAATTGCTCCGACAGTTGCTTTGTGATTGTGTTCATTTTTGAAAAGTGAATGCCAGTGTTCGGCGAAGAGCTTTAATCCCAGGTTATTAGCATAGATTAGCCTTCGGCTGGCGATATAGGGATGAGTATGAAAAAGCTAAATTACTCTTGATTCCGAAGTACCAAATGGTTACTTTTCCAACAATAAGAAACGGAGGAGTAACTATGGCAACTACACATGGATTATCAAAAACTAGACTTCATAGTATCTGGAGGAAGATGAAAGACCGGTGCAACAACCCAAATGCTTCGAACTACGCAAATTATGGATGGCGTGACATTACAGTGTGTGACGAATGGAATTCCGATTTCATGGTCTTTTTTATTTGGGCCAATGAAAATGGATATTGTGACAATCTGTCCCTTGAACGGATCGATGTAAACGGCAATTACAATCCATCAAACTGCAAATGGATAAATAAGAGTGCACAATCCCGTAATAAGCGGTCTACAGTATATGCAGATATTAATGGAATTCAAAAACCGCTTATTGAATGGGCTGAACTAAATGGCATTTGCTATAAAACAATTCATACAAGGTGGTACCGGGGGCTTCGAGGTTATGAGCTTATTGAACCATTAAAAAGCCGGATCAATTAATAAAATGCTGTAATCCCTAAAGGATTGCAGCATTTTTAATTAAGAAATGTTCATCAAAATCCAAAAAAATAAAAAGAATTTTCTTTTGCCTATTGATTTTTATGTATTGACTGCTTACATTCCTTTTAGGAATTTTGAATGTATTTGAAATAAGGGAGCACCGGCGTCAAAAATACATTCATACAAAAGGAGAGATAATAATGAATTTTCAAGAACTGTATTTGTTATTTAAACGGGTGAATCTTGAAGAGAAAAAAGAAGTGAAACTAAAAATGCTGGAAGCTACCGAACAATACCTGATAACAGAGGTAAAAAAAATGGAAACACATTTTCCACAGGAACAGCCATAGAAAAATTATTATTCACCTAGTTCAAATATTCAAATTAGAGTGATGCTAAAGTAGCTAATTTGATTTTAAAAGAGATAAACTTCTCAAGAAAAAATGATTGTTATTTAGTAATGAAAGAATTCTATAGGCCCACAGCTTTAAATTTTTTTAGCGAAATTTTTGCGAAAAAACCTGAATCTTGGACTCAACAAGAAAATGCTCCGGCTTTAGGGGAAGGGGAGAAAGAAAGTTCGAAATAGGTATCGGAAAACGAACAATCGTTGAGAGTAGTTGCTATGAGTGAAAGGGTAGTATTGGAAGTAGGCTAGTAGTTCAACTAATAACTTGTGGAAAATGTTTAACTGGCGCCATTCACTGGAGTCACTTTTTTACAGTAGGGGGTGTACCAAGCAATTCGTTTGACCAATTAAATTTGTATTTCCATTGCTGGGAGATACTTTATCTTAATATGAAACAAGAATCAATTCATAAAAGAAGGCAGGGAGATTAAATGAAAAATAGAATTTATGCTATTAAAAAAGGAAAAAAGCCTGGGATTTATAATGGTAATTGGAAACAGATTCAAAACCAATATATAAAAGGATTTTCAAATCCAGTATTTAAAAGGTGTGCAAGCATGGAAGAAGCGGAAGAATATATGAAGGCTCCCATTAGCGGTGGCCTTCAGAAAAGACAACAAAATAACAAGCCGGAACATCATGAGATGGAATTGATAAAGGATAACATCACCTACAGTGATAAGAACCCAAATCACCTTGCATTAAGGACGGTGTTACTGGTGATTACTGGACATCAAAAAATCCATGAAATGAATAAACCGGGCTCATATAGGTACCTTTTAATAGATGAACAAAAGGAAGTTAGTCTGCGCCTGGTAAATGTCTCTGGTTTATCTAATACTTCAGTCAATCGATCTATAATTCTTGGTATAATCAGAGCTGTAGGCCAATTGCAGAAAGCATGCCGCATTAAATTAATTTCAAATACAACTTTTGGCTATAAGAAAATGCTTGCAGAAAAGAAAAGTCCAAACAGCGATTTGTTAAAAGAGTTAAAACAACTTCTGCTAAATAAAGGACATGTTCTCGAAGTGAAAATAAATTATGCTGATATCTCTTATTGGTTTAATCGTTATAAAATGTATGAACCATTAAACCCCAATCGATATGTTTCCTTAAAGTAAGTTAAAAAGTTGGACGGAGGGAATGATATAAAATATAGGGGATTAAGTGAGACTAACATTAATTTGATCGCAACCAATATAAAAGGTTTCTTGTATTAACCTAAACACTCTCCAGGGGTATTTTTTCTTTATTAAAATGGAAATCTTGATGTGTTTTTGATTTGCTAATATCCCACTCTGGCACTAACGGTTGGCCTGCGATTTTTTTCAAGGAGGTAAAAAGCTATTGAAAAAACTTGAGGCCTTCGGCCATTTATTAAAAATCGATTAGCGTTAGCCGGTTGAAAAAAGTAAACAACATAATTGGAAAATCAAGTATAGTTAGCGCTATATACCCTTTTTCAAATCAATTTTAATTTGGTCTAGCAAAGGGCGGGGAGCTGATATTACTTGATTTAAAGGCTTTTCAACAATTGTTGTCTCTGTAATAAAAAAAAGTAACCACTATTAATATACTTGATTTTGGGTAAATTCGGTGAGAAAACAAAAAAAGGTAGTATTTTATACTTTTGTTTGTCAAGATGATACTTATTTGCTTTAATCAAACATCCTGTTTTACATTCCTTCGCTTTTATCTTACATAAAACTTGTTTTAGACGGTGTGGTGTTTTTGTACCCCAGTCTTGTTTAAAGAAAAAGGCTAATGCTGCAGAGGAGTTCGGTCTACGCCGTGAGTGGATCTGTACTCCCCTCGAAAACTCCATGTGCAGGTTTTCTCGTTTTCCTGCAGTGTTAGGATGTACAGGTTTTCCTTTATTCCCAGATGCCGTTCATTCTCCCATTGCTTACATGTTCTTTAATACGCAAAGAGATGTTCGATGTGATTTGGTAATAGTTCATCCCAACGGGCTTGTTCCAGTGATACAATGGAGGAAGAGAAATTTTAAAGGGGGAACGTAATGCTAACAAGAGCTAGTATTGAACCATCATGGGAAAAAGGAACCGGCGGTGAGACAATCTCGAGCGGGATATCCAAATCCTTCAGAGTTACTTTGGCCACGGGAGCCAGACAGCCCCAACCAACCAGTCCATCGCCGGTGGCCTTGAAAAATGGTATAGTTTTTGGTAGACCGAAATCTAATATTACGGAATAGTTTAAACATGTCTATGATCGGTGAAAATCAGGAGAGATGACAGCGGTGAAGGCAAATCAAGAAATAGGAATTAAAAAGACAACTTTTTATAGGTTAGTTAAGGAATACGAAACAAAATAAAAAAATATCAAATTATTATAATTTGAAATTAAAGAAAAAGCATTTGCTCAAAGGGGCAAAGGCTTTTTGACAATAGGACAATACTATATCATTTTTTCTTAATTTAAAATGGAATATTTCATATTCATTTTCTTTCTAGAATGTCTTTCCATGTATCCAGAGAGTTTGCTTGATCCATTTTTTTTAGTAACTGTTTAAATGTATTACTTGCCCGTTGACGCTCAGAGCTGTTTGAATTGCCTAAGTAAGTATCAACATGGACAGATTGACCAGTGCTATCAGTAATTGGTTTTAAGACTGCACTTTTAGCATGACGACAAAAATGTTCAATCATTCCTTTATATGTTTTTGGAGTATTCATTGGATTCTTAAAAGCATCTATAGCAAGGGATTCTAGGTGATATCCTGATAATTGTCTTTGTTTAGGTAAAGTAGCATTAATATTTTTCATTAACTTGATGAGTGGAACTACCTTATTATTATTAGTTTTATTAACATTTGTTAATTTCTCGGCAAATTTGCTTGGTTTTATTACATTACTCCATTTGTTCACTCCAGGTCGTGGAATACGATAACCTGTTTCAGTTTTGATGGTGGGAAGTAATTGAATTTCATGACCAGATGCGAACTTTACAGTTACAGCTAATTTTCCAATTTTTACATCTGTTTTAGGTAATCTCCTTTGTATCTGCTCTTTAAAGCGGTTTAAAGCTTCAATAGGACTTGCTTTCGCTAAATCGCTATTATTAATTTGGACCAACATATCAACATCGCTTATTCCTGTTGAATAAGTACTTTTAGTTATTGAACCACCAAACTTTAGGTCGACAAAGCCATCTATATCTTTTTCAAGAGCATTTTTAATTGTTTCTAAATGGCGATTAATTCCTTCAACATCACGATCATTTATTTCTTGAAAATAATCTTTAATAAGTTGGTTTATATCAGCTTCAAGTTTTTCTTGGTTTATCCTGTCTTGTTTTTCTTGTTCTAATTGACTAAGTGTTTTAGAGGGAATTTTATAACCTCCACCACTGCCTCCCATTTGTCTGCCTCCTTTACTCATAACTATTTATTATGCTTGCAAGAATACGTTTAATTTCTTGAATTTCTCTGGGTTTTAAATGTAGTTCTTCCCAGTCCAAGGATTTAGCAAATGCAATCAATTGATTTTTTAATTGTGATAGTACTTCTAGATTTTCTAGATATCCAATTATCTTTACTTCATTATCTGGCCTATCCCAGAGCCCATGATTTAATGCATGGTGATTTAGATAGGTTGGAATATAATCTTTAAAAGAGAATCGTAACCAAGATAAACCATCAAAAATATCAGCGCCGCATAAAAAATAAAGTATGATCGACAAAGGATCAATACACCCAAAAATATGAATAGGTGTAGCTAACCCTGATCCCGTTAAAGCTTTCCTGATTCTATAAATATTTGTCGCACGTTCATATATGGAATTTCCGAGTTCCTTTTCTGTAAACCCAACAACATCAAAAGAAAAAAGAAGATCAATACTTTGGATTAAATTATCCACATCTATAAAGAATCCATTATTAGAGGTAGGTTTACACAAAAAATCTGATGCGAAATCAGGATATTTCTGAAAATGGTTTTGTGCAAATTGAACTTGCTGATTAAGTGGATATCCTTCTTGATAATCATAATTAACCAATAATATATCAGTAAAAGGGTGTAGCATCCCAACTTGATTTTCATACAAACTTTCATTCCATTCCTTTGCTATGTATAAAGAATTGTAAATGTCAGAAATGTCATGTTCTTTATTTCTCTCATACCCCCCACTGTCTACAATTAAAATATCGGATTCATAAATTTGGTCGGGATCTAAGTAACCATAATGCAAGTCATACGAACTTATAAGGGACACCTCAGTTAGTTTTCCTTTTAGGTAGTTATGTAACTCTTTAACGTGAGGGAATCCTTTACTTGAAAATGATGGTACAAGAATAGGGGTATTATAATCTATTTTATTAATAGTTCGAATTTTGGCTAGGTACTGATTCATTTAATAACCTCCTATCAAAACATGAAGGACAACGTCCACAGGGGTCTATTTGTCCTGATTCACAGCTATAAGTTAACTGAATAGGAACTCGATTTTGAATAGCATACTCATAAACTAGACTTTTAGAATAATCAAGAAAAGGTGCTATTACTCTTGTAATTCCTCCAAAATAACCATCAAGAATAGTCTGGGTATCTCTGATAAAATCCGGAGAAGAATCATAAAAAGGGGTACCTGAATGTATACCTATAGAAATTAGTGATGTGGGCTTTTTTAAAAAACCACATCCAGCTAAAATAAAAAGACTGTTACGACAATAATATTCACCATTATTATCATATAGTTTAAACCCTAGTTCCTTATGATGTAGCTTTATATCGTAATGATCACTTATTTTTTTCGCAGATAAAAACTCTTGATTACAACTTTTTTGTCCGTAATCAAAAAAGACAGCTTCAACTTTTTCCCCTTGAGAGATATGATATTGCACTAATGCTGAAGAATCAATTCCTCCACTCAATAATATTAATACTGAACAAGCAGAATTTTCTTTAGTCATTTTGATTCTCCCTATTTCCATTTTGAGTATCATTTGGTGAAAAAAGTTGTCTTAATTTCATTTTAATAAGGAATAAGCTTATTGACATATGTGGAGTTTGTTCAAGTTTTTTACTGATTTCAATTTTTATGTATAGACGTTGTTTTTCTCTGAGGAATACTTTATCCGGGATTATAGGTGCACTTTCATTAATCGAACTATATTCAACTACTGCCTGATCTAAATCAGCTTGTGTGAGAGTTTCATAAGTTTCTAGTTTACTTGCTGTTCGTATAAAAGTAGTTAGTTGCTTTCCAATATTTTCATGAGTTGCAGCTTTTTGCCCTAACCCAAGATACTCCTCTAAAATGGTGATAATAAAAATTAAACCAGCAAATAGCCCAATAATTAATTTATAATTTCCATCAGTTAACCAAGGGAACCACGGGATAAAAGTACTGAATTCTGCAAACGTAAGGATGGCTGTTATAGAAGAACCGATTAAAGCAACAGTATGGAGAGCTTTGTGTAGTATATTTGCTTTTTTACTAATACTGAAATGCATTTGCCGATTTTGTTCAGCTTTTTTTTTTAAGTTTTTTATCTCTTGTTTTTTAATATCATGTGACATGAAAACACCTCATTTTAATTTCATACAAATTATACCATCGGAATCTGAGAAATTCTACCTATAACAAATTGTTTAATAATCTACTAATCATATATAGATTTATACTGAAAAATTAAGAGGTCTGTTAATAAACAGAAAGATATCTAAACAGCGACAAAGTACCCCACGATGACATTGTTCCGATACAAGAATGGATGATGTATTTTGGTAGAGCCCTTCCCTTCATATAAAAATAGCCCTAATGTATTTGATGAAACGTATGAAGGTAGTTTCGGAACTACGGAAAGGAGGTTCGGATTAAATCTAAGTATGGTCGGTGGGCTGATATAGTTTTCAAAAATTGTTGTTTTGAGGTTGCTCAAGGTTGAGGTCACCACCGACTTTCTATTATGATTAAACCGTAAAGGACGAACGAAAACTGTTACGGTAATTCACCGAAAACTATGTAATCGATTGATTGAACGTTGAAGTTGACGCTGATTATTCCGTATGATTGAGCGTATTATATAGATTCAGTCTTCAAAACTGTCCGTGTGGTGCGTGCAACCGGCGCGATTCCCAAGCAACACCGCAAAACTGAATATTATTAAGGATTCCTTTTACATAAATATCGAGCAATGCTTGGTCTTTTTTCGTAGCAATTATTTTTTCGTTGTAAAAAAGATACCGATAAACAAAGACAAATCACAACCAAGTGAATTATTAGGTAACTAATATATGCAGGTAAGGACATTTGCCTTCTAACTCGACGCCCTAATTGGGGTTATTTTTATTTATATTTTTCAAGGCGAATGCTATCTAATATCTAATACACTAGAAAACTTTCGGAGCCCACCGGGTCCTGGATTTGAAATGGTAAGTATTGATGCTGCTACTATATTAGAAGGAGATCCAATTGTAAGGTATATACAAAAAAACTCTGAAGGGGCTACATGACCTTATTTTGTTTATAGCAGGCGCACGATTCTAGAAAAATCTTAATCGAGCATTGGATTTATTATGAAAGATTGTGAATAATTGTACTTAAATGTAGTGTAGTGCTTTATTAAGTGAATAAGTAATTTTGACGTTATTTTCAAATATTGTTGAACCCCACTACTGGAAGTAAGTACAGGCAATTTATCACTTTACTTGGAGCCTCTGCGGGCATGATTTTGAGCCATGAAGCCAGATGTAATAAAGGATTCTGGCTCGCCAAAACAGGCTACCATGCCCGCCTCTCCAAATAAAGTGCACGTTTCTACATGTATTTCATCTTATACATGAAAAGCTTTGATTTAACCATTTTTCTTTGATAAGCACTACAGAAACTAACGGGGCAGCATTCCTGT
>NZ_JBITPF010000064.1:0-15508 GCF_050468025.1 Neobacillus sp. NRS-1170 | reverse complement strand
GCTGACTGATACTAATCGTTCGAGGACTTAACCAAGTCAATAAGGTGAACTCGATTTTACTAAAACTTCTTCTGCATTATCTAGTTTTGAGGGAATGAACCCTTAATAAAATAGTCTGGTAATTATGGCGAGAAGGTCACACCCGTTCCCATACCGAACACGGAAGTTAAGCTTCTCAGCGCCGATGGTAGTTGGGGCACGCGCCCCTGTGAGAGTAGGACGTTGCCAGGCAAATGAAAAAGGACAATCCGCGAGGGTTGTCTTTTTGTATTGGGAACAAACGTATATCCAAAGTTAAAATGGACTATATTGTGGACACGGGAACTGGAAAAATGGAAGGCCGAGTCCACGATAGCGCTTATAGAGGACATAAGCTTTGGAAAAATGAAAGGTCGAGTCCGCAATAGCCCTTATAGAAGACACGGGCTGTAGAAAAATGAAAAGCACAGTCCACAATAACGCTTATAGAGGACACAGGCAGTGGAAAATAAAAGGCCGAGTCCACAATAACTCTTATAGAGGACACAGGCAGTGGAAAAATGAAAGGTCGAGTCCGCAATAGCCCTTAGAAGACACGGGCTGTAGAAAAATGAAAGGCTGAGTCCGTAAGTAGCCCTCAATCTTGTTAAGGACAGGTCTAACTACCGACCACCCCCATAAACTCAGCTTCATAACCATGCCGAAAGACAAATCACAAATTAACCCCCCGAACTGTCTTTCACCCCATCAAATACTGATAAACTAAAAACGGACCCTTTTTCATCGTAATCCCCAAAAACGTATCAATAAACGGATAATCCCGATTCGGCATCATTTTCGTCAATTCACTCCACCATTCCGTTTCATAACGAGCAATCATGCTCAGGTTATACAACAATAAATAATGGATCAGCAGCTCAGGAAAATTAAAAAGATTACTTTTATGAAGCGGCAAACAATAAGAATTATTCTCCAAATTAAGCTTCACCGGGGAAACACCTGAAAGAGCCTTCTCATCAGCAGAAAAACTAAGTCCTTCCCCCAAAAACTCAACCCCACTACCAACCTTAGAAGCAAAAAACTCCTTAAACCGCCCATCTGTCATATGAAAGTGGTCCAAAACCATCTCAGGAATAATAAGCTGATCACCTTGCTTATGTAATTTTGCAAAGGTTCTCTTCCCCTCAATTAAAAAGAATAAATCATCCAGCTCAGGTATAAGCTGTAGTAATTCCTCCATGAAGACTTTTTCCCCTTCCAATTGTTTCACATGAAACAATTTTTCCGACATATAGGGGAAAAGTCCATTTTTTTGTATCTTCACCTCATCCTGAAAGAATAGATAATTTTGTTTTTTTCTTTTTCGAGTGGAAACTCCATGTGCTAAAACAGCTGTCGTTTCAGGATAGGCGGGATCTATGGTTAAAATGCATGCTTTTATTAAATGAACGAGACCATAAAAAAGAAGAATTGGTTTTAAAATAAGCGGGGATTTTTCAGCCTGTTCATAATATATTTGTCCATGTTCAAGATAATAAAGAAAGGCATAACCGTTTTCATAACTTTTTTGTTCAGGATTTTCGACTCCGCCTTTTTGGTAACATTTTCTTAAAAAAGCTTGGCAGTATTCAGCTGAAAAGAAGCAGGCAAAGCTTTTCCAATCCTTAAATTGAATATCCAATATAAAATCACCTTTTTCAGAAAAATCAAATTAATACTTTCTCCTTGACAGTATTTTGTCCAATTGTTAACCTACAAATAAAATTTTTTGTCCTGGAGGCCGTTAAAATGTGGGAAACTAAGTTTGCAAAAGAAGGTTTAACGTTTGATGATGTGTTGTTGATTCCTGGTAAGTCTGAAGTTCTGCCGAGAGATGTGAATTTACAAGTAGAGTTATCGCCTAATGTAAAGCTTAATATCCCGATTATCAGTGCGGGCATGGATACTGTTACCGAATCGGAAATGGCAATCTCGATTGCCCGACAAGGCGGCTTAGGGATTATCCATAAGAATATGACTATTGAACAACAGGCTGAGCAGGTTGAAAAGGTAAAGAGATCAGAAAGTGGAGTAATTAGCGATCCATTTTACCTAACCCCAGATCACCAAGTATACGATGCAGAGCATCTAATGGGGAAATACCGAATTTCAGGTGTGCCAATCGTGAATAACATGGAGGAGCAAAAGCTGATTGGAATTATTACCAACCGTGATTTGCGTTTTATCCAGGATTACTCTTTCAAAATTTCTGACGTGATGACAAAAGAAAATCTTGTTACTGCGCCAGTAGGCACAACCTTGAAGGAAGCTGAAAAAATCCTTCAAAAGCATAAAATTGAAAAGCTACCGCTAGTGGATGATCAAGGTGTCTTAAAAGGACTAATCACCATTAAAGATATTGAAAAGGTCATTGAGTTCCCTAACTCAGCAAAAGACCGCCAAGGGCGTTTATTAGCCGGTGCTGCCGTCGGCGTTACAAGCGATACTATGAAACGTGTCGATAAGCTTGTTAAGGCAAGCGTAGACGTCATTGTTGTCGATACCGCTCACGGGCATTCAAAGGGCGTTCTCGACACGGTTAAACAAATTAGAGATGCATATCCTGATTTGACCATTATTGCAGGAAATGTCGCCACTGCTGAAGCTACGAAGGACTTGATTGAAGCGGGGGCCGATGTTGTGAAAGTGGGAATTGGACCAGGTTCAATTTGTACCACAAGGGTCGTTGCAGGTGTAGGTGTTCCACAAATTACCGCTGTTTATGATTGTGCAACAGAAGCAATGAAGCATGGAAAAACAATTATTGCCGATGGCGGAATTAAATTCTCAGGGGATATTGTCAAAGCGCTCGCAGCCGGCGGTCATGCCGTCATGCTTGGAAGTTTATTAGCAGGGGTAACTGAAAGCCCAGGAGAAACGGAAATTTTCCAAGGACGCCGCTTTAAAGTTTACCGGGGAATGGGCTCCGTTGCCGCGATGGAAAAAGGTTCAAAGGACCGTTATTTCCAAGAAGATAATAAAAAGTTTGTTCCAGAGGGAATTGAGGGCCGCATTCCATATAAAGGGCCATTATCCGAAACAATTTACCAGCTGATTGGCGGCCTTCGTTCAGGAATGGGGTATTGCGGAACAAAAGACCTGTATGATTTAAGAACAAAAGCACAATTCATCAAAATGACGGGTGCAGGCCTACGAGAAAGCCACCCGCATGATGTACAAATCACAAAAGAAGCACCAAACTATTCAAACATATAATTTTTAAACAGAGGGGCTAATGAGCCTCTCTGTTTTTTTATGAAAAAAGTCCTGCCTAGTACAAAAAATGGATGTAAGATGGGTCGATGCTCTGTCTATGATTTACTAGGCAGTTATGATAAAATAACCAAGGTGTAATAAAACGTTGGAGGGTTATATAAAGTGAACAAACATGTTTATCAGAAATGCATTGCCGGCTTCATGGCAATCATGTTGTTTATCAGCCTATTTGCCGGGGCGAGTTCAGCCAAGGCAGAAGCAGCTTTAAATGTAAGTGCAGACGGTGCGATTTTAGTCGATGGAGAAACAGGTAAGGTTTTATACGAAAAGAATGCAGATACTGTACTAGGAATTGCTAGTATGACGAAGATGATGACGGAGTATCTATTACTAGAGTCCGTAAAAAAAGGGAAAGTGAAATGGGACCAAGAATACACACCAAGTGACCTTGTGTATAAAATCTCCCAGAGAACAGATCTTTCCAATGTTCCATTAAGACCAGATGATAAATATACAATCCGTGAGTTATATGAGGCAATGGCGATTTACTCTGCAAATGCCGCAACCATTGCGATTGCTGAAAAAATTGGCGGTTCGGAAACGAACTTCGTTAAAATGATGAATGATAAAGCAAAGAAGTTGGGATTGAAGGATTATAAATTCGTTAATTCCACTGGTTTAAATAATCGTGATTACAATGGCATGCAGCCGGAAGGAACAGGTGCGGAGGATGAAAACGTAATGTCATCTCGTGCCGTTGCCAAATTAGCGTTCCATTTAATTAATGATTTCCCAGAAGTCCTAAAAACTGCAAGTACGCCAAAGAAAACCTTTAGAGAAGGCACAACCGACCAGATTAAGATGGATAACTGGAACTGGATGCTGCCATCTTTAACATATGGCTATGAAGGTATGGACGGGCTTAAAACAGGTACAACAGATTTCGCCGGCTACTGCTTCACCGGAACGGCGAGCCGTGATGGCAAGAGGTTTATCACAGTTGTACAAAATGCCAAAGATGCCAGCGGCCAAGGCGGCTATAAAGCGCGCTTCGACGAAACAAGAAAAATGATGGATTATGCGTTTAGCAATTACACAAAAGAAGAAGTAGTTCCAAAGCATTATCAAGTGAAAGGCTACAAAACAATCCCTGTTATTAAGGGGAAAAGCGATCTAGTAAAGATCTATACAAAGTCAGCCATCAATATGGTGATTTTAAATGGCGAGAAGAAAGAATATAAACCTGTTTTGGTATTAGATAAAAACAAGGTGAATAAAAAAGGTGAATTAACTGCTCCGATTAAAAAGGGCGATAAGGTTGGAACGTTAACAATTCAACCGAAAAATGGCGAAAAGGTCAGCTTCTTAACGGCAGAAGGTCAAAAGAAGGTTCAAGTTGATGTCATTGCGGCGCAGGATGTTGAAAAGGCAAACTGGTTTGTGTTAATGATGAGAGGCATCGGCAATTTCTTCGGAGATGTATGGCACGGGATTTCCAATACCGTTAAGGGCTGGTTTTAATCCTCACGTTAATATGGAAAAATAAGCTATTTAAAAAAAGGATTCTTGTCTTGACAGGAATCCTTTTTTGTTGCATTAATGATTTTATGGGACATATTCCGTGGAAATATTCCAAAAGTGTAAAAGAATAATTCTTACTATTGAGCGTCTTGGCCCGCCTTCCAGTAGTTAACTTTGCTGCCGGCAGTGTCGCAACACCTGCTGATGCAGCCCTTATGATGCAATTAGGCGCTGACGGTGTATTTGTTGGATCTGGTATCTCCAAATCAGAGAACCCAGCGAAATTTGCAAGAGCGATTGTTGAAGCAACAACTCATTTCCAAGATTACAAATTGATTGCCGAACTTTCAAAGTATCTTGGAATTCCGATGAGGGGTATCGAAATTTCATCTTTAGCAGCTGAAGCACGTATGCAGGAGCGTGGATGGTAATAATAAAAGCGGAAGGCGCCTGCTTATCGGATTAGACCTCGAGCCGATGGCGCCTGGAGTTGGACAGTTATCAAAGTTTAAGACCAATAAAGGGGTATTACTATGATTAAAATTGGAGTTCTCGCTTTGCAAGGTGCTGTCCGCGAACATATTAACTCAATTCAAGCATGTAACGTAGAAGCGGTTGCCGTCAAACGGAAAGAGCAATTAGACGAAGTTGATGGCCTCATCCTCCCTGGCGGAGAGAGCACAACGATGCGCCGCTTAATTGATAAATATGATTTCATGCCCGCTTTAAAGGAATTTGCCAGCGCTGGGAAACCAATGTTTGGTACTTGTGCAGGACTAATTCTATTAGCAAAAGATATTGTTGGCTATAGTGAGCCGCACGTCGGCGTAATGGACATTAAGGTGGAACGCAATTCCTTTGGCCGTCAGGTTGATAGCTTTGAGGCCGACCTTGCGATTAAATATGTTGCTGAAAGTTTCCCAGCGGTATTTATTCGTGCGCCGCACATCGTGGAGGCAGGAGAGAATGTTGAAATCCTGTCCAAGCATAATGAACGCATCGTCGCTGCACGTGAAGGCCAATTCCTAGGTTGTTCCTTCCATCCAGAACTAACAGACAATCACCGCCTCACGGCTTACTTCGTGGAAATGGTGAAGGAAGCAAAGGCAAAACAATTAGTATAAAACTGGTTGCATTTGGATAATATATGTAGTAAATTAAGAAATACAAATCCATATTGTTTAAAGCAATGAGAGGAACTAGTAACAAGAAGTTTATTCTTGAAGAGAGCCGGTGGCTGGTGTGAACCGGTGGATAAAGCTTGTGAATCCCTCCTCGAGTAAGGTATGGAACGTCTTTTTTGTAAAGGCCAGTAAGTACTTTCGGTACAAATCCGTTAACGTTTTTGAGGTGGACAGTTTCGACTGTCAACCAGGGTGGTAACGCGGGTAACTCTCGTCCCTGTTTTTGGGGCGGGAGTTTTTTGTATTTATTTTTAAAAAAGGAGTGCAGTTGGATGTTAGATATTAAAGTATTAAGAGCGAATTTTGCGGAGGTTAAAGAAAAGCTGCAAAATCGCGGTGAGGATTTAACAGATCTGGGCAGATTTGAAGAGCTTGACTTAAATCGACGTGAACTGATTGTTGAATCTGAAAAATTAAAAAGCCGTCGGAATGAAGTTTCTCAGCAGGTTGCAGCATTAAAACGCGAAAAACAGGATGCTGATCATCTGATTACGGAAATGCGCGAAGTGGGTGACCGCATTAAAACACTTGATGAGGAGCTTAGAGGAGTAGAAGAGACATTGGAATTATTGCTGCTCAGTATCCCGAATATTCCACATGAATCTGTTCCCGTCGGTGAAACAGAAGATGATAATGTCGAAATCAAAAAGTGGGGTCAAGTGCGTGAGTTTGAATTTGAAGCAAAGCCCCACTGGGATATAGCTGATCAATTAGGGATTCTCGATTTTGAACGGGCAGGAAAAGTAACAGGAAGCCGGTTTGTCTTTTACAAAGGGCTTGGAGCACGTCTAGAGCGAGCGTTAATGAGCTTTATGCTAGATTTGCATGTTGATGAGCATGGATATACGGAAATCCTGCCTCCGTACATGGTTAACCGAACAAGCATGACGGGGACAGGGCAGTTACCGAAGTTTGAAGAGGATGCCTTTTTAATTGAAAGTGAAGATTATTTCCTCATTCCGACTGCAGAGGTTCCGGTTACCAACTATCACCGTGATGAAATCTTAAGCGGCGAGGAACTGCCAATCCGCTTTGCGGCGTACAGCGCATGTTTCCGTTCAGAGGCAGGGTCAGCCGGCCGAGATACCCGCGGATTGATTCGCCAGCATCAATTCAATAAAGTAGAGCTTGTAAAGTTTGTGAAGCCTGAGGATTCTTATGAGGAGCTTGAAAAGCTGACAAATGATGCAGAAAGAGTGTTGCAGCTTCTGGAACTTCCATACCGCGTTCTAAGCATGTGCACGGGTGACCTAGGGTTTACTGCCGCGAAAAAGTATGACATCGAGGTTTGGATTCCAAGCTATGGGACTTACCGCGAAATCTCTTCTTGCAGTAATTTTGAAGCCTTCCAGGCGAGACGGGCTAATATTCGCTTCCGCCGCGACCCTAAGGCAAAGCCTGAACATGTTCATACACTTAACGGATCTGGCCTTGCGATTGGCCGCACGGTGGCTGCTATTTTGGAAAATTATCAGCAGGAAGACGGCAGTGTCGTGATTCCAGCCGTACTCCGTCCATATATGGGCAACCGCGAGGTCATTAAGCCTTTTTAAAAAATTTCTGGGCGGATTTGATCCGTCCAGTATTTTTATTTAAAAAGTTGACATGCTAATCATATTATGATAAATTATCTTTTGTTGATACGGAGGAATACCCAAGTCCGGCTGAAGGGATCGGTCTTGAAAACCGACAGGCGGGTTAAACCGCGCGGGGGTTCGAATCCCTCTTCCTCCGCCACAATATACTTACAATCGCGCATAAAACTGGAGATAAAAATTCGTTACATATACATGTAGCGGATTTTTTTTTATTTAGAGAAGATATTAATTGTGCGAGAGGCTCCAAATGCCCGAAGAGGCAAAAAATTATGCCCAACGGTCACTAAGGGACTCACAAAAAACTTAGCAAGATAAAAAAACACCAACTGGCTATCAGCCAATTGGTGTTTTTGTTATATTTAAAATCTCGTTTAATTTTTCTTCCACTTCACGGCAAACGCGCTCGGCATCATCATTGCTTTTTACGACATCAGTGCTGTCCATATCAATAATTAATACTTCACTGGCATCATATTGATTTAATACCCAATCATCATAGCCCTTCCACACTTCAAAATAATACTCTTTTAGCTCTGGGTTAATTTCAAAGCTGCGGCCGCGTGACATAATTCGATCAATAACCGTATCAAAGGATCCCTTGAGGTAAACCATTAGATCCGGTGCTTTTTTCGGAAGCTCTTTTAGTTCTTCCATCATGTTTTCCACGAGATCTTCATAAATTTTAAATTCTAAATCCGAAATTCTGCCTAATGTTTTATTCACATAAGCAAAGTACCAATCTTCATAAATCGACCGGTCTTGAATGGTGTAAATAGGCTCACGCCAATTAATACATTCTTTTACCGTTTTGAAGCGTTTATTTAAAAAGAATAATTGCAGGAGGAACGGAATTCTTCGTGCATCTAATTCCTCAGGTGTCAATTCATAATAAAGTGGAAGAATCGGATTATCATCCACCGTTTCGTAAAACACCTTGCTCTCAATTCCTTTATTTTTAAAGTGTGCATTTAACGTGTCTGCCACACTTGTTTTTCCAAGCCCAATCATACCACCAATAACAATACTCACTAACATCCCCCTGTTTCTATAATGTGTTGGACCAGCTGTTCTCTTTTAACG
Source organism: Neobacillus sp. NRS-1170 (assembly GCF_050468025.1). Classification (NCBI taxonomy): domain Bacteria; kingdom Bacillati; phylum Bacillota; class Bacilli; order Caryophanales; family Bacillaceae; genus Neobacillus; species Neobacillus sp. NRS-1170. The sequence continues at coordinate 6,891 of NZ_JBITPF010000064.1, read as the reverse complement.
ATAATGATAGTTTTTCAATAATATGATTTAAATCTGCTTTATTTTTGACAAAATCCAACTCATCGCCGCTAAAGCGGAGAACGGGGATTTCCGGATGTTCCTTTTCAAAGCTTGTAATGGCATTTTCATAGTCGATGGATAGTTGTTCTAAATATAACGGGCTGATATTTTTCTCTACTTCTCGCCCTCTTATTTTTATACGGCTGAGCAGCGTATCAAGACTAGCATTTAGATAGATAATGACATTTGGCTTTGGCATATCCTCCGTTAAAATTTGATAAATCTTGTAGTACTTATTGTACTCATCAGGATTTAACGTCCGAGAAGCAAAAATCAAATTTTTAAATATATGGTAGTCCGCTACAACTGACTTGTTTTGGCTTAAATAATGGGTATTGATATCCCCTAATTGCTTAAAGCGATTGCAGAGAAAGAACATTTCCGTCTGGAAACTCCATTCCTCAATATTTTCGTAAAATTTCCCAAGGAATGGATTTTCATCAACAATCTCTTTTAATAAAGCAAAATTAAAGTGTTCTGAAATGGCCTTTGCAAGTGATGTTTTTCCAACACCAATCGGCCCTTCAACGGTAATAAAGGGTGTATCCCCCATTGCAAGTCCTCCTTCTCCAACTGCCTGCACTCTCTATATTAACCAGGATGAACCGGATAATTTATTCTATCTTTGCCATGGTAAATCTTTTGACACAAATGATATTTTATCACAATCTGTCGCAGGAAGGGATATGGAAAATTAAGAAGTTAGTCGTTTCATGTCAAATATATGAAAAAACTGCCGAATGACGGCAGTTCTTGTCAGAATTATTTTTATGTCCCACGTTTTGTCACATGGAAATTATCCACGATCAACAGCCAGTTTTGCGGGAAGGAGAGTCCAAGCTTCCAGTAGCTCATTCCTCGCAAATTCATCGTTTTGATTAAGTCAAATTTGGCTTGGATGGAGCGGGCATCTTCAAACCAAACCTCATGTCTTTTTCCGCTGTTATCGGTGTAGTTAAAATGTGGAGCCTGCGCTTTTGTGTCATATTGAATCGGGACATTATGCTGTGCGGCAAGCTTGATAGCCTCCTGCGGGCTGACTGCCTTGGCGACTGAGCCTTGGACAAATGGGAGCGTCCAGTCATATCCATACAGGTTCTGCCCCATCAAAATTTTATTTGAAGGAATTTCAGTAACCGCATAATCTAATACCTTCTTTACCTGATCTATCGGTGATACAGCCATCGCAGGGCCGCCGCTATAGCCCCATTCATAGGTCATAATAACGACGAAGTCTGATATTTGTCCATGAGCTTTGTAGTCATGTCCTTCATACCATTTCCCTTTCTGGTCTGCACTCGTTTTTGGAGCAAGTGCGGTAGACATTAGCCAGCCTTCCCGGCTGAATCGCTGCTTTGCCTTTCGTAAAAAGCTGTTATATGCCGCGCGGTCTGCTGGGCGCAAAAATTCAAAGTCAAAGTGAATATCGCGGAAGCCATATTTTTTGGCGGTCGCTACAATATTGTCGAGAAACTTATCTTGTATCTGCATGTTCGTTAATAAAATACGGCCTAATTCATCGCTGAATTGGTCATTTTCCTGATTGTTGATGACCATCATTAAAACGTTGCGGTTGGCCCTGGCAATGGCAGGGAAGTTATTTAGTAACGGCTCTTTCAAGGTGCCGTCACGGCGAGCTTGGAAACTGAACGGGGCTAAGTAAGTGATATATGGTGCCGCCTCGCGGGCGCTTTCCTCCAAGACAGGGGCAACCGTATCGCCGCGCGGCTCGACGTACGCATTAAACTCAGCATTTTTTTTTATTCCCGGTGGAATATAGAGACGATATCCAACAGTAAGTGGCTGATTGACTTGAATTCGATTCACGGTCGCAAGTGTCTGAGCTGAAACGCCATATCTTCTGCCTATAGTGGTTAAAGATTCACCTGGTTGAACAAAATGAAAATGACCGACAATCGGTATTACCAGTGATTGTCCAATCACGAGATTGTTTGGATTCGGAAGCTCGTTTGCTTCAATTATATCTTGAACCGTTGTATGGTATGTTCTCGCAATGGTGGTTAACGATTGATTTCTTTGGACAACATGAATTTGCATTCATATTACCTCCCAACGTATATGCGCTAGAACTATTCTATGAGGGCATGTGCAGATAAATGTTATAATGTAGATAAATAAATAGTAGGACGGTTTATTTATGGCAATGGATGTAGCACCAGATGAATTTTATATGCTGGAGGCAATTAAGGAAGCTAAAAAGGCTGAGGAACTGTACGAGGTGCCGATTGGCGCTGTAATTGTGCTGGATGGAAAGGTAATCGCAAGGGCCCATAATTTACGTGAAAGTGAGCAAAGATCAATCGCACATGCAGAGCTGCTTGCCATTGATCAAGCCTGCAAGGAATTAGGAACATGGCGGCTTGAAGATACGACTTTATATGTGACCTTAGAACCTTGTCCGATGTGTTCAGGGGCGATTATTTTATCAAGAGTAAAAAGAGTCGTATACGGTGCGGCGGACCCTAAGGGCGGCTGTGCGGGCACCTTGATGAATCTCCTCGAGGATGAGCGGTTCAATCACAAGAGCGAGGTCGTGAAAGGAGTATTGGAAACGGAGTGCGGCCAATTGCTTTCTAACTTTTTTCGAAAAATTAGAGAGAGGAAAAAGCGGGAGAAACAGCAAAGAAATGATGGTCTGTTGAAAGATTTACAGTAATTTACAAAGGATAAAGATTGATTTTTTCTGAGATTGTTTGTATACTAAAAAAGCGTCAGATATGACGCCTTAATATTTGGTATCAACTTTGCCGTGCTAGGTGGGGAGGCAGCGGTGCCCTGTACCCGCAATCCGCTCTAGCGGGACTGAATCCCTTCTCTGAGGCTCGCGACCTGTAGGGTCTGCCTTAAGTAAGTGGTGTTGACGCCTGGGTCCTGCGCAATGGGAATCCATGAACCATGTCAGGTCCGGAAGGAAGCAGCATTAAGTGGACGCTCTCATGTGCCGCAGGGGTGCCTGGGCTGAGCTAACTGCTTAAGTAACGCTTATGGGCGCCAGTCGAAGGAAGGTGCACGGCAGTTTATTTTACATAATTAAACTCATCCTAGAATAGGGATGAGTTTTTTTGTTATTCTTTTTGTAAAAAGGAAAATAGATACGTTATAATAGTTATGATGAAAAATTTTTGAAGGGGGCGATTGTCACATGTCTTATCAAGCTTTATATCGTGTTTGGCGTCCACAGAAATTTATTGATGTAGTAGGACAAGAACATGTAACGACGACATTGCAAAATGCCCTGCTTCAACAAAAGATCACCCATGCCTATCTTTTTTCCGGACCAAGAGGAACAGGTAAAACAAGTGCTGCTAAAATATTAGCAAAGGCAATCAATTGTGAGCGTGCCCCAGTTTCAGAGCCATGCAATGAATGTGCGGCCTGCCGTGGGATTACGAATGGGACGATTTCCGATGTACTAGAATTTGATGCTGCCTCCAACTCCAGAGTCGAAGAGATGCGTGATGTTCTTGATAAAGTGAAGTTTGCTCCTACTGCCGTGAACTACAAAGTCTATATTATCGATGAAGTGCATATGCTATCGATTAGTGCCTTTAATGCTCTGCTAAAAACGTTAGAGGAACCGCCAAAGCATGTAATCTTTATTTTGGCGACAACAGAACCTCATAAAATTCCATTAACGATTATCTCAAGGTGTCAGCGCTTTGATTTTAGGCGGATTACCGCGGGTTCCATCGTCAATCGGATGAAGTTGATTGTCGATGAAACAGGCGTTAATTGTGACGTGCACGCCCTGCAAATGATTGCCAGGGCGGCTGAAGGCGGAATGCGTGACGCCTTAAGCTTATTGGATCAAGCGATTTCCTACAGTCATGACCGTGTCACCATTGAGGATGCTCTAACGGTAACAGGTTCAGTATCCCAAGGATTTTTAAATAAATTAGCTGCAGCATTCCGGGATAAAGATGTTGCCAGCGGGTTAGAGGCGTTAGATGAGCTTTTGTTTCACGGAAAAGACCCAGCCCGATTTATCGAGGATATGATTTTGTTTTATCGTGATATGCTGCTTTATAAAACAGCACCCAAGCTCGAGGAATCCATGGAAAGAGTTATGCTGGATGATGAATTTCGCGAAATGGCTGAAGCGATTCCGACTGAGCAAATCTATCAACTCATTGATCTCCTTAATAAAACACAGCAGGAGATGCGCTGGACAAACCACCCAAGGATTTTCTTAGAAGTAGCGATTGTGAAGCTATGTCAAATGGAAGCAGCACAAACTATGCAATCTGGAGCGGCACCAGCAAATGTCGACCATTTGATAGCAAGAATTGACCAGCTTGAAAATGAATTGAGGCAATTAAAGGTAAATGGTGTGGCGATTTCCGCGCAAGAAGCGGCTCCAGCACCGCAAAAGACTGCCCAGAGGAGTTCGAGAAAAGGATTCCAGCCGCCTGTCGGTAAGATTAATGAAGTGTTAAAGCAGGCAACTAAAAATGATTTAAATCAGATTAAGAGTAAATGGGGCGAAATGCGGGCCAATTTAATCAAATCGCATGCGGCCTTACTTAATGAAGCAGAGCCAGTCGCAGCCTCGACTGATGCTTTAATTATAAAATTTAAACATGAAATGATTTGTCAAATGGCGATGGATAGAAGGGATTTCCTCGACGGAATTACCGCGGCCTTAAATAAATTCACCGGTAAAAGGCTTTTAATCTTAGGAGTACCCGAGGAACACTGGATGTCGATCCGGGAAAGCTTCCTGAGCACACAGCATGGTGAAGAAGGAGAAAGCAGCGGACCGGAACATGAAGAAGAACCTCATATTGCTGAGGCCAAAAAATTATTTGGCGAAGAGTTTGTTGAAATAATTGACTAAAAAATGGAGGTAATTTAAAAATGATGCGTGGCGGAATGGGTAATATGCAAAATATGATGAAGCAAATGCAAAAAATGCAAAAGCAAATGGCTGAGGCTCAAGAAAAATTAGGCGAAGAGAAAATCGAAGGAACTGCTGGCGGCGGCATGGTTAGTGTCGTGGTAACAGGTCATAAAGAAGTAGTCGATGTTCAAATTAAACCGGAGGCAGTTGATCCAGATGACGTGGAAATGCTGCAGGATTTAGTCCTAGCTGCTGTAAACGATGCCCTTAAAAAGGCAGAAGAACTAACAAACAATACTATGGGACAATTTACAAAGGGAATGAATTTACCGTTTTAAACAAAAAAGCGGAAGCGCCTTGCCCAGCTCCGACAGGCAAATGTTCTCCACCCGGAAAGTCGCTTTTTGACTTTTTGGGTGGAGGTTATTTGACTCGAGGAGCTAGGCGCTGAAGCTGGATTAATAAAAATATATAGCCAAAGTGCGTAGGTACTCATGCACTTTGGCTTTTTTTAAGAGAGGAATAATACCATGCACTATCCTGAACCGATATCGAAGCTGATTGACAGCTTTATGAAACTGCCGGGCATCGGTCCAAAAACAGCCGCCCGCTTGGCTTTTTATGTGTTAAGTATGAAGGAAGACACCGTGCTTGATTTTGCAAAGGCATTGGTGAATGCGAAACGAAATCTTACTTATTGTTCGGTCTGCGGCCACATCACCGATCAAGACCCATGTTATATTTGTGAAGATCAACGCCGTGATAAAGGCATAATATGTGTAGTACAAGATCCTAAAGATGTAATCGCGATGGAAAAGATGAAGGAATTTAATGGATTATACCACGTATTACATGGGGCGATTTCTCCGATGGACGGGATTGGACCAGAGGATATTAATATCCCGGATTTGTTAAAACGATTACAGGATGAAACTGTGCAAGAGGTCATCTTAGCAACGAATCCAAATATCGAAGGCGAAGCAACAGCGATGTATATTTCTCGGTTGTTAAAGCCGTCAGGCATTAAAACAACGAGAATAGCCCATGGTCTACCGGTTGGCGGCGATCTTGAGTATGCTGATGAAGTAACCCTATCCAAAGCATTAGAGGGCCGGCGGGAATTATAGGCTCGCACAAAAAAAGACCGGAGGATTCGATTATGTTTTTTCGGCGTAAAGGCTGGCTTCGAAAGGAATATGATGAAAAGCTTTTGATCCAGCTAAACAAATTTAAGGAACATTGGCAGCAGGAAAAACTGCTGTTGGAAAAATGCTTTGACCCATCTGATGAAGTAATTTGTCAAACAAAGATTGCAGAAGCGAAATATATCTTCCTTTTAAGAGAAGCAAAAGAACGGAATGTTACTTTAATGAGGTAAGATTTAGCCGTGGCGCCTATTGAAGGTGCCACGGCTTTTCCTTTTTCTCAGGTCTATTTTTTTGAGCTTGTACATATGTTTTATAAAGGACCTAAGAAGGGGGATTACTTTTTGGAACCAATTGTTGTCATTTCCGTTTTAGGGGGGCTCATCATTTTGTTATTATTTTCGGGGGCTCCCTTTAAGCCAGCTCGTTTTGTGGGCCAAGCAGCCATAAAGTTATTAATCGGGGCGTTATTTTTGTTCTTCCTCAATGTTGCAGGCAATCATTATGGCATTCATGTACCAATCAACTTCGCCACTTCTGCAGTCTCAGGCTTTTTGGGCATTCCAGGCTTATTAGCATTAGTAGCAATACAGCATTGGATTATCTAACAGTTGCAGGCCGCTGAAAACAACAGCGGTTTTCCTTTGAAAAAATAAGAAAAAAAGTATTGACCATCTAAATGATATGCTGTAATATAGTAAAAGTCGTCACCGAGACGGCAACAACTAATAAAAAAGTTATTGACTTTGGGTTGGTTGTTTGGTAAGATAATAAAGTCGCTTTTGAGCGATAAAGAAATCGATCCTTGAAAACTAAACAAACAAA
>NZ_JBITPF010000063.1:0-13070 GCF_050468025.1 Neobacillus sp. NRS-1170 | reverse complement strand
GTTTTTACAAACTTCTTCTGCATTATCTAGTTTTGAGGGAATGAACCCTTAATCAATAGTCTGGTAATTATGGCGAGAAGGTCACACCCGTTCCCATACCGAACACGGAAGTTAAGCTTCTCAGCGCCGATGGTAGTTGGGGCACGCGCCCCTGTGAGAGTAGGACGTTGCCAGGTACATGAAAAAGGACAATCCAAAAGGATTGTCCTTTTTTTCCGCTTTAATGGAGTGGACTGTAAAGCGTCAAAAGTGGAAAGAAAAACGTCAAAACATAAAACAATGGTTCTGGATTTTATTTGAGGAAACTAGCAGACACCAAAAAGACCCGCTAAATGATAGGTCTCTTTTTATGGTCATTGTTTAAACTCTGCATTAAAAGAATTTTCGCCAGAATGAACAGATAAAAGGGTATCTGCATATCCGACAAGACGGTTCACAATCTCGTCTGAAATCGCATATACAAGTTGGTGTAATTCCCTTTTGTGTAAATTGGGATCATCAAAAATGATAGTGGTGTTAATAAAGATATGTTTTGTATCATAAAGGTTATAGTGAATAATGGTTTTTCCGGCTGCTCCTCCAGTAACAGGATCCTTAAAACTTGGCAAAAAAATATACCATTCTTCTGCAGTTGGTGAGCGGAAGTTTTTTGTAAAGGTCATGCCTTTTATTTCTTCTTCAACTTTCCCTTTAATATCTTCGTTTAACATATCAATAATATTATCTTCCACGAAAAATCCTTCTTCCTTAGCCCCTAATATTCGCGTTAACCTTTATCATGTCTATCCTTCCAGATATTCTACGTACTGACTAGATTTATTGCTTTTTTTCATTTACCGCCTTGTTTAGTAATCGGTTATTTTCTAATCCATTTTCGCTAAAAGCGTTGTCGTTATCTAAGCTATTGGTTATACTTGCTTGATCTAAATTAGTATCTTTGTTAGCTGGCTGAGTATTTGTTGTTTTCGCCATCTGTCTTCATCCTTCCTATCTTATAATTTTTGCACCTTTTAATTTTCCCTTTTTTGCAGCTAAAAATGTAACAAGTTTGAAAAATTGACTAACTTCATAAAAGGATTTGGAGTTTTATACACCAGCTGTCTTATTGATAGCTTTTTTTATTTTAATGACAGTAGAAACGGACAGGTTTCGACTTAGACGGTGTTTTATAATGGTTATTGATGGCAGGAAGGAAAATGGGAAAAGCAAAAAAGGCATATAGGGAGGTTTTGAAAATGACTGTTCTGTTTGAGAAGAATGGGAAGGTTGGTACAATTACCATAAATCGGCCGGGGGTTAAAAACGCAGTTGACCGAAAGACAGCAAAAGAGCTTGCGGATGCATTTCGAGAGTTCGAAAAGGATGAAACGTTACGAGTTGCCGTCTTACATGGAGCTGGCGGGACCTTTTGTGCTGGAGCTGATTTGAAAGCCCTTTCTATAAATGAAGGAAATGAAATGAATATGAACATGTCAAAGGATGGTCCGATGGGTCCCAGTCGAATGCATTTATCAAAACCTGTGATTGCGGCAGTTTCAGGATACGCAGTTGCCGGGGGAATAGAACTTGCAATCTGGTGCGACCTGCGCGTGATGGAACGGGACGCGGTATTTGGTGTTTTTTGCCGTCGCTTTGGTGTTCCGCTTGTGGACGGTGGGACTCAAAGGCTGCCCCGGCTGATTGGAATGAGTCGAGCATTGGATCTGATTTTAACTGGCCGGCCCGTAAAAGCGGAAGAGGCATTGATGATCGGTTTGGCAAACCGAATCGTTGAACCAGGTACAGCCAAAGAAGAAGCAGAAAAACTAGCTGCAGAAATCTCCGAGTTTCCTCAGCTTTGCATGCTAAGTGACCGAGAAGCCGTTTATCGTGGATTTGATCAGGACTTTGATAAAGCGATGCAGATGGAGTTTCTATTAGGATTGAATGTCGTAAACAGCGGAGAAACCCGTGAAGGAGCGACAATTTTTTCTAACGGACAAGGAAAGCATGGGCGATTTTAATTATGAACACTTAGGGGGGAAATGAAAAATGAATGCTGCGGAATTAATAAAAAGAGGCGCCAGATTTTATCCAAATCATACAAGCGTTATTTTTCAAGGGGAAAAATTAACCTTCGACCAGGTATTTAGAAATAGTAATCGTTTGGCCAATTCCTTGTTAAGCCTTGGACTTAAAAAGGGTGATCGAGTGGCTTTTTTATTGGCAAACTCCTTGCAAAGCGTTGAAATTGATTTTGCTCTCTTGCTAACCGGGATTATTAAGGTTCCGTTAAATACAAGGCTTTCAGAGAAAGAACATATTCATATGATTAAGGAAACTGAAGCAAAGGCGCTATTATATACAGAAGAATTCAGCGAACGGGCAGAGCAAATCAAACTACATTGTGATAATCTCCACTTTTTTTGCCAAATGAATGGAACGCCAAAGGAACCATGGATGCTTAATATGCATGAATTTATTCAAGGGGTTTCTGATGATGAACCTGCCGTAAAAGTTTTTGAGTCGGATCTGGCAAACATTCAATATACTTCCGGAACGACGGGAATACTCAAAGCTGCCGTCCATACTCAGGAAATCTGGGCCGCCATTTGCAATAACATTTTGACTTCAATAGAAATTCAAGAAGGGGATACAATGCTTCACGCAGCTCCTTTAACTCATGCTTCAGGAGCCTTAGTGCTTCCACATTGGATTTCCGGAGCAGCCAATTTCATCCTGCCAAGCTTTAATCCCGAACAATACCTCCAAACCATTCACGATGAAAAACCAACAACCTTAAATCTAGTCCCAACCATGATTGTAATGCTTTTACATAAACCAAATGTAGAACAGTATTCCTTTGAATCTATCAGGAATATTATTTACGGAGCTTCACCAATGCCACTTGAGGCTTTGAAACGAGGACTTGCCTTATGGGGTCCGAAATTCCTTCAATACTTTGGTCAAACAGAAGCACCGCTATTTCTTTCGATTTTAAATAAGAAGGATCATACAGGTGAGGGAGAAGAAGCTGAAAATCGATTGTTATCATGCGGACGTCCCGTATCAACAGCTTCTATCAAAATTGTTGATCAAACGGGTGAAGATGTACCAGTAGGAGAAATAGGTGAAATCCTAGTGAAATCGAGTCAAGGGATGGCTGGTTACTGGAAATCTACTGAATTAACACAAGAAACAATTAAAGACAGGTGGATTTACACACGGGACATGGGATATTTCGATGAAAAAGGATACCTGTTCCTTGTAGACCGCAAATCCGATATGATTATTTCCGGTGGATTTAACATTTATCCGCGTGAAGTGGAAGAAGTGCTCTATCAACACCCGGCTGTAATGGAAGCAGCTGTGGTTGGTGTCCCGGATGAAAAATGGGGAGAAGCCATAAAAGCCTACGTTGTTCTAAAACCTGAACAATCGGCCGCTGAAGAGGAATTGATTCAATTTTGCAAAGAAAAGCTGGCTTCGTATAAAAAGCCTTCTTCAGTGGAGTTTATTGAAGCATTGCCTAAAAGCCCAGTTGGAAAAGTCGTACGTCGTATGTTAAGAGAACCGCATTGGGTAGGGAATGGCCGGAAAATTTAAAATCAAAGGGGTCAAAAAAAGGCAGGGTAAAACCTGCCTTTAGTTTGTCATAGCTTTTTTCTTTCTTTTTACCAACCTCTATATAGTCAGAAAAAACATCCATATAGGTAATTTATGGTATAATTAAAGAAAAATAGAAAGGCGGGGGAATATGGTTTTCAAAAGGACTTTCAGCCGAAATGTTTTTCCGATCTTGCTATTGTTAGTGTTGACTGCAAATTATACTTTGTACCATACAACATTGGGAATACAACTGCTTCCAAATCAACCTAATTTAGTCGTTGTGGCATCCATGTTGGATTTAGCCTTGGTTTCTCCGATTTTATTTTTGGCCTGGAAACGAAAATTAACCTGGACAAACCTGATTTTTGGGATTGCCGGCGGCCTAATATTTGTGAGTTTCTTTATTCCAAAGGAGTATTTAGCACCATTTAAAGCTGTAACCTGGATTGGTTTCGCAGTTGAAGGCGGACTGCTCTTACTAGAAATATTGGTGCTCGTTTCGTTGTTTAAATTTTTGCCCTCCATTGTTCGTTCTGTTAAGAAAAGTCCACTGCCAGTTCTCTATTCTTTTTCGAACGCAGTCGAAAACCAAGTCAAATCCTATCCTATTATTCGAATCATTTGTTCAGAAATACTCATGTTTTACTATGCATTTGCCGCCTGGAGAAAAAAACCACAACAAGACAATAACATGTTTACGTTGCATCAAAATTCAAGCTTAATTGCCTTTCAAATTATGTTGATTCATGCCACAATCCTTGAAATGGCTGGGCTTCATTGGTTAATACATGAAAAGTCTGTGATTTTGTCGATTGTTTTACTCGTAATCAACATTTATACCGTTATTTTCTTTGTAGGTGATATTCAAGCCGTACGCTTTAATCCTTTGGTTATTACCGAGGAGAAGATGTACATTTCATTAGGCCTGTTAAAGCGAATAGAAATAAAGTGGTCCGATATTGATGAAATCATCGCTGATCCACAACATTTAAAACAAAAACGGTCAAAGGATACAATCGAATTCATTGCCCGTGATTTTGAAGAGGCCCATCCCAATTTCATATTAAAATTAAAGCAGCCTGTTGAAGCTACTTTCATCATGGGGATAAAAAAAGAATATTCACAAGTTGCGATAAAAGTAGATGATCCGAATCAATTTAAAGAGGGTCTAAAGAAAAAATACTAACATAATTCAAGGGGGGTCTTAATTAATATTTTTTCTAAGATCCAGCAGCTGCTATATTGGTGGCTGCTTTTTCATTTTGTACTTAGTTGTATCTAAAACAAAACCTTTCCTTAATATAAAAGGGGATATTAATTCTAATCACTCGTATACTCAAAGAGAGAGGTGAAGGGGTATGGCGAAACGAAAAAAGAAACAATATTCCAATAGAAAAAAGAATAAAAATACTATTATTTCAATAATTGTTGTTTTAATCATTATTAGTATTGATTGGCTGCTTAGAGATACAGGTGATTCTAAGGATGTTGTTTTTGGTATCATAGGACTGGTTCTCTCCGTAATAGGCTACCAACACGGAAGGACAGGAAGAGATAAACACAAGGAGTCCAATAGAGAAAAGAATAAAATTACTATTATATCGATAGTTGTGGTTGTAATTATTATTTGTATTTGTTTGTTGCTTGGGAAGATAGGTGTTTCTGAGGATGTTGTTTCTGGTATCTTTGGACTAATTTTCTATGTGGCAGGCTATCATCAAGGAAGGACTGGAAGAGGTAAACACAAGGAGATTCCTTGACAATTAAAGGATTTCGAGCTGTTGGTGTTGAAATAAACATTCAAAAGGTATTGTGATGATGTATGCGGGGTGAAGAATTATTTATATAATTGAGGGTCTGATAAATGTCCGATTATTTATTTCTTATTAGTTTTGTTATAGGTTTGAACATGATTGTCGGTGTTTTATTGGGCATGTCTGGAATATCCGGTTTTCTCCTTCCATTAATTTATGTAGGATTTTTAAAAATGCCTGTTCACGATTCCCTTGCACTAAGCTTCTTATCCTTTGCCGTCTCCGGCATCATCGGTACTATTTCCTATTGGAAATCTAAAAATATGAATTTTAAACTGGCACTATATTTGAGCATCGGAAGTCTGCCAGGGGCATTTTTAGGAGTCCAAATAAATGTGTTAATTTCCGACTACTTGTCAAAACTCCTTCTCTATATATTCGTACTATTAGCCGGATTATCCATCTTACTTAAGAGAAATAAAGATCCAGTAATTGAAAAAAAACAATCAAAAATGTTAACTCATTCTTTACTAGTCATTCTACTAGGTTTTATTACAGCAGCCATTTGTGCCTTAACAGGAGCAGGAGGCCCTATCTTACTAGTACCGGTTTTGGCTGGTCTTGGGATTAATATTAGAACAGCAGTGGGTGTCAGCCTCTTGAACTCCATTGTGATCGCAATCCCTTCTATATTAGGCTATTTTTCCCATGCAAGTATGGGATATAGCCCTATGTTAATTATTGGTAGTTTACTAGGGACGATTGCTGGGATTGTAATGGGTGTCCGGCTTGCCAATAAGGTGCCTATACCTCAATTGAAGATGATGATCGCCATTATTACGATCCTTTCTTCGTTCTATATGCTCGTAATGCTAAATATTAGGGCTTAGCCCTAGGGTTATGGAGGTTTAAATGAGTAAATATTCTGTTAATATTTCAACCATTTTTACAGAGGTTCCTTTTTTGGATCGGTTTAAAAAAGCCCGAAATCATGGATTTTCTTATGTTGAATGCCAATTTCCGTATGACCATTCAATTGAGGAAATTCAGAATGAGCTTAACCAACATCAATTATCGATGGTGTTATTGAATTTGCCGCCTGGGAATTGGGAAAAGGGAGACCGGGGTTTAGCAACGGATGCTAGCAGGGTCAAAGAATTTAGGACGTCAGTAAATGAGGGAATAAAGTATGCAGCCGCATTAAATGTTTCTAGGATCCACTGCATGGCTGGCATCGTTTCTGAAAGTGATAAAGAAACAGTAAGGGACGTGTATATCCATAACCTTCGATATGCTGGAAAGGAAATGGCCAAGCATGGTTTGACCGTCTTGATCGAACCAATTAACCCATTTGATATGCCCGGCTATTTTTTAAAAGATATTTATCAGGCAAAAGAAATTCTTGAGGAAGTGGCTTTGCCAAATGTAAAGCTTCAATTTGATTTTTACCATATACAAAGAATTCATGGCAACGCACTATCAATCTATAAACAATTTGCTGATTTGATTGGCCATGTTCAAATAGCTGACGTTCCGGGTCGGCATCAGCCGGGCACAGGAGATATGGATTATCGAGAGATTTTTCAATTTTTAGATAATTCATATGATGGTTACATCGGTCTTGAATATAACCCAAGTCGAAAAAGCGATGAAAGCTTCGAATGGCAATCATGGATTGGAATGGGAGGAAAATAGAATGATGATTGGATTTGTTGGAACTGGCGTAATGGGTTCGCGGATGGTGAAAAAACTGCTTGACCATGGATACCAAGTAACTGTATATAACCGAACCAAGGAGAAGGTAAAGGCGCTGGTGGAATATGGTGCATTCATTGCAGAATCCATTTCCTCGCTTGCGTATTCTAGTGATATCATTTGTACTTGTTTATCGATGCCCGAGGATGTAGTAGAAGTTTATCTAGGAACTTCCGGTCTCATAGAAAATGCAAGATCTGGTGCAATTTTTATCGATTTTACTACGGTTGGGTCAGAGACCAGCAAAGCAATTTTTGATCAGGCAATTGAAAAAGGTATCGCTTATCTGGATTCTCCGGTAAGCGGCGGACCTGAAGGAGTGGAAAATGGAACTTTAACCATTATGGTCGGAGGCGAAATGCAGGCATTTGAAAAAATCCAACCTATCCTGAACGTTTTGGGAGAGACGATAGAGTATCTTGGTCCGTCCGGGTCTGGAAGCATTGCAAAGCTCCTCAATCAATATCTTGTTGCTGTCCATTCGCTCGCGGCCTCGGAAGCAATGGTAACGGGAGCAGCATTTGGCCTCGATTCGGAACAGCTGTATAAAATTTTGAAGGTTAGCTATGGAGACAGCCGGATTTTAAGGAGGCATATGGAGCAATATGTGTTCGATCGTCATTTTCAACCTGGCGGGGCCGTAAAATATGTCCATAAAGATGTCCGTTTGGCAAACAAGCTAATACAAGAGGCAGGAATGAACCAATTTACAGGACAACTGGCAGAGCAGGCATTTGGCCATGCGATTGAGGAGGGGCTTCAGGAATTAGATATGTCGGCTGTGATCCAGCCGTTAGAAGAGAAATGCGGGGTAATCGTAAAGAAAACACGTTTACTTTAGTTAGAGATGATAGAATTTTAAAAACAAATAATAAATTCTGAAAATTGATTGAATTTTAATTTTTCTAGTGCTTTAATATAGGTAAGTGGTTTTACTTATCAGATATGTGATATCTGAAAGAAAGGGGGGAGATTCGTGCAGGTAAAAAAAATCCCGGTCCTGAAGGTGTCTGATTCCGTTGCAGAACAAATCGAGGAAATGATCCAATCTGGAACGTTTCAAGCCGGTGAAAAGCTTCCTTCTGTCAGGGAATTATGCGAGTTATTTGGTGTTGGCCGCTCCGCTGTCCGCGATGCCATTACGACATTAAAAGGCAAAGGGATGGTAGATGTAAAGCGGGGAGAGGGAACCTTTATTCTCGAATTTGATTCAACCAGACTCTTTAACAGTCATCTGCTGCTGACCAGTCCTAAAGATATCAGTGAGCTTTTTCAGGTTCGAAAAATCCTGGAGCCTGGAATTGCGGAAATGGCAGCCGTTCATCGTTCTGAAGCAAATCTAAATTTAATAGAAGAGATTTTTTCCAATCAAACTATTGAAGGGTGGGAATCGGATTATCTATTACATAAGACAATTGCTGAAGCGGCAGGCAATGAAATTATCAAACAGTTCCTGCAATTTATCTCTGCAACGATGAAAAATGCCATGATCGATTTTCACCACTATATTGAGAAAAATCCAGCTACTGCCAAGATGATTGAAAAACAACATTTAGAAATCTATGAATCCATTAAGTTAGGGAAACCTCAGCAGTCGAAACAAAAGATGATGGTGCACTTGGATTTTGTCGAGAAAGAGCTATTGAACAGTCATGTCATCCAGCAAACAGCTGGCCGATAATTTTTTGTGCAAAATCAGAAACGTGGTTGCTTATTACGAAACAATGGAGGTGTTGGTATTGATTACCGCAGATCTTTTTGCAGAGTTAAACGCTATTTTACCAGCAGAGCGAATCATCGAAGGGGAGATAAATCATCCACTTGGAAATAGCGGTCAGGTAAAGGTTTTTCCTCAAACAGAAGAAGAGATCGCTGCCATTCTTCAATACGCGAATGAACATGGTAAAAAGGTGTGTGTTGAAGGGGGCGGAACCAAAAGAGGGTTCGGCGGTTTGACCGAATCAGCCGATATTTTACTTTCGCTAACGAATTATACAGGCATTGTGGAGCATGTAGTAGGCGATATGACGTTAACCGTTAAGGCTGGAACCAAATTTATGGAATTACAGGAGTATTTGGCTCAGTATAATCAAAAAATTTCACTCGACCCACACTGCCCGACATCAGCAACCATGGGAGGAATTGTCGCATCGAATGACAGCGGTCCCAAACGGCTAGGGTATGGATCTTCAAGAGACGTTGTCATCGGGTTAAGAATCATATACCCTGATGGTAAAGTGATTCGGTCCGGCGGAAGAGTCGTAAAAAACGTAGCCGGTTATGATATGAACAAATTATTCATCGGCTCGATGGGGACGTTAGGCGTCATATCTGAGGTAACAGTGAAACTGCGTCCGCTGCCTAAATATGAGAGTCTTATTTTACTATCATTCCCACAAGGAAAGATGGACGAAATCCGGGCGTTTGCCACAAAGATCCTTGATTCGACGATGGAGCCTGTAACGCTGGAACTGTTTAGTCCAACGCTAACAGAAAAATTGATGGGACACAGCTGTAATACAGTAGCGATCGGACTCGAGGATGTTGAAACATCCGTTCGGTATCAAGAAAACTTTATCCAAAGCATTCAGCCAGCCCATACAGAATTGAAAATTCTTGCCGGTCAGGATGTTCAAACTTTTTGGAATCAATTTTATTCCCTTACTCCAATTTCCCCTACAGACAGCAGCACTTCAACTCAGACTTCATTGAAAATTGGTGTCATCAACATGGACGTAACCAACATCATAAAAGAAACTCATCTCCTGAGTGATATACACAATATACAGGTCGAAGCCCATGGTGGATTAGGCCACGGTTTATGCCAGATAAACCTGAAAGGCGCAAAGGAAGATATCGTATCCGCCATTCAACAAATAAGGGAGTCCGTTACAAAACTTGGCGGGTACACCGTTGTGAAGCATCTCCCTTTTGCATTAAGACAAGAAATAGACACTTGGGGGAAAAAGCCTTCCCATTTCTTCCTATTAGAAGGCATCAAATCCAAGGTTGACCCGAATAGAGTTCTTAATCCTAAACGATTTGTGGGAGGGATTTAATGATGAGTATCAAAGAAGCCGATTTAAAGAATGATCCGGCTTGTTCGACCGGTTTAAGCAATTATTTTTCGAAGGATCATCCAGATGAAAGTAAATGGGCGGACTGTGTTCACTGCGGAATGTGTTTAGAATCGTGCCCGACGTATGAGATTACCGGCATGGAGCAGCATTCCCCCCGCGGTCGAGTTCATTTGATTAAATCGGTGGCCGAAGGAAAACTCACTGTTAATGAACAGTTCATGGATCCTGTATTCGCTTGTCTGGATTGCCGTGCCTGTACCACAGCCTGTCCGGCGGATGTAGAAGTCGGCGGCTTGATCGAGGAAGCCCGGGGGCAAATACGCCAGGCCATGCCGTTAACAGGCCTGAAAGGTGCTGTAAGCAAGGTGGTTCTGCAAGGATTGTTCCCGCATCATAACCGGTTGAATGGACTCGGGAGCCTTCTAAAATTTTATCAAAAAAGCGGCATGCAAAAGGTAGTCCGAAAGACAAAGCTGATCAATATCATGCCTCAGCATCTTGTGGATATGGAAGCGATCATGCCGGAAGTGAAGGAGCCGGTCCGAAAAAAATACAAAGATGTTAATATCATTAAAGCAAAGGGAGAAACCAAACGTGAGGTATCCTTCTTAACCGGCTGTGTAATGGATGTCATGTTCAGTGATATTAATGAAGCAACGATTAATGTCTTAACCCGAAATGGCAATGACGTAACGATTCCGAAGAACCAAACCTGCTGCGGGGCGCTTCATGTCCATGCAGGTGACCGTGAAACAGGAAGAAAGCTGGCCAAACAAAATATTGAAGCGTTTATGGATTCCGATAAGATTATTGTCAACGCTGCCGGCTGTGGCTGTGCCCTCAAGCAATATCCGGATTTGTTCCGCGAAGACCCTGAGTGGCATGAAAAAGCAGAAGAGTTCGCCGCCAAGGTGGAGGACATTTCAAAACATCTTTATGATACAGGCTATTGCATACCAAAAGCGGAATTAAACACTCGGATTACGTATCATGATGCCTGCCATCTGGCACATGGACAGGGAATCCGTCAGGAACCGCGCGATCTATTGCTCAGTATTCCTGGAGTGGATATGGTCCATATGCCAAATTCGGACCGCTGCTGTGGAAGTGCAGGGATTTACAATATTACGAATCCGGAAATGGCATCTGCTGTGCTTGAAAGCAAAATGCAAAATGTCCCTGAAGATGTCGAAATGATTTCGATGGGCAACCCTGGATGTATGCTTCAGATGGCAATGGGCGTACAAAAGAATGGAAGAAACCAAAAAATCGTGCACACCGTACAGCTGCTCGATTGGGCTTACCAAAAAGAAGACGGCAAGGGGGAACAGTAATGGCGGTCAAGGGAATCAAATCAAACGATCTGCATATTTTAAATCTTGCAAACATCGTAGGCGATGCCCGATCGATCATTTACCATAAGGAAGATCTTATCGCCTACGACTGTGATGGCTTTACCTTACACAAGCATTTGCCCAAAGCCGTTGTTTTTCCGAATAACACCGAGGAAGTAGCAGCCCTTGTTAAATATTGCGCCGAGAATCAGCTTCCTTTTCTCGCCCGAGGAGCCGGAACAGGTCTAAGCGGCGGGGCCATTCCTTTAAATGGTGAAGTGATTATTAGTCTGGTGCGCATGAAAAAGCTTCTTAGTGTGGACTTTGAAAATCGACGTGCGGTGGTACAGCCAGGCTTCGTCAACTTGAAACTAACGAATTCCATTTCTGATAAAGGCTATTATTATGCTCCCGATCCTTCGAGTCAGTATTGCTGTACAATTGGTGGAAATGTCGCGGAAAATGCTGGAGGTGCTCACTGTCTTAAGTACGGAGTGACCACCAATCATATCCTTGGGCTTGAGGTGGTTTTACCAAACGGTGACATTGTTGAAATTGGAGCAAACGGCATCCCTGATGAGCCGGGCTATGATTTGCTGGGTCTGTTAACAGGTTCTGAGGGGACACTGGGTATTGTAACGAAAATAACAGTCAGGATTCTGAAAAACCCTGAAGCAAAGAAAACGGTGCTGGCCTATTTTGATAAGGTGGAAGACGGCAGTCAGGCGGTTTCCGATATTATTTCAGCCGGGATTGTGCCAGCTGCACTTGAAATGATGGACAAAACAGCGATAGAAGGGGTGGAAGCAGCCGCATTCCCAGTAGGACACCCTAAGGACATTGAAGCCGTGCTCCTAATTGAAGTCGATGGGATTGCAGCGGGATTGGATGAGCAAATCAATCAGATTCTAGACGTTTGCAAAAAAAGAAACGTGCGTGAGGTCAGAGCTGCAAAGGATGAGACAGAACGCGGAAGATGGTGGGCGAACCGGAAAACAGGATTCGGTGCCATGGGTGCGATTTCTCCTGATTACTTAGTACAGGACGGGGTCATTCCTCGGAGCAGGCTGCCTGAAGTTTTGAGCCGCATTAATAAAATTAGCGAAGAATCCGGTCTACGCATTGCGAATATTTTCCATGCGGGAGACGGGAACCTTCACCCATTAGTTCTTTTTGATGCCAGGATTCCTGGACAAAGTGAAAGGGCTTTAGAAGCTGGCAGTGCCTGTCTTCAAGTTTGTGCGGATGTAGGCGGCACCATCACTGGTGAGCATGGGGTCGGTATTGAGAAAAGAGAGGAAATGCGCTTCGTCTTCACGGATGAGGAAATTATCGCACAAACCGATATTCGCGCGGTATTCAATCCTGATAATCTATTAAATGCAGGAAAACTATTCCCAAGCCCTGGACGATGTGTGGAGATCAAGAGGGAAATGAAAGAAAGAAGTTCATAAGGATAAGACCTAATTACTGGACTTAACCCCGTCAAGTAGACAGCTCTAAAAAGACTATGCAGCCATCGTGATCCGATATTCAACTGGAGCACGATGGTTTAGTCG
>NZ_JBITPF010000062.1:0-1644 GCF_050468025.1 Neobacillus sp. NRS-1170 | reverse complement strand
TCGTTTTTACTAAAACTTCTTCTGCATTATCTAGTTTTGAGGGAATGAAAAAAATTCCTCTTGCAAAATATAAAAAAGACATTATAATAAAATAGTGTCGATTAAATAGTCTGGTAATAATGGCGAGAAGGTCACACCCGTTCCCATACCGAACACGGAAGTTAAGCTTCTCAGCGCCGATGGTAGTTGGGGCACGCGCCCCTGTGAGAGTAGGACGTTGCCAGGCTGTTATATTGTTCCGCAGTAGCTCAGTGGTAGAGCTATCGGCTGTTAACCGATCGGTCGTAGGTTCGAGTCCTACCTGCGGAGCCATTTTTATTTAAGCAAGAATATAAGCTATGCTTCCATAGCTCAGTAGGTAGAGCACTTCCATGGTAAGGAAGAGGTCAGCGGTTCGAGCCCGCTTGGAAGCTTACCTATATTTTAATAGTATGGCCCCTTGGTCAAGCGGTTAAGACACCGCCCTTTCACGGCGGTAACACGGGTTCGAATCCCGTAGGGGTCACTAAAGTTTTTTTGTGATAACAAAATAACTTTCATTAATTTGGAGGATTAGCTCAGCTGGGAGAGCATCTGCCTTACAAGCAGAGGGTCGGCGGTTCGATCCCGTCATCCTCCACCATATTTTTTTCGTGATAGCGAATATATTTTTCATTTGTGCCGGTTTAGCTCAATTGGTAGAGCAACTGACTTGTAATCAGTAGGTTGGGGGTTCAAGTCCTCTAGCCGGCACCTTTCTTTTTTGATGGAGGGGTAGCGAAGTGGCTAAACGCGGCGGACTGTAAATCCGCTCCCTCGGGGTTCGGCGGTTCGAATCCGTCCCCCTCCACCACTTATATTTTTTTTATTTTTGGACAACCTAGTTACTAACAACTATTGGGCTATAGCCAAGCGGTAAGGCAACGGACTTTGACTTCGTCACGCGTTGGTTCGAATCCAGCTAGCCCAGCCAAGAGAGCCATTAGCTCAGTCGGTAGAGCATCTGACTTTTAATCAGAGGGTCGAAGGTTCGAGTCCTTCATGGCTCATTCTTATATTTAAACCCTAGGTTTCCACTTTCTTGGGTTTTTAATTATGAAAATGCGGAAGTAGTTCAGTGGTAGAACACCACCTTGCCAAGGTGGGGGTCGCGGGTTCGAATCCCGTCTTCCGCTCCAAATTTAATGGGGTCTTAGCTCAGCTGGGAGAGCGCCTGCTTTGCACGCAGGAGGTCAGGGGTTCGATCCCCCTAGACTCCACCATCACACTACATATAAAACTTTGCCTTGAATCTAACTGATTCTAGGCTTTTTTTATGGAATAAAATATATAGGTTTATGAAGGACAAAACCCGGTAAGAAGCTGGTGATAGGTCCTTCATCGTGTCCATGTACAGCTAAATCCCATCAGGGAAATTAGAAAAGTATGATTGGTTCTATTAGACAGTTTTCCGGCTTCAAAGGATTATTTTGGTCTATAGAGTTCTCCTATGGGACACATCCAATAGGATATAAGCCGGTAATGTTCCATAGAGCCTTTCTATGAGACACTTTCAATAGGATATATGCCAGTAATGTCCTATAGAGCCTTTCTATAGGACTCTTCCAATAGAATTTTCCCTCGTAATGTCCCATAGAACTATTCAATGAGACACTTCCAATAGGG
>NZ_JBITPF010000061.1:0-17489 GCF_050468025.1 Neobacillus sp. NRS-1170 | reverse complement strand
ATCTAGTTTTGAGGGAATGATTCCTTAATAAAGTAGTCTGGTAATTATGGCGAGAAGGTCACACCCGTTCCCATACCGAACACGGAAGTTAAGCTTCTCAGCGCCGATGGTAGTTGGGGCACGCGCCCCTGTGAGAGTAGGACGTTGCCAGGCACGAAAAGGGACAGCTAAATAAGCTGTTCTTTTTTGTATCCCAAAATAGCAATAGACATTAAAAACAAAAGCAACGGATTTCTCCATCACCTTTGTTTTTTTTATAGCTGTAGACAATTTAACTATTAACAGTTGCTGAAATATCTTCTAATTCTTCCCCCAAGCTATCAAGCTGCTTTATTAGTTCAATAAATGGCTCGACGAATTGTGGGTCAAATTGTTTCCCAGAACAGGTCCGTAATTCAACAATAGCTTCTTTAAAGGTTTTTGTCTTTTGATAGGGCCGCTCGGTGGTCATGGCATCAAACGAGTCAATGACACACAAGATACGGGCTAATTTCGGGATTGATTTTCCGGCTAGACCATACGGGTAGCCCTTACCATCAAAGCGCTCATGATGGAGCTCGACCAATGGGATTAAATCATCTAATTTCTTATTGGTTGAAATAATTTCTTTACCCCAAGTCACGTGCTTTTTCATCATTTCCCATTCATGCGGTTCGAGCTTTCCTTTTTTATTCAAAATATCCCTTGGGATTTCAATTTTTCCAATATCATGAATTAAAGCGCCAAGGATTAGCGTTTTCCGTTCGTGGTCTGTTAAATGAAGTATTCGTGAAAAATCGACCGCATATTGGTAAACCCTTTTACTATGACGATAGGTATATACATCCTTAGAAAGAAATATTTTTAATTGCTGTTCGGCTTCTTCTAGCTCTTTTTCAAGAGCGAGAGAGCGCTGGATCGAATATTCGGAGTGTTCATTGTATATCTTGACCAAATTTTTTCCTTGGTCTTTTGCCGCATACATTGCTTGATCTGCTTTATTAAGAAGCTCAGATATACTGTATGTTTCCTTTTCGCATTCAGCAATTCCGGCAGAAAAGGACAAGCATCTGTAAGGGAGCCCTTCAACTCCTTTATAATAGGTATCATTCGCTTTTTTTCTTAGCTCGTTCATAAAGGATAAGGCTGACTGGCGCTTGGTATTTGGCATCAAAATCGAAAATTCTTCGCCACCATAACGTGCAACCGTGTAGTTTTCCTCTTCTGACTCATTTTTCAATAAAGTACCAAATTCCTGAAGTAATTGATCTCCTTGAATATGACCATATAGGTCATTGTATTTTTTAAAATCATCAATATCTAGAAGAACAACACTTAGTGGCATGTCTGCTTCTTTTGCAACGGCAACCTCTTTTTCTAAAATCTCTTTAAAATAGCCGTGGTTATTAAGTCCAGTGAGAAAATCTTTATTGGCTTTATCTAATGTGGCTTGAAACAATTGGAAATGTTGATTAAAGGCCACAGACAAAAGGATAGCAATACAAATAAAAAGGAAAAGACCAAAGTATGCTTCCCTATCGAATAATATTCCACAGACAATGGATAGCAGTAGGGTAGTTACATAACTAACCAAAAAGGATTTATCCTTTAGCATTCCGATAAAGACTGTATTTATTTTTTCTTTATGGAGCAAATAGAAATATACACCAATCAAAATTACATTAATTAAAAAATAGGCGCTTAACGAGATAAGATAGGGTAATAGATTATTAGTATCAATCTTATTAAAACTGCCGCCGGATAGACTATATACTTGATAGGATAAAGTCATCATCAAGCTATACAATGCAAAATTAAATAAATGCTTCCACCAAGCAATTTTCCTTTGATAAACTGCATTAATTATGCTGGTTACAAGCAATATATCCAATGTAAAATCAAGTCCATATAAAAAAATGCCTGCCATGTAGATGGCGGAATCCATTGAAGTTGAATTTCCTTCAGGCGGAATGGGAATCGTGTAATGATTTAGAAGTAAAATTGCCCCGATGAAGGCAAATTTAAACACCATTTTTGAGGATGTGTCGAATTGGAAGGAATCATAAATAACAAACGAAATACATCCGATAATAGTAACAATGATTAAATAAATATTCGAAGGGCTTTTTATTCGGTCCATTTGTAATCACTCTTATCTATATAAAATAAAAGGGAGAAGTTATCTGAGATTAACTGCTCCCAAGAATTGATTATATTAGCTTCCAGCCTGATGTTAATGCAACAATTAACGATCCTAAAATAATTGCATTAACTAAAATACCTGTTAATTTGATTCCTTGTGGTTTTTGTTGTTTCATCTTATTTCACCTCCTTTCATAGAATTGGAGGTGTCATTGACCTGCAAGGAAGATGGATGCTTTAGCATTAAATACTGGATGAATAGGAAAATGCCAATATTCATAACCACATCCCCGATACTAATAATTTGTGTTCGCGGATAAGGTTTAGAGAGAGGGATAATATCCCCTAAAAATCCTAGATTAGTTGATTGGGTTAAAATTTGGTGTTTAGCTGCTAATCCTCCTTTCAAGGCATCCATATAACTAGGATCTAAAATCGAAGCTGCTTCTACAGATACCGGCATCCTTCCACCGTTCACGACCATCACTAAAAAGTTGAGAAATACACCAATTAAAATTAATAAAAAACCAGGATTTTTACGATTCAAAAATAAAAATATTAATCCCAATACATATACGGCCATGTATATGTAACCGCTTAATTGACCAAGGAATTTATAATCATTTTGAAACGTAAAAATAACAAGTTCTATTACTAATAATAGTGGGAAGATCCAACCGCATTTCAGATTTAAGTGTGCTAAACCTCTTAAACTACCTTTTCGCAAAAAACCAATAACAAATGAGAGAATAATTCCGTCAAAAACCATCAACAATTAACCTGCCTATCAGCAAATTTTAAATCGATATGTATATATTTGGAAAATATTATATAGGAATAATATCCTATAAATATAATAGTTTTTAGAATTGTCGAATACAAGAGAGAATTTTGAAAAATAATAGTATTTTTTGAAAAATTCTATCAAATTGGAAAAAGACGATTTGAAGACAGACAAAAAAGCAGCAAAACATTGCTGCTTTTTTAAATGCAAATTTTATTTATTAATAAAAAGGGTTTAATTATTGCTTTTCAAAACTCGACAGCGGAATAAATTGATGAAATATTCCAATGGATTTGACTTTTCCCATTCCTACATCGGAAAAATCTGTCTCGTAGATGGAAAAAATAAAGTAATCGGATTGTTTAGTGCCTGCATCGAAAATAGGTTTTCCAGCAAGTGAGAGAATGCCTTTTTGCAGCAGATTTGATGACTTGTCCATTGTTTTGTGATTAATCCAGTCGATATATTCTGCCCGATTAGGATTAGTGGAGGATAATACAAAAATCACCACAACTAAAAGAATAATGGAAGCAAACTGTTTCATTTTTAAAGTCCCCTATTCGTAATAAAATGTGAAAACTAGTGCACATTGCTTGTACATTCTTATGTTAAAAGGGCTGAAAAAATGAGGATTAAATTATTAAAATGGAAACATTATTTTGGTGATAATTGCCTCCCGGTATGATAAATTATTACTATTATAATCTTGTAAAATGTTAAAGGGGAATTGCCATGTCAAGAAAATGGAAGTGGGTCATTGCCTGCTCTTTATTCCTGCTTTTATTTAACGGACTCGGAATCCTGGTAGCTAATATTCTTGGTAAGTAACAGGAGATTTTTCACTAAAAAATCACAGGCAAGGAATGACGAGGATGACATCAAATTTAACTAAACCGATATCGAAAAAGTTACTCTTTGCGATGCTCATTGTGGCGATTGGTGCTGAAGTCCTTCTTTATCTATCCCGTTACAGCTATATGGCCAGTACCCTGTATGATGCGGTCATGGTTTCATCTTTTTTTGTGGGCTGGAAGCTATACCGGCGGCTGGGTTATGAGAGTGCCCAACTGAAAACCAAACGCCAGCGAATTCTGCAATTCACTGGTTCTATTTTCATTTTTTTCGTCGGAAGCATGATCATCAATATTTACTCCACTGTGATGTTTACAGATTTCAACGATGATTATGATCAATACGTTGAAGAGTATACCGATTATCAGTCCTTCGCGGCGGAAGACGATGAGGCAGTCGCAGCGGACGGTCCCGTTTGGGCCTTTTTTGATAAGGTCGATACGATTGGCGAGGAATTATATTTCGATGCCCTGGCCGGTTTAGAAGAGGTTTGGCGCCTATGTTATATCATTTTGCTTCTTATGGTGTTTAAAAAAATCTTCCGCCGCCGCTGGGAAAGCGGCTCTAGAGACAGATTCCTGATGATGGCCCTATTCTTGACATCGGTTATATTCGGAATTGACCATACATTAAGTACAGAGCAGCCGTGGTCGATCAAATTAGGGGCAATCGTCACGATGGGCAACATGGGTTTATTGTTAGGCCTCATCCTTCTGTGGACACGAAGCCTGTGGTTAACAGTTATCGTCCACTCGCTTTACGATATCACGGCCACCTTATCATGGTATTATATCGATTATGCCGTTGAATATTTTGCGCTTGTTGTTCTTTTTGTCCATGTGGTGCTGTATTCATTGGAAAAAATGCATCAAAAACGCCCGAAACACCAGATGGATATGCATGCACTTTCAAATTTGCCCGAAGAAAAAGGTACGGAATCATTTTGATTTCGTACCTTTTTCTTTTATTTAATCCAGGCACCATCGGCCCCAAGTTTATATCCGCCAATGACCGTATTTTTGGCCATTTCCCCGCTTGGGTAGAAATAATACCATTTTTTGTTGATTAACAGCCAGCCCTTAGCCATCGCGCCGCTGGTATTTAAATAGTACCATTTTCCGCCGTCTAACAACCAGCCAGTCTTCATCGCCCCGCTGCCGTTAAAGTAATACCACTTTCCGCTGACGGACACCCAGCCGGTCTTCATGTTGCCATTTGCATCAAGGTAGTACCATTTGCCTCCATCCTGAAGCCAGCCGGTTCTTTTTTTGAAGGTTTTTAGATCGAAATAATTCCAATTGTAGTTAAACTGACTCCAGCCGGTAATATTCCATGATTGGGTATAAAGATTAAACGTATCTGCCTCATAAGTATCTTCTTCGCCTGCTGCAATCAGGTTAAATGTATGATATCCTGTGTAAGGCTTCAACCCTTCCCACTTATAATAATGGGTGTTTCCATCCATTTCAGCCAATAATTCATCATCCATATACAATTCAAAGCTGACAGGTTCTACCCCGTTAAAGTACCAGGCCAATTCCCACGTATTATTTGTATAACGGTTTCCGGTATATTCAAACACATTCACATATACACCGCGATTAATCAACTCGGTTACAATCTTATCCGCAGGACTTCCTTTTTTCCACGCGATATTATATAAATCATCAATGTGCAATTCCTGCAGATTAGGAATCAATTTTAATGGTGCAAGGTCTGTTGAAGGATTGTAGGAAACATCGAGATATTCTAAGCTTGGCAGCTGGCTGATTGGTTTAAAGTTTGCAATTTTATTCATACTAACATCCAAATATTGAAGCTGCTTTAATTGCGAGATAGGACTTAAGTCAACCACTAAATTACTCGGCACTTCTAAGACAGTCAAATTAACTGCATATTCCAATCCCTTGAGGGAGCGGACACCGAGGTCCTTTTCGACAGAAAGCTCAGTCAGGCTCTCCAGATCACTTACCTGTAAATTACGGTTGTAGACCAATAGTTCTTCTTTTACCATTCCTTCAAGAACCTTATCTTCCATTGAAATGATTTTTCCGGAAGGAAGCGGCTCGGTCGTAAACTCAATGGTTTGCTCTTCACCAGTTTCGACGCCATCCTTTAAGACAGCAATCGTTACCGAATAATCGGTATTTGCCTTTAAGCCTTTAATCGTAAAGGTTTTTTCCTGGGTGTTTCCATACTCTCCATCATTAAGGAAAATTTTATAGCTAGTATTTTCTGCCCAATCGCCGTGGTATTCCCATTCGACTCTCATGGCGCTTTCACTTGTTACGGAATCTAAAATTTCCACAGGACCATAAGGCGGACAATCGACTTCAACGCCTGCCTCGAACAGCATATCAAGTGTTTGCCAGGCATTTCTATCATTGTACCAATCAATATCTAAATCCATCACAGATACATAAGCTAAATTAGGCAAGGTGGTTAAGCGGTAAATATTTGTAATATTTGTCCCGCTGATGTCAAATTCCTCCAGAGAGGTCAACCGCATCAAATACCCAAGGTCTTCAATCGGGTTATAGGAAATATCAGCAGCCTGTAATTTCGTCAAATTCAGGATTGGTTCGATTGATTCTATATTATTGTCAGATACATTAAGCTCCTCAAGGTTGATGGCTTTCTCTAATCCTTTCAAGCTATGAATCTCGAGCCCCTCGGCATCAAGAGTAACGAGCGCTTGGATTTTCTGTTCCGTTAATGGCTCCTCATCCGTTAAGGATAAGGCCTCTCTGACTGATTTTTCGAGTGTCTTATCCTCGAAAAGAACGACAGAATCGGCTGCCGCTTCTGATAAATTAGGAAGCGAGAAAATCGCCCCCAGGAAAACTAGTAAAAATAAAACATTCTTTCTCATCTTTTCCCCCTAAAACACGTAATATTTGTATTATACTTTATAGCAAATTTTAAAAATACTAGAATTTTCAGGGGTATTTTTCGAAAAATAAAGAAGTCTAGCAATTAGACTTCCTTAAGAAAAGATTTTTTTCCGAGGTCTGTTCCAGACCTTTATGTAGGTATTGCCTTCTTTACAGCGAAACACCTTAATCCCTATTAGTTTTAGAGGAGTGAATATCTCCTTCATATGCAAAAGCGGCATATCCTCAGCCTCCTAAAATAGTATTTATTTCCATCATAACGGATTTGCCGGAATGGGGAAACTGATAAGACTCGATAAATATCGACCTGATTTCCCGAGAAATGACGATTTTTGTGCCGGTTGGCTTGTAAAGATATAGTAAGTTTAGTGTGTCAATTTGGTAAAATTGTTAAATATTGTAGAATGGCAGATTGTTTTAAAGTAGAATAGTAGGTGCACGACAAAGGTTACTAGAAGGGGGAATGCCTATTTAGTATGTTTACTACCATTAAGTCGATAGGTATAAACATTCAAAAAAGAGGAGGCGTAGAGATTGAGGTTTATTAAAAAACAGCTTTTTATTGTAACGACTATTTTAACATTACTAGCAAGCTACGTGCTGCCATACCTTCATCATGCAAGTGCAGCAGAAAATTACATAACGGTAGCACAAGCCATTGCCAATACCTCTGGAACGGCAACCGTGAAAGGATATATTGTCGGCTATGCGAAGTCAGGAACGAATTATCAGACTGCAGCACCCTTTCCTGATGATTTCAATTTTGGTATTGCCGATAGTGCAGCTGAAACCGACCCGACAAAAATCCTTCCAGTTCAAATAACTTCAGGCTTCAGAGCGGAGTTCGGGTTAAAAACGAATCCTGCAAATATAGGGAAGGTTGTATTTGCCACCGGAACATTAACACCCTATTTTAGTGTGCCGGGATTAAAAACCCCAACTGCCATGAGCTTTACAGCTCCAGATGGAGGCGGTCCTGTTGACCCGCCGCCAGTCCCGGAAGATGGCATCAAAATCAGTGCCATTCAAGGTGAAAGCCATACTTCGCCATACAATGGCAAAAATGTTACTGGGGTGACCGGAATCGTCACTCAAGTGATGGACGTAAACAATTTCTACATGCAGGACCCAGCCCAGGATAATAATCCGAAAACCTCCGAAGGAATCCTTGTTTACAAGAAAGCGCACGGCTTAGTAAAAGGTGATAAGGTGGCCGTTGACGGATTAGTAAAGGAATGGGTCATCGATGGGTACAGCGACAAGCTGGAAACGGACCTTCCTTCCACGGAAATCGATGCAAATGCAGGGAAAACAACTAAACTTGCGAGCGGCCAAGAATTACCGCCTGCCCTTGTCTTTGGCAAAGACATCAACCCGCCGACACAAGTCGTTGATAACGACAAATTTGCCAGCTTCGATCCTGAGGAAGACGGAATCGACTTTTTTGAAAGTATTGAGGGAATGCGGGTGGCCATTGAAAATCCAGTCGCAGTTGCGCCGCAAAGATACGGCGAGGTTCCAGTCATAGCCGGGAAAGTGGATGGTAAGACCTATACAACTCCAGGCGGAATTCCGATTACAAAGGACAACATGAACCCGGAAAGACTGCACCTGCTGTTTGGCAACAAAAACTTTGTTTCCAAAACGGGTGATCGCTTTGATGGTACCGTTTATGGAGTCGTAACGTATACTTTCCAAAACTATAAAATTCTTACCGATGAAGCAGCCTTGCCAAAGCTGGTGGAAAGCGATTATAAGCAAGAGGTAACCGACATCGTCAAGAACGACGAAAAGCTTACCGTGGCTTCTTATAATATGGAAAACTATACAAAAGCAGATGCAGCGAAAACGAATAAAATCGCACAGTCGATTGTACAAAACCTGAAAACTCCTGACATTGTCGGTTTAGTAGAGGTCCAGGATAACAATGGTGAAACAGCTGGCGGCGGAACAGATGCTTCGCAAAACTACCAGGCGCTTATCGATGCGATTAAAGCGAACGGCGGTCCCGGTTATCAGTGGACAGATATTGCGCCGGTAGATAATCAGGACGGCGGCGCTCCAAATGGCAACATTCGTGTCGGCTTCATTTACAATCCTGACCGCGTCACCTTAAAAGCAGGCGCAGCAAAAGGTACCGCCACACAAGCAGTCGGCTATGAAAGTGGCTCGTTAACCTTGAACCCAGGAAGAATCGATCCGGCTAATGCGGCATTCTCTTCCAGCCGTAAACCGCTTGCTGCTGAATTTACCTTTAAAGGCGAAGACGTCATTGTCATTGGCAACCACTTTAACTCCAAGGGCGGCGACCAGCCGATTTATGGAAAAAATCAACCGCCGGTACTGGGCAGTGAAGCCAAACGGGTGCAAATTGCCGGCATCGTGAACAACTTTATTAAAGATGTAAAAAGTAAAAATGCGGATGCAAATGTCGTCGTTCTTGGTGACTTAAACGACTTCGAATTCTCCAATCCGTTAACAACATTAAAAGGGGCAGAATTAACAAACTTAATTGAAAAAGTTCCTGCAACTGATCGCTTTACCTATAGCTATCAAGGAAACTCACAAGTGCTTGATCACATGCTCGTGTCTAACAATCTAGCAGATCGTTCCGAAATTGACATCGTTCATTTGAATTCACCATTTACAGCAGCACATGGACGTGTCAGTGACCATGATGCTGTAATGGGTCAGTTCAACCTGAAAACAGAAACTGCGCCTCCGGCTCCTAAGGCCATTGACCTGTCAATCATGCACGTGAACGATACACATGCTAATGTGGAACAGTATCCAAAGTTGACGACGGCCGTCAGCCAAGTAAGAGCCGAAAAGCAAAATGCCTTGCTTGTTGACGCAGGGGATGTGTTTTCGGGAACGCTTTACTTCAATCAATATCTTGGAAAAGCTGATTTAGGCTTTATGAACACGCTTGGCTATGATGCGATGACATTTGGTAACCATGAATTTGATAAGGACTCTGCCACTCTAGCAAGCTTTATTCAAGACATGAAGTTCCCAATGCTAAGTGCAAACGTCAACGTAACCAAGGAACCTATTTTAGGACCGCTTTTCAAAAATCAAATCAGTGACTCGCCAGAAGGCGGAAATATTTATCCAGCAATCATCAAAACGGTTGATGGTGAAAAAGTCGGCATTTTCGGGTTAACAACGGAGGACACTTCTTTCCTTGCAAATCCTTCTGATGAGATTGTGTTCGAAAATGCGACAGAAAAAGCGAAAGCAACAGTTACAGCGCTTAGAGCTGAAGGAGTCAATAAAATTGTCGTTCTCTCTCACTTAGGCTATGGACCAGACCAGGGGCTCGCAAAAGCGGTGGATGGAATTGATATTATCGTGGGAGGACATACCCACACAAAGCTTGATCAGCCATTTGTGATTGAAAAAGCAGAACCAACCGTTATTGTTCAAGCAAACGAATACCTCAAATATTTGGGTGTATTAAATGTAAGCTTTGACGAAAATGGTGTGGTGACATCGCAGGACGGCAAGTTGATTGATTTAGGGACAAATTCTACGGTGGTGCCTGATGCAGCAGCACAGGCGAAGGTTAACGAATTAAAGGCTCCGCTGGAAGAATTGAAAAAGACAGTTGTCGGATCTTCTAACGTTGTGCTCGACGGCGAACGGACAAATGTACGCTACAAAGAAACGAACTTAGGTAACCTTGTTGCCGATGCGATGGCCGAGAGAGCTAATCAACTGGTGCCTGGCACCTTTATCGCAATGCAAAATGGCGGCGGCATCCGTGCTTCGATTGACCAAGGAGATGTCACACTTGGCGAGATTTACACCGTCATGCCATTTGCTAACTTACTAGTTACATTAGATGTGACCGGAGCTGAAATCTGGCAGGCACTTGAACATAGTGTCAGCAAGGTGGAAAGCGGTGCAGGTCAATTCATGCAGGTTTCTGGTATTCAATTTAAATATGACCCTGCTAAACCTGCATTTGATAGAGTTTGGGACGTGAAGGTTAAAACCGCGAACGGTTTTGAGCCAATCGATTTGGCGAAAACCTATTCTGTCGCTACGAATGCGTTCGTTGCGGATGGCGGTGACGGCTATACAGTCTTCAAACAAGCTAAAACAGAAGGACGCATTCACGAACTTCTTCTAGTCGACTATGAAATTTTAACGGATTATTTTGCAAAAAATAGCCCGGTTTCTCCATCAGTTGAGGACAGAATCGTGTCCGGAGCAGAGCCGCAGCCGCAAAATGGCTGGGTGCAGGCAGACGGTAAATGGTATTACTATGAAAATGGGGTTATCCATACTGGATGGTTAGAATTAGAAGGTAATAAATATTACTTTAACCAAGATGGCGTAATGCAGACCGGCTGGGTAACGATCGAAAAGGTAAACTATTTCTTCGGTCCTAATGGTGTCATGAAAACGGGCTGGGTTTATGCTGCTGGAAAGTGGTATTTCCTTGGTGAAAATGGTGCCATGCAAACCGGACTTGTTGAAATAAATGGCAAAAAATATTACCTCGGAACCGACGGGGTAATGCAGACCGGCTGGATTACACTCGAAGGAAATGTCTATTTCTTTAATGCCAACGGGACTATGCAAACAGGATGGCTGGATTTAGGCAGCAATCGTTATTACCTTGGAACAGACGGCGTCTTGCAGACAGAGTGGGTTGAGATTGAGGGCAATTGGTATTTCTTCGATGAGACTGGCGCCATGATCACCGGATGGGCACAAATTGACGATGAGTTCTATTATTTCGATCCAGACGGCATCATGACAATTGGATTGAACTACATTGATGACGAACTCTACTATTTTGACGAATATGGTGTGAATCAAATTGGCTGGGTTGATATCGAGGGACAGCGGTATTACTTTAATGAAGATACAGGTGCCTTAAAGCTAGGCTGGGTATTTTCAGGTAAACAGTGGTACTTCCAGGATGAAGACGGTATTGTAACCGGCTGGGTGAAGGACAAGGGGAAATGGTATTTCTTGAACTCCGACGGTGTCATGAAAACAGGCTGGGTGAAGGATGCCGGTAAGTGGTACTTCTTAGCCTCTTCAGGCGCGATGCAAACAGGCTGGATTAAACCGGATGGGAAATGGTATTACCTCGAAGCTACTGGTGCCATGAAAACTGGATGGGCCTATGTCAATGGCTCCTGGTACTTCATGAATAAAAGTGGAGTCATGCAAACAGGCTGGTTGTATACAGGAGGTAAATGGTACTACTTATATTCAACTGGAAAAATGGCTAAAAACACCACAATTCAAGGCTATAAACTCGGCGCAGACGGCGCTTGGATCCGCTGATAATTTCTAGTAAAATAGGCCAACTCTACTTGGTAGGGTTGGTCTTTTCTATTTTATTATAGAAATAACATTCCCCAAGTAGGAAACAGGCACTTGTTTTATTATTTAAAAACCCTATTATTATGCAATTCCGACATAATCAGATAACATGCCCCGCGTCTATTCTTTCATTTTTTACAAAAAATTATCTTCATGAATATGACAAGATGTATCTATAAAAAACAACTAAATACAAAATTTTTTTCCCAATATGCCGCATTGTGGAGACATGAACCTATATATGACTATAGTCGCACTCCTTTTGTCGAAAATTGCGATAAATACTTCTTCGTTCTCCGAATAATCTATTGCCAATTCTAGACAAAAATACTAAAATTATATTTGTATATTCCGACTTTTCTAACTTAATAGAAAAAGGGATAAACAAATAAGTAGAATTACATATTTCACATTAGGGGGGAAATCTTTAATGAGCAAAAAGAACCACAATAAGAAGCGCAAAATTGCTACATACGCATTAGCGTCAGCTCTAGTTCTAACAAACTTCGGTTTTGTTTCCCAAACAACTGCTGCGACTTATAAGCCAGGTGATTTAGAAGCAAAGCTTAAGCAATTCAAGCAAAATCAAAAAAGAACTGTATTTAAAAAAGATGCAGCTAAAACTAGTGCACGCGACAATCTTAAAGCAACTGACAAAGTTCGTGTTATCGTTGAGGTTGACGGACAAACTCCAGTAGAATATGCAACCAAGCAAGGTGTCCTATATAAAGAATTATCAGAAGATAAAAAATCTTCACTCGCTGCAAAAGCGGAAAGCCAGCAAAAGGCAGTAAAAGACAAAATTGCGGCTAAGCGTGTAGCGATTAAGTACAAGCAAAAATTTTCCACTGCCTTTAATGGTTTCAGCGGTGAAATGGCTTACGGCGATCTCGCTAAGATTGAAAGCGTTTCCGGTGTTAAAGGGGTCTACTTAGCCAACGAGTATAAGAAACCTGAAATGGAACCGAACCTAAAAACAAGCCACAATTTTGTTCAATCCCGGACAACTTGGCAAGATGCCGGATTTAAAGGCGAAGGTATGGTTGTAGCGGTAATCGATACTGGTGTGGACCCAAGCCACCGCGACTTTAAATTGACTGATACTTCGAAAGAAGGATTAACAAAGACTGCGGTTGATAAAATCGTTGCTGACAAAGGCTTAAAAGGTCATTACTACACTGACAAGGTTCCTTATGGTTACAACTACTATGATCAAAACAACACCATCCTTGATTTAGGACCTGGCGCAAGCATGCACGGTATGCACGTTGCTGGTATCGTAGCAGCAAACGGGGATGAAGCAAATGGCGGTGTTAAAGGGGTTGCACCAGAAGCGCAAGTTCTTGCGATGAAGGTATTCTCTAACGACCCAATTTACCCATCTACATGGTCAGACGTCTATCTTGCAGCGATTGATGACTCTATTAAACTAGGTGCCGATGTTCTAAACATGAGTCTTGGTGATGTAGCTGCATTCTATCAAGAAAACGGAGCAGAAGATCTTGCGATTAAGCGCGCGACTGAAAACGGAATCGTTTGTGCGATGTCTGCTGGTAACTCCAACCATATCGGTGACGGCTGGGATAACCCTTATGCTGAAAATCCTGATATCGGTGTTGTAGGGGCACCGAGCTTAAATCCTGACGGTATTTCTGTAGCCGCATCTGGAAATGAAGCTTATTTATATGAACATGCTTTTACAGTGGAAGGTGACAATTCTTTTTCAAGCATTGGTTATGGAATTGATGACTGGAAAGGGCTTGTAGACGCTAATGGAGGAAAACTTGACATCGTAAGTTTAGGAGGCAAGATTGGGTTACCAGAAGACTATAACGGTGTTGATGTAAAAGGTAAGGTAGTGTTAGTAAAACGTGGAATCATAACTTTTGCAGATAAGACGAAAAACGCTGCAAACGCAGGAGCAGCTGGCATAATTGTATACAATAGTACTGTATCAGACGATATTCCATTTAAGAATCAAGGTGGATGGGAAGTACCACTCGCAATTATCTCTGGAAATAAGGGTAAAGCCCTTGAGGACACAATTGCTGCTGGACACACCACTCTTCATGTTAACCAAACAGCTAGCAGTGAAAGCCCAGAAATGGGACGTATGACAAGCTTTACTTCATGGGGAGTTACTCCCGATTTACACCTGAAGCCTGAAATTACTGCTCCTGGTGGAAATATTTATTCTACTGTAAACAACGATAAATATGAAGTGATGAGCGGTACTTCCATGGCATCACCACATGTTGCCGGCGGATCTGCTCTAGTTCAGCAATACTTACAATCAGATGCCCGCTTTAGCAGCCTTTCTGTTGCTGACCGCACGCACCTGGCAAAAGTATTATTAATGAACACTGCAAAAGGTATTGAAGATTTACATGGTCAACCTTTCTCTCCTCGCCGTCAAGGTGCTGGTATGATGCAAACATATTCAGCAGTAACAACACCTGCTTATGTTGTTAACAAAGCTACCGGCGATGCAAAGGTTGAATTGAAAGACTTCCAATCTACTAATTTCGAAATGACTTTCACAGTCAAAAATATCTCTAAAGATAAATCTGTGACTTACAAAGTAAACACAGATGTGTTAACAGACACCATTCAACAAGTGGAAAAAAGCCCAGATTACAATGCTCTAATTGCAGGCAACCTTGATGGTGCTACAGTGACAGCTCCTGAGAAAGTTACGGTTCCAGCTGGAGGATCAACTGATTTTACAGTAAAAGTTGATTTTACAAATGCAAAAATCCCGGTTGTTGACGCTGATGGCAACCTGAAGCTTCCTATTGCCTTGAAAAAGAACATTTTCGTTGAAGGTTCCGTTAACTTAGTAAGCGCTGATGCAGCTGTTCCAAACTTAACCGTTCCATATGTAGGCTTCTATGGCAAGTGGGATGAACCAAAGATTGTTGATGGATTCTCAACTCTTGGAGAAACTCGCTTCTTTGATTTAGGAGTAGATGCATTAGAAAACGTTGACAATGAATTATTAGAAATGTATCCAGTTCCTGAAAAGAATGAATTTACCCTTTCACCAAATGGTGATAAGTATTACGATAACTTTAATCCTCTTCCATCGTTCTTAAGAAATGCCTCTGAAGTTCAATTTAACATTTTGGACAAGGGCGGCAACCAACTTAAGCGTCTGGAGGCGGAATCCGATGTTTACAAAAATGCCTTTGATGGTGGAAGTGCATTACCGTATTCCTTTAAAACGGACCGTGTTTGGGATGGAAAGATAAATGGGCAAGTTGTGAAAGATGGCTTGTACTACTACGAAATCAAATCTGTCGTTGACTATGCCGGTGCTCAGTGGCAATCGAAGAAAATTCCTGTCTTAGTTGATACCACTAATCCTGTGGTTGCTTCTACCTTTGATTCTGAGAAGCAAGCGGTGACTTGGAAGACAACTGAAAATGGATCAGGCGTTGAAAGCTACGATATTTACGTAAATGGTGAGTATGTTGACTCTGTCGATGGCAAAGCTACCTCTTTCTCATTTGCAGAACAAGAAACAGCTGTTCCAGATAAAGCAGTTGTTCAAGTAGTGGCTTGGGACTATGCTGGAAATACCGGCTATGATACGGCTGCAAAAGGTGATGTGGACCTGCCGCTAATCATTATCTCTGATGGATCAAAGGATGAAGATGGAAATTATATTCCAAATTCACCAGAGCCATGGGGCGCTTACAGTACAAAAGAAGTTCCTGTAAAAGGATTCATTTCTGATGATACTGGTATTAAAGCCATTAAGGTAAATGGAAAAGACGTTGAATTCGCGCAAAATAAAGAAGATGGCAAATTCTACTTCGATACAACTGTTAAGTTTGATAAGGACGGCTTATATGATATAACGGTTGAAGCGACTGATCACTCTAATAAGTCCTTCTCAATTGCACGTAAAGTCTTTATCGATACAACAAAACCAGTGATTAACGTAAACGCACCTTCACGCGTAGATAAGAAGGTCGACAAGGTTACTTTAAATGTGAACCTGCAGGATAACTTCCACTACTTAAGCTTCTTTGTGAATGAAGATAATGAGTTTGAAGTTCCAAAGGTTAGCCCAATTGATGATATTCAACCATTGAATAAAAACTATTCCGTAACTGTACCTCTTAAGGAAGGCGAAAACAAAGTAACCTTAAGAGCAAAAGACCTTTCTGGTAACGAAACAGTGAAGGAAGTTGTCATCAACCGTCAGGACGCTGTTGTTCAGAAGAATGGCTGGAAAATGGAAAATGGTTCTTGGTTCTATTACGTGAACAATGTAAAAGCTACTGGCTGGGTTAAAGACGGCGGCAATTGGTACTTCTTGAAGAAAGACGGTCAAATGGCTACTGGCTGGGTATTAGATAAAGGAGCTTGGTACTACCTAACTAAGACTGGCGCTATGAAGACTGGCTGGTTATTAGAAGAGGGTAAGTGGTATTACCTAAACGGTAACGGTTCCATGGCAACTGGCTGGAAACTAATTAACGGCAAATGGTACTACCTAAACAAAAGTGGCGTTATGGCTGCTAACACAACTGTAGACGGCTATAAGCTAGGAAAAGATGGTGCTTGGATTAAGTAATCACGAGATCCAATGAAGGCGAACAGATTCTCATCTGTTCGCCTTTTTTGTATACTTTTCTCCTTCTAAGTCGAAAATGGATTTTGAAGGAGGAACCATTCATGAGAGTAATCTTTATCATATTTTGGACATTATCAATCTTTGTTTTTACCTGTACCGCAAATTTTTCAGAATTGCTGGCATCAGGAGCGGTTCACTTCGAGTGGGATGCGCACCCGCAGTTTACGGAGCTACTGAAGCCCCTTCCTGTTAGTATAAACATGGACTTCATCATACAAAAAATAGGGCACCTTACGGCCTTTTTCATCTTAGCGCTACTGCTTCAGACCAAAGTTCGTTCCAAATTTGAGGTCTTTATTTTTGCTGGCTTCTATGCAATATTAACCGAGTTTCTTCAATTATATTTCACCAGGGACGGCAGGCTATTTGATATCGGAATTGATAGTGCTGGTATACTTCTGTCATTAGCCATAGGCAGCTTTGTGAATGCAAGGAATTCGAAGGAAATCAGTCATTCCTAATGAGGGAGTGGCTTTTTTTGAGGGATTTCCAATTAGTATCCAGCAAATGTCGTAAGTTTCAAAAAACCGGTAGTAATCCTCCGAAAATAGGTAGTAAGTTCCTCAAAATGTGTCATACGTTCATCGAAATATGTCATAAGCTGCACCAACCCCTAATAATTTTTCAATACCATTGACCCATACCTCTTACTCTACTAAAATTGAATTAGCATTTGGATTTTTCTGAAAAATATGTAATAGTATTCTAGAATAGAATGGTTTAAGTGTAGGTCGTGTCTATAAGGGGTGTCAGGCACCATCCTAGGACATTTGTCCATATACAGCGGACGCTAGCGAAAAAAAGGCGAGCAGTGTGAACTGTTCGTCTTTTGTGCGCTTGGCAG
>NZ_JBITPF010000060.1:0-69367 GCF_050468025.1 Neobacillus sp. NRS-1170 | reverse complement strand
GGAGGCTCACCGGCACGCCCTAAGGTGCGCGAAGCGCCTGGAGCGTAAATCAACATCCAAGTTTGGTAAAAGTGGTTACAAAATGGATGAAGTTTTCTGTCGAATAAAGCCGAATAGTTTTCTTTGATGTGATATAATTATTTTTTGACAAAGAGATAATAAGATTTTTAATAGATGGGAGAGGGTACGATGAGCGAACATGCCTTAGGCAAAAAAGAGCGATTCCAACTCTTGCTCCAGCAGCTGAAATTGATCGAGGATGCTGTAGTAGTGCATTTCAACAATGCCCAAATTGACCGATTATTGGTTGAAAAAAAAGCAAGGAAGTGGCATTTTCAATTTTTATTCGAGAAAATCCTTCCATATAATGTATATGTTTTATTCGCTTCCCAACTTGAAAGAACCTTTGCAAATATTGCCTCCATCTCACATGAAATTCGCGTAATTGATCAAACCATATCTGCAGAATTAATACGAGACTATTGGAGTTACGGCATTCAGCAAATAGAGGGCATTGCTCCGCCATTAATAAAGCTATTAAATGAGCAGATTCCTGAAGTGAATGGAAATAAGATAACTATTTCTGTCCGTAATGATACAGAAGGACAAGCATTAAAACGAAAATACGGTGGAATCATCGCTGATATTTTTCAAACCTATGGTTTTCCAAATTTGTCGATTGAGACAGAAATTAAAAGCGAAGAAAAAAATGAAGAATATCAGCAGTTCCTGCTAGCTAAGCAAAAAGAAGACCAGGAACGCGGACTTCAGGCAATGGTGGAATTGCAGAAGAAAGAAGCGGAAAAGGAACAAGCGGGCGGAGAAGTACCGGAAGGACCGCTTTCGATTGGGCTTACGATCAAGGATGATAGCGACCTTCGAAGCATGATTGAAATCGTTGATGAAGAAAGAAGAGTTACGGTTGAAGGCTATATTTTTAATGCTGAAATTCGAGAATTAAGAAGCGGGCGTTCATTGTTAACCTTTAAAGTTACTGACTATACCAGCTCGATCATGGTAAAAATGTTCTCGCGTGACAAAGAAGATGCAGCACTGTTCCAGTTGGTGAAAAAAGGAATGTGGGTTAGGGTACGCGGAAGCATTCAAAATGACACCTTTGTCCGTGACCTCGTCATGATTGGAAACGATATTAATGAAATTAAACCTGAGGGGCGAAAGGATACAGCACCTGAAGGGGAAAAACGTGTAGAGCTGCACCTGCATACACCTATGAGTCAAATGGACGCTGTTACACCTGTTAGTACGCTGATTGCCCAGGCAAAAAAATGGGGCCATAAGGCTATTGCTGTTACAGATCATGCCGTTGCTCAATCCTTCCCGGAGGCATTCGGCGCCGGAAAGAAAAATGATATCAAAATTTTATACGGTGTAGAAGCGAACTTAGTGGATGATGGTGTACCTATTGCCTATAATGATGCCCACCGACTGTTGGCTGAAGATACGTTTGTAGTCTTTGACGTTGAAACAACCGGACTTTCGGCTGTATATGATACCATTATCGAACTTGCGGCTGTAAAAGTGAAGGATGGGGATATCATTGATCGCTTTGAGTCGTTTGCTAATCCGCATCACCGGCTTTCAGCAACGACAATCAACTTAACTGGAATTACCGATGATATGGTGCAAAATGCTCCTGAGGTCGAAGAAGTTTTGCGGAAATTCCATGATTGGGTTGGAGATTCAGTCCTTGTAGCACATAATGCTTCTTTCGATATGGGTTTTTTGAATGTAGGCTATAAACAGATTGGCTTGGAAAAAGCAAAAAATCCAGTTATTGATACACTAGAGCTTGGTCGTTTTCTTTATCCAGAATTAAAAAACCATCGTTTAAATACATTAGCAAAGAAATTTGATATTGAATTAACACAGCACCACCGTGCAATATATGACGCGGAAGCAACTGGATATTTGTTATTAAAAATGTTAAAGGATGCTCTTGAAAAAGGCATTGAGTATCATGATGAATTTAACGATAATATGGGAAAAGGAAATGCCTATCAGCGGGCTCGTCCCTATCACTGCACCTTATTAGCACAAAACGAATTAGGGTTAAAGAACTTATTTAAACTCATTTCGATTTCTCATCTCGAATATTTTTATAGAGTTCCACGTATTCCAAGGTCTGTTCTTCAAAAATATCGAGAAGGTATTATTGTTGGATCTGCCTGTAATAAAGGCGAAGTGTTTGAAGGGATGATGCAGAAGTCTCCGGAAGAAGTAGAGGCCTTTGCAGGATTTTACGACTATCTTGAAGTTATGCCAAAGGAAGTTAACGCACCATTGATTGAAATGGAATTGGTCCGAGATGAAAAGGCCATGGAAGATATTATTTCAAAAATTGTCGCGCTGGGTGATAAATTAGGGATTCCAGTTGTTGCAACCGGGAATGTCCATTATTTAAATGAAAATGATAAAATTTATCGAAAGATATTAGTTAATTCACAGGGCGGAGCGAATCCTCTTAATCGCCATCAATTGCCGGACGTTCATTTTCGAACAACCAATGAAATGCTCGATGCATTCTCGTTCCTAGGCAAAGAAAAAGCAAAAGAAATTGTCGTTACAAACACCAATAAAATTGCTGATATGATCGAAGTTATAAAGCCAATTAAAGATGATTTATATACACCGAAAATTGAAGGTGCCGATGAGGAAATGCGTGAAATGAG
This sequence comes from Neobacillus sp. NRS-1170, assembly GCF_050468025.1. NCBI lineage: Bacteria > Bacillati > Bacillota > Bacilli > Caryophanales > Bacillaceae > Neobacillus > Neobacillus sp. NRS-1170. Next base: position 66,677 of record NZ_JBITPF010000060.1, on the reverse strand, counting down.
TTACGCCATGGCACGAAGAATTTACGGTGAACAGCTTCCGGAGATTGTAGAGGCCAGACTTGAAAAAGAGTTAAAAAGTATCATTGGCCATGGCTTTGCCGTTATTTATTTGATTTCACACAAACTAGTGAAAAAATCTTTAGATGATGGCTATCTGGTAGGTTCAAGGGGATCGGTGGGTTCTTCCTTTGTTGCAACCATGACGGAAATAACCGAAGTAAATCCATTGCCGCCGCATTATGTCTGCCCATCCTGTAAGCATTCGGAGTTCTTTAATGATGGATCTGTCGGATCTGGTTTTGATTTGCCTGATAAAGATTGTCCAAATTGCGGTGATAAATATCGTAAGGATGGACACGATATCCCATTCGAAACCTTCCTTGGGTTTAAAGGGGACAAGGTTCCCGATATCGATTTGAACTTCTCGGGAGAATATCAGCCGCGTGCCCATAACTATACAAAAGTCTTGTTCGGTGAAGAATATGTTTACCGTGCAGGCACAATTGGCACGGTTGCGGATAAAACGGCATTTGGATATGTAAAAGCCTATCAGCAAGACAATAATCTGCAAATCCGCGGAGCGGAAGTAGAACGGCTCGCTTCAGGCTGTACAGGAGTAAAGAGAACAACGGGTCAGCATCCCGGCGGTATTATTGTTATTCCTGATTATATGGATGTTTATGATTTTACACCGATTCAATTTCCTGCTGATGATAAAAACTCTGAATGGAAAACAACCCATTTTGATTTCCATTCCATCCATGATAATGTTTTAAAGCTTGATATCCTTGGTCACGACGATCCGACGGTCATCAGGATGCTTCAGGACTTAAGCGGAATGGATCCGAAAACGATTCCGACTGATGACCCTGAAGTCATGAAAATCTTTAGCGGTACGGAATCATTAGGGGTAACAGAGGATCAAATCATGTGTAAAACAGGAACACTTGGCATCCCTGAATTCGGAACGCGTTTTGTTCGTCAGATGCTTGAGGATACAAAACCAACGACGTTTTCAGAATTGGTCCAAATCTCAGGTCTATCGCACGGAACGGATGTATGGCTGGGAAATGCCCAGGAGTTAATCCATAATAAGATCTGTAATTTAAGTGAAGTAATCGGCTGTCGTGACGATATCATGGTTTATCTCATTTACCAGGGGCTGGACCCATCCTTTGCCTTTAAAATTATGGAATCAGTTCGTAAAGGAAAAGGCTTAAGCGAGGAAATGGAAGCAGAAATGCGGAAGAATGAAGTGCCGGAGTGGTACATTGATTCTTGTAAGAAAATAAAATACATGTTCCCGAAAGCCCATGCTGCAGCCTATGTATTAATGGCTGTAAGGATTGCTTATTTTAAAGTTCATCTTCCGCTGCTTTATTATGCGGCTTATTTTACAGTCCGGGCTGAGGATTTTGATATCGAAGCGATGTCACGCGGTTCAGAAGCCATTAAGGCAAAAATTGAAGAAATCAATGCAAAGGGTCTAGAGGCTTCTAACAAGGAGAAAAACTTATTGACCGTAATGGAACTGGCGCTTGAAATGACTGAAAGAGGCTTTTCCTTCCAAAATTACGATTTATACAAATCTGATGCATCAGAATTTATTATTGAAGGAAATACACTAATTCCACCGTTTAATTCGATTCCTGGACTTGGAACGAATGCGGCCTTTAATATTGTGAAGGCAAGAGGAGACGGAGAGTTTTTATCAAAAGAAGACCTACAGCAACGCGGCAAAGTATCAAAAACAATACTGGAGTATTTAGATAAACAAGGCTGTCTGAAATCTCTTCCAGAACAAAACCAGTTATCCTTGTTTTAACTTAGTATAACGTCTAGCTACAGCGCCTAGGGGCTCGAGTCATAAGCCAATCACTTCGGAAGGCAAAAAGCGCCTTCTGTCAGTGCTTGTCTTATGATTGTCGCCCCTGTACAAGGCGCTTCCGCTTTTGGATTTGGTTTGCATATCAATCATGGTTATGTTATAGTTTTATTGGAAATACTAAGAAATACTCTCGTGTGCAAGAGTGGGAATCCTCCCACTCTTTCGTCTTTGTTATAAAGGTTTTTACAGAGTAACTTGATAAAACTTTCCGTGAACTACATAAAATATGGGTGAAATAATTGGAAAGGGAGGTTAGTCATGAGCAAAGTAACGGAAGTGGTTGAAGAACTGGCTGCACCAATATTTCAAGAACTTGGTTTAGAATTAGTCGAAATCGAGTATGTCAAAGAAGGAAAAAGTTGGTTTCTTCGCGTATATATCGATAAAGAGACTGGTGTAGATATAGAGGATTGCGGAATAGTTAGCGAAAAATTAAGTGAAAAACTAGATGAAGTAGACCCAATCCCACACAACTATTTTCTTGAAGTGTCGTCTCCAGGGGCGGAACGTCCATTAAAAAAAGCGAAGGATTTCGAAAAAGCGATTGGCAAAAATGTCTTTATCAAAACCTATGAGCCAATGGATGGAGAAAAAAGCTTCGAGGGTCAGCTTTTAGAATTTGACGGTCAAGCCATCAAAATCGAAGTGAAAATCAAAACAAGAAAGAAAACTATTGAAATTCCCTATGAAAAAGTTGCAAGTGCCAGACTGGCTGTTATTTTTTCATAAGAATAAATTGAAGAGGATTAGGGGGATACAAGCAGATGAGCAGCGAATTATTAGATGCTCTTATGATACTGGAAAGAGAAAAAGGTATTTCCAGAGATATATTAATTGATGCCATTGAAGCAGCACTGATTTCGGCTTATCGCCGCAATTTCAATCAAGCTCAGAACGTAAGAATTGATTTGAACTTACAAAATGGCTCAATGCGTGTGTTTGCAAGAAAAGAAGTGGTTGACGAGGTATTCGACCCGCGTCTGGAAATTTCAATCGAAGATGCAAGACGGATTAATCCGAATTATCAGGTTGAAGACGTCGTGGAAATGGAAGTTACACCAAAGGATTTTGGCAGAATTGCCGCTCAAACAGCAAAGCAAGTGGTCACTCAGCGTGTAAGAGAAGCTGAACGCGGAATTATTTATTCAGAATTTATCGACCGTGAAGAAGATATTATGACGGGGATTGTTCAACGGCTTGATTCCAAATTTATTTATGTAAGCCTTGGGAAAATTGAAGCCTTGCTGCCGTTAAATGAACAAATGCCGAATGAAAGATATAAGCCGCATGATCGGATTAAAGTATTTATTACAAAGGTAGAAAAAACGACAAAAGGTCCACAAATTTTTGTATCTAGGACCCACCCAGGATTACTCAAACGCTTATTTGAAATTGAAGTACCTGAAATTTATGACGGAACTGTTGAAATCAAATCGGTTGCACGCGAAGCCGGGGATCGTTCAAAAATATCTGTCCATTCCGAAAACAATGAGGTCGATCCAGTAGGATCTTGTGTTGGTCCGAAGGGAACCAGGGTACAAGCGGTTGTAAATGAATTAAAAGGTGAAAAAATTGATATCGTAAAATGGTCTGATGATCCAGTAGTCTTTGTTGCCAATTCACTAAGCCCATCTAAAGTTTTAGATGTAATGGTAAATGAAAATGAGAAAGCAACCACGGTCGTTGTTCCTGACTATCAGCTTTCACTGGCAATCGGGAAACGCGGACAAAATGCCCGCTTGGCAGCCAAGCTGACTGGCTGGAAAATTGATATCAAATCTGAAACCGAAGCTCGGGAAATTGGAATTTATCCAAGGGAAGAAACAATAAGACTTTTTGATGATCAGGTTGAGGATGATTTCAACTATGATGAAGAATTGGAATAAAGTAGAGGTGAATGATCGTGAACAATAAGAAAAAAGTTCCCATGCGCAAATGCGTGGCAACCGGTGAAATGAAACCGAAAAAAGAACTCGTTCGCATCGTTCGCTCTAAAGAAGGGGAAGTATCTATCGACCTAACGGGAAAAAAATCCGGCAGGGGAGCATACCTTTCTAAGGACAAAGAAGCAATCTTACTAGCCAAGAAGAAAAATACTTTATCTAATCATTTAGAGGTTACAATAAATGAATCGATATATGATGAATTACTTGAGCTAATAGAGAAGGAGAACTGACTATCCAAATGAATCAAAATCAATGGATGTCATTGCTTGGCTTGGCCAATCGAGCGCGCAAAATCATATCGGGTGAGGAGCTTTCTGTGAAGGAGATACGGAGCGGGAAAGCAAAACTCATTTTATTATCCGCAGATGCATCTCAAAATACAACTAAAAAAATTACAGATAAATGTAATTCATATGAGGTTCCATATAAATTAGTGGAGAACCGTTTTCTCCTAGGTCAAGCGATTGGCAAAGAAGCCCGCGTTGTTGTAGCTGTTTTGGATGATGGATTTGCTAAGAAACTGGTAACGTTGCTCGATTAAATCTTGCGGGGGTGAAAAAATGAGTAAACTACGCGTTTATGAATATGCAAAAAAACATAATATTTCAAGTAAAGAAATTATTACAAAACTAAAAGAAATGAATATTGAGGTTTCAAATCATATGGCAACTTTAGAGGATTCAGACATAAAAAAACTTGATGCAGCTTACAACAAAAAAGAAAACACATCACAGCAAAAACAGGCAAATAACACGCAGCAAAAACAAAATAATGGGTCGCAGAACAAACGTACAAATGGGCAACCTGCTCAGCAGCAGCAGCAAGCTAATAAGCCTCAGGTCCAGGTAAAGACGACACCTAAAGCATTTGAGGATGATGACGATAAAACTGTTGTGCCTAGTAAGGTGAAAGTAGCGACAGCGCCAAAGAATAAAGAAGGCAAAAAGCATGATCAGGAATATCAGTCAAAAGAAAATAAAGCCTTTAATTCTGGAAAAGCTAAGAATAAGCCTTTTAATAACAACAATAATCAAAATCGTAATAATAATAATAATAAAAAGAGAAATCATACTAATGTTCAGCAAACACAACAACCGCAAAAGAAAAAGGAAAAAGAGCTTCCGGCTAAAATTACCTTTAGTGAATCACTTACGGTTGCAGAGCTAGCTAAGAAATTATATCGTGAGCCATCAGAAATTATTAAAAAGCTCTTTTTACTTGGCGTCATGGCGACCATCAACCAAGTATTAGATAAAGATGCAATTGAATTGATTGCAGGTGAGTATGGGGTTGAAGTTGAAGAAGAAATTAAGATTGATACAACTGACCTAGAAGTTTACTTTACAGAAGACCCATCTGAATCACTTGTGGAAAGACCTTCAGTTGTAACGATTATGGGTCACGTTGACCATGGGAAAACAACTCTGCTTGATTCCATCCGAAACACAAAAGTTACAGAAGGAGAAGCAGGTGGGATTACACAGCATATTGGTGCGTACCAAGTTGTGGAGAATGGTAAGAAAATTACCTTCCTTGATACACCTGGACACGCTGCTTTCACAACAATGCGTGCTCGCGGTGCAAAAATTACCGATATTACCATTTTAGTTGTAGCTGCCGATGATGGTGTTATGCCGCAGACTGTGGAAGCGATCAACCATGCCAAAGCAGCGGAAGTGCCAATTATCGTAGCGGTAAATAAAATGGACAAAGAAGCAGCTAATGCAGACCGCGTTATGCAGGAATTAACCGAACATGGATTAGTTGCTGAAGCATGGGGCGGCGAAACCATTTTCGTTCCTCTATCTGCAAAAACAGGAGAAGGAATTGACAATCTCCTTGAAATGATTCTTCTTGTAGGTGAAGTGGAAGAATATAAAGCAAATCCAAATCGAAAAGCAGTTGGTACTGTTATCGAGGCACAGTTAGATAAAGGCCGTGGGTCAGTTGCTACTTTATTAGTTCAAAATGGAACGTTAAAAGTTGGAGATCCAATCGTTGTCGGAAACACTTATGGCCGTGTTCGTGCAATGGTAAATGATCTTGGCAGACGTGTGAAGGAAGCCGGACCTTCTACTCCTGTTGAAATTACAGGACTTAATGACGTTCCACAAGCCGGAGACCGCTTTGTTGTTTTTGAAGACGAAAAAACAGCTCGACAAGTTGGTGAAGCTCGTGCCCAATCTGCATTGGCAGCCCAACGTGGTGAAAAATCAATTGTTAGCCTAGAAACCTTATTTGATCAATTGAAGCAAGGGGAAATGAAGGATCTAAACATCATCTTAAAAGCTGATGTTCAAGGGTCTGCCGAGGCTGTTGCAGCATCCCTGCAAAAAATTGATGTTGAGGGTGTTAACATTAAGATTATTCATAGTGGTGCAGGCGCCATTAATGAATCTGATATTAGTCTTGCCGCTGCTTCAAATGCGATTGTAATTGGCTTTAACGTTCGTCCTGATGCCAATGCCAAGCGTGCAGCTGAAGCAGAAAAGGTTGATGTAAGGCTTCATCGCATCATTTATAAAGTAATCGAAGAAATGGAATCCGCAATGAAAGGTATGCTTGACCCAGAATTCCAAGAGAAAATTATTGGTCAAGCAGAAGTTCGTCAGACCTTCAAAGTTTCAAAGGTTGGTACCATTGCTGGTTCTTATGTAACGGATGGTAAAATTACCAGAGACAGCGGCATTCGTTTAATTCGTAACGGTGTGGTTATCTTTGAAGGACAAATCGATGCCTTAAAACGATTTAAAGACGATGCCAAAGAAGTGGCACAAGGCTACGAATGTGGTATTACCATTAAAAACTTCAATGATGTTAAAGAAGGAGATATCATTGAAGCTTTCGTTATGGAAGAAATTGAGCGTAAATGATAATTGGCTCAGCCGTTTGTGAATGTATCATATATGATGCTCATTCTTTAAAAGAGAAACGAGCCGTTTTACAGCGGATATTAACCCGCTTAAAACAAAAATATAATATATCTGTATCAGAGGTGGACTACCAAGATGTATGGCAGCGGACAAAGATTGCAATCGTTGCCGTCACCTCTACTAGGGTTTCGACTGAACAGGAATTGCAGTCCGCATTAAAACTAATCGACTCCTTTCCTGAAATAGAAAGAACGATCACCGATATAGATTGGCTTTAAGTTAAGAGGTGAATTTCATGAGCCACAGAGCAAATCGCGTTGGAGAACAAATGAAAAAAGAACTAAGTGACATAATTGGCCGTAAAATCAAGGATCCTCGGATTGGCTTTGTAACTGTTACGGATGTTCAAGTAACAGGAGATCTCCAACAAGCAAAAGTTTTTATTTCTGTTTTAGGTGATGACGAGCAAAGAGAGAATACGTTAAAAGGCCTGGCAAAAGCAAAAGGTTTTATCCGGACTGAAATTGGCCATCGTATTCGTTTACGTAAAACACCTGAAATTATTTTTGAATTCGATGAATCAATCGATTATGGAAATCGAATTGAAACACTTCTTCATCAATTACACGACAGCGATAAACCAATGGAAAAACATGAAGAAGAATAACTGGATAGACATTTGTCTATCCTTTTTTCAATTAGGCTATGTTAAAGAATATTATTGATTTTGAAACTATGTTGATTGGAGCGGAAGGCGCGAGACTCCTGCGGGAGTACGGAGCCGAGGAGGCTCCCCGAACCGCCCGCGGAAAGCGAAGCGCCTGGAGCGCAAATCAACAACTATGTTAACACGGCCTTCAATTTATAAATTTTAGATCGGAGAGAATTAATTGGAAGGAATCTTAGCATTATTTAAGCCAGCAGGATTAACCTCTCATGACTGTGTGTTTAAATTACGAAAGATATTAAAAACAAAAAAGGTAGGACATACTGGAACGCTTGATCCGGATGTGACAGGGGTTCTTCCTATTTGTATCGGGAAGGCAACCAAAGTTGCCGAGTATATTACGGATGCAGGAAAAGCTTATGAAGGCGAAGTGACAATAGGCTTTTCGACAACAACTGAAGATGCATCTGGAGATAAAGTTGAACAGAAGCAAATAGACAGGACCATTAACCGTGAAGAAATTATGAAGGTTCTTGAGTCGCTGACAGGCGAAATTGAGCAAACTCCGCCAATGTATTCTGCAGTAAAGGTAGGCGGCGTCCGTCTTTATGAATATGCACGGAAAGGTATAGAAGTGGAAAGGCCGACCAGAAAGGTAAATATTTATTCGATTGAACTCCTCGATAATCGAACTGAATTTTCTGGGGAGACGATCCAGTTCCGCTTTAAAGTCAGCTGCAGCAAAGGGACATACATTCGCACGTTGGCTGTAATGATTGGTGAAGCCCTAGGATACCCAGCGCATATGTCAAAGCTTACCAGAATCCAATCTGCCTCTTTTGGATTAAAGGATTGTTTTACCTTTGATGAAATTGAACATTTTATGGAAGCTGGAAAAATCGAAGAGATTTTGAAACCGTTAGAAACCGCACTTTCTCATTTGCCGAAATTACTGATTAATGATACAGTAGCAGAGAAAGTGAAAAATGGTGCACTATTAAAAATACCAGAACATTTAAAAACAAGTAACGGACCTATTATCGCTGAAACTACAGAGGGCCTGGCTCTTGCAATTTATTCCAAGCATCCTAATAAGCCAGAGCTACTTAAACCAGTTAAAGTTTTAAGAAATGAGATAGTGTAAAGGTTACGGTTAAGAAAAGGTGAGTTTCATTTGGAAGTAAAGAAGCTTAGTTTTCCATTCAATTTTAAAAATCACAATTATCCGCCACTTGCGATGGCCTTAGGATATTTTGATGGCGTACATCGCGGTCATCAGCAGGTCATTTTAGAGGCAAAAAAACAGGCTGAACTTAACGGTTTTCATAGTGCGGTTATGACCTTTGATCCCCATCCTTCCGTTGTGTTAGGGAAAAGTGAACAACACGTACAATACATTACCCCATTATCAGAAAAAATCAAAATAATTGAGGGGTTAGGTATTGATTATCTATTTATCGTCCATTTTACATCTGAATTTGCTAATCTTTTACCTCAAGAATTTATTGATCAATTTGTGATTGGTCTTAATGTAAAACATGTTGTAGCTGGATTTGACTTCTCTTATGGACGCATGGGAAAGGGGACGATGGAAACCTTGCCCTTCCATTCTAGAGAGGAATTTTCCTATACCATTGTTCCCAAGTTTTCAGAAGGGGACGAAAAGGTAAGCTCAACAAGAATCCGAAAGATGTTAAAGGATGGGAATATGGAGGATCTTCCAATTTTACTTGGGAGGTTTTATACAACTTCTGGAATAGTCATACATGGAGACAAACGGGGAAGAACCATTGGTTTTCCTACTGCTAATATAGGCGTTAATGAAGAGTATATCATCCCTCCGCTTGGTGTCTACGCAGTTAGAATGAAGGTTAAGAATCTTTGGTATAACGGTGTTTGTAATGTGGGATATAAACCTACTTTTAATAAGGAATCTTTAAGGGTTTCCGTTGAGGTTCATTTGTTTAACTTTAATCAAGAGATTTACGGAGAAGAAGTGGTCATCGAGTGGCATCCATACCTTAGAAAGGAACAAAAATTCTCGGGAATTGAGGAGCTCGTTGCCCAAATTGAAAGAGATAAAGAAACGGCATTAGCCTATTTTGAAAAAAATCGACATTCTTTTTAACTTTGGTCGTAATTAGAAGTTTTTCCTACATTATATGAAGGTTTTAGCTTGCTTTTTGACGTAAAAGGTTGTATTCTTAAATACGTATTAAAAATAACCTTTGCTTGGCAAGTCGAATCACCAACGCTTGCTCGGTAAATGGGGATTTGTAAATTTAGGAGGTGAACTGGATGGCAATCACTCAAGAACGTAAAAATGAACTAATCAATGAGTATAAAACTCATGAGAACGACACTGGCTCTGCAGAAGTTCAAATCGCTGTCCTTACAGAATCAATCAACAATTTGAACGACCACTTACGTACTCATAAGAAAGATCACCACTCACGTCGCGGTCTTTTGAAAATGGTTGGTAAACGTCGTAATCTTTTGACTTACCTACGTAACAAAGACGTTCAACGTTACCGTGAGTTAATCAATAAGCTTGGTCTACGTCGTTAGTCTACAGAAGCGGGAATTTTCCCGCTTTTTTATTAGGTTTTTTTAAAGAATAGGTTTTATAAAATTACATTGCTAATTTTTTTAACAATGTTGATTGAAGCGCAAATCACATCAAAAAATAAAGAATTTTTTATACATATTTTAAGACTGGACTTATTTGTGCATACTATTATATGTGATTGACTTGATAACATAAGCTTTTTAGGCTTTTTTTATAATAATTAAAAGATTTAGTAAGATGATTACAGTGAAAGTAATTCTTTCGTATCATCCTCTAAGTGATTTAGATAGAGAGGGGTAAAAATATGGAACAAACGAAACACGAGTACTCCATTGATTGGGCTGGCCGCAAGCTATCTGTCGAAATTGGACAATTAGCAAAACAGGCAAATGGTGCAGTCCTTGTACGCTATGGGGATACAGCAGTCCTAAGTACTGCAACAGCTTCAAAAGAACCTAAAAATTTAGACTTTTTTCCATTAACAGTTAACTACGAAGAGCGGTTATATGCAGTTGGTAAAATCCCAGGAGGCTTTATTAAACGTGAAGGCCGTCCAAGTGAAAAGGCTATTTTAGCCAGCCGATTAATAGACCGTCCAATACGCCCGCTTTTTGCTGACGGATTCCGTAATGATGTTCAAGTGATTAGCATTGTGATGAGTGTCGATCAAGATTGTTCGACCGAAATGGCTGCGATGTTTGGTTCATCTTTGGCACTTAGTACCTCCGATATTCCATTTGAAGGTCCTATTGCCGGTGTTGTTGTTGGCCGTGTAGATAATGAATTTATCATCAATCCAACTGTCGAGCAGGCAGAAAAAAGCGATATTCACTTAACGGTAGCCGGCACGAGGGATGCTATCAACATGGTGGAAGCAGGAGCACTTGAAGTACCAGAAGAAACCATGCTTAAGGCAATTATGTTTGGACATGACGAAATTAAACGCTTGATTGAATTCCAAGAAAAAATAGTCGCTGAAATTGGCAAGCCAAAAAGAGAAATATCTCTTTATGAAATTGATAAAGAACTTGAAGCAGAAGTTAGAGAACTTTGTGAAGCCGATATGGTAAATGCCATTCAGGTTCAAGAAAAGCATGCCCGTGAAGATGCTATTAAAGAAGTAAAAAACCAGGTCATTGCCCGCTTTGAAGATCAAGAAGCAAATGATGATGATTTAAAACAAGTAAAACAAATTTTGGACAAGATTGTTAAGGGTGAAGTTCGCCGCTTAATTACTGTTGAAAAGGTCCGTCCAGACGGCCGTAAAATTGATGAAATTCGCCCATTATCTTCACAGGTAGGCATCTTACCGCGTACTCACGGTTCCGGTTTGTTTACTCGAGGTCAAACCCAAGCCTTGAGCATTTGTACGCTTGGCGCAATGGGAGATGTCCAAATCCTTGATGGACTTGGAATTGAGGAAGAGAAACGGTTCATGCATCATTATAACTTCCCATCCTTTAGTGTTGGGGAAACTGGCCCAATCCGTGGACCAGGCCGCCGTGAAATTGGCCATGGTGCACTTGGGGAAAGAGCATTAGAACCGATTATCCCATCTGAAAAGGATTTTCCATATACAATCCGCCTTGTTTCAGAAGTCCTAGAATCAAATGGTTCAACATCTCAGGCGAGTATTTGTGCAAGTACTTTAGCCATGATGGATGCTGGGGTGCCGATAAAAGCACCGGTTGCAGGTATTGCGATGGGACTTGTAAAATCAGGTGAACATTATACTGTTTTATCTGATATTCAGGGAATGGAAGATCATTTGGGAGACATGGATTTTAAAGTAGCTGGAACAGCCAAAGGGGTTACTGCCCTGCAAATGGATATTAAAATTGAAGGTCTTTCCCGTGAAATTTTAGAAGAAGCTCTTCAGCAGGCGAAAGTAGGAAGAATGCATATTTTAAATTCTATGCTGGCTACTATATCGGTACCTAGAGAGGAACTTTCACAATTTGCTCCAAAAATCTTAACGATGAACATCAACCCTGATAAGATTCGGGATGTTATTGGACCAAGTGGAAAGCAAATCAATAAAATTATTGAAGAAACTGGTGTTAAAATCGATATTGAGCAGGATGGTACGATCTTCATCGCCTCTGCTAACCAAGAAATGAACCAAAAAGCGAAGAAAATCATTGAAGATATTGTTCGCGAAGTTGAAGTTGGACAGATGTACCTAGGAAAAGTGAAGCGGATTGAAAAATTTGGTGCATTCGTCGAAATTTTTGCCGGAAAAGATGGTTTAGTCCATATTTCTGAACTTGCCGAAGAGCGTGTAGGCAAAGTCGAGGACGTTGTTAAAATCGGCGACGAACTGTTAGTAAAAGTAACTGAAATTGATAAGCAAGGCCGAGTTAACCTATCACGGAAGGCCGTTTTGAAGGAACAGAAGGAAAAAGCGGAAGAAACAAAATAAAACATTAATCAAATAAGAAAGTCAGGGGGGCGCTCCTGACTTTTCGTATGTAATGTCTAGCTTCAGCGCCTGATCAAAGCGCTTCCGCTTTTCGTTCTACCTTGTCCCCTTTTCACATATTCTTTATGGAAGGGGGAAGAACGCTGATGAGAAAGTCATTTATTTTAATAATTATTATTTTTATTGCCTGGATTTCAGTCAACAATCCATTTGTAAACAAATATGTTGCTAAGTTGACGGAAACTGCACTTCCGGCAGCAAAACAGTCTGATTCTCTTTATCAAACAATCGAGAAAAAGGCACCTACATATGAAATTTCACCTTCCGACGCTAAAATAGATCGAGTCTGGAAGGCCATTCCTGGATATAATGGGCTGAAGGTGGATATTGCCGCCTCATATAAAAATATGAAATCAAAAGGCGTTTTTGATAAAAATAAACTGGTTTTTACACAAATTAGCCCAAAAGTTCACCTTAATGATTTGCCGCCTTCCCCTATTTATAAAGGCAATCCAGATAAACCGATGGTTTCCTTTATCATAAATGTTGCATGGGGCAATGAATATTTATCACAAATGCTCGCGACGCTGAAAAGACACCATATTTCCACAAGTTTTTTTCTAGAAGGTAATTGGGTCAAAAACAATCCAGAGCTTGCAAAAATGATAGTCAGTGCTGGTCATGAGGTAGGCAATCATTCCTATTCCCACCCAGATATGAAGAGATTGACGGCCGCTCAGGCAAGGCAGCAATTAATCAGGACCAATGAAGTGATAGAAGCAGCTACTGGAGAAAAAAGTGAATGGTTTGCACCTCCAAGCGGAAGTTACAGGGATGAAACAATCAAAGTAGCCAATGAATTACACATGAAAACAGTTATGTGGACTGTAGATACAATTGATTGGCAAAAGCCTTCGCCTGAAGTATTAATTAATCGTGTCATTACAAAAATTGATAATGGTTCTATGGTACTCATGCATCCAACTGCATCAACTGCTAAATCGCTGGATCGTTTAATCACTCTAATTGAACAAAAAAATTTTAAGATTGGTACGGTTTCGGAGTTAATGAGTGAAAATAGAATCATAAAATAAATATAGTAAGAGTTCCAAAAGTTTGGAGAAAATAGTCATTAAAAGTATAATTAACAATTGGATAGTAACATCTGCTGTTTAGAGACAGGAGGAAGTCGATGATAAATAAATACACTTGCCAAAATGGAGTAAGAATTGTATTAGAAAATATTCCTACCGTACGATCTGTTGCAATTGGGATTTGGATTGGAACTGGGTCTAGGAATGAAGATCCTGCGAGAAATGGTATTTCTCATTTCCTTGAGCACATGTTCTTTAAAGGAACATCTACACGTACAGCTAAAGAAATTGCTGAGTCCTTCGATAGCATTGGGGGACAGGTAAATGCCTTCACTTCAAAGGAGTACACATGCTATTATGCAAAGGTTCTTGATACCCATTCCAAATTTGCATTAGATGTATTAGCAGATATGTTTTTTAATTCCACTTTCGTTGAAGAGGAATTAAAGAAGGAGAAAAATGTTGTCTTAGAAGAAATAAAAATGTATGAAGATACACCAGACGATATTGTTCATGATTTATTAAGCAGGGCTGTATATGAAGATCATCCGCTTGGTTTTCCCATTTTAGGAACGGAAGAAACATTAAATACCTTTAGCGGTGAAACACTTAAAGAATATATTAAAGAAAGATATACGCCTGAAAACGTTGTTATATCAATTGCAGGTAATGTATCAGAAGCATTTATTCAAGAGGTTGAAAGCTATTTCGGCTCATATCAAGGCGGCGCCAAGGATACTCCAGAGAATATTCCCGTTTTCCATTCCAATCGTATTTCGCGAAAAAAGGAAACAGAACAAGCTCATTTATGTATTGGATTTGAAGGCTTAAAGGTGGGCCATGAAGACATTTACAGTCTAATAACCCTTAACAATATATTAGGCGGCAGCATGAGTTCAAGATTGTTCCAAGAGGTTCGTGAACAAAGAGGCTTAGCTTACTCCGTATTTTCGTATCACTCAGCCTATCAGGATAGTGGAGTGGTAACGGTATATGGTGGAACTGGAGCGAAACAACTGGATGTGTTATTTGAGACAATCCAAGAAACCCTTGATAAATTGAAACAAAACGGCATTACCGAAAAAGAATTAACCAATAGTAAAGAACAGTTAAAAGGAAGCTTGATGCTAAGTTTAGAAAGCACCAATAGCAGGATGAGCCGCAATGGTAAAAATGAACTGCTGTTAAAGCGCCATCGTTCATTAGATGAAATTATCGAACAAATTGATCTAGTTTCAAAAAGCAGTGTCGATGAAATGACTAGACAAGTCTTTAATGATAAATATTCTGTGACCTTAATTAGTCCAGATGGAGAATTCCCAAATAAACTTGCTTAAAACAGTTCGGTGTACGAACTGTTTTTCTTTATTCTAGGGCTTTGTTAAAGGACATTGTTTATTGAAGCGGAAGGCGCGAGACTCCTGCGGGAGGACGGGGCAGGTGAGACCCCGCAGGCGCATAAGCGCCGAGGAGGCTCACCGGACCGCCCGCGGAAAGCGAAGCGCCTGGAGCGCAATTCAACAGCCCCAAGTTTAACCCAGTCTATTCTAAAAAAAGACTTCCCTCTATACACTAATAGAAAGGAAAAAGAGGGGAGTTCTTTTAAATGAGGCTGAGTGAATTAAGCGGTAAAGAAATTGTCGATGTTAAAAAGGCAGAACGGCTCGGAGTCCTTGGTCAAACAGATTTAGAAATTAATGAAAGTACTGGACAAATCCAAGCGCTTCTCATTCCTTCTGTAAAATGGTTCGGTTTCCGCAAACAAGGTGAAGAAATTAGAGTCCCATGGCAGCATATTAAAAAAATAGGGTCCGATATGATCATTATTGATGTTCCAGAAAATGAATAGATATTCTTGCAGCCCAAGCAAATGAAACCTTGCTTGGGCTTTTTTTATTTTACTATGGGTGGAAAACTCACCTATTTTAAGCTACTTACATAAGATGTTGAAGTGATAAGAAGAAAAGGAATCCTAAAGGGATTTTTTTAAAAAGAAGGTGAGTGTTTTCATGCTGACAGGGATGCAGATAGCCGTGATTGGTGGAGATGCCAGACAGCTGGAAATCATCCGAAAGTTAACTGAATTAGACGCGAGAATATCGCTAATTGGTTTCGAGCAGCTTGACCATGCCTTTACGGGTGCGGTTAAGGAAAAAATGGATGAAGTTGATTTTTCGAATATAGACGCTATCATCTTACCGGTGCCCGGGGCAAATTTAGAAGGACAGGTGGAAACGATCTTTTCAAATGAAAAGGTTGTTCTCACAGAAGAAATGCTCGTAAAAACACCTGAACACTGTACGATTTATTCAGGAATTAGCAACGGCTATTTGAATGGTATTACCAAACAAAGCAAACGACCACTCGTGCAATTATTCGAACGGGATGACGTGGCTATCTATAATTCAATTCCAACCGTAGAGGGAACGATTATGATGGCCATTCAGCATACTGACTTTACCATTCATGGGTCCAATGTTACCGTTTTAGGACTCGGAAGATGTGGTATGAGTGTGGCAAGAACCTTTGCTGCACTAGGAGCGAAGGTTAAGGTTGGAGCAAGAAAAAGTGAACATTTAGCAAGAATCACAGAAATGGGTTTAACCCCCTTCCATTTAAACGATCTTGTAAATCAAGTGAAGGATACCGATATTCTAATAAATACAGCACCACATTTAATTGTTACAGCTTTAGTAATATCACAAATGCCTTCACATACCCTCATTATTGATCTAGCCTCAAAACCAGGCGGAACTGATTTCAGGTATGCCGAAAAACGAGGCATCAAAGCCTTGCTTGCACCAGGACTGCCAGGTATTGTCGCACCAAAAACAGCAGGTCAAATACTGGCAAATGTCCTTGCCCAACTGCTAGAAGAAGATTTACACAGGCGAAAGGGGAAAGTGAAATGAGTTTAAAAGGTAAAAGAATTGGCTTTGGTCTAACCGGCTCCCATTGTACTTACGATGCTGTATTCCCAGAAATTGAAAAGCTGGTGCTCGCGGGCGCAGAGGTACTGCCAGTTGTGACTTTTACTGTAAAAAATACAGAAACCCGATTTGGAAAGGGTGAAGATTGGGTTGAGCGAATTGAAGATTTAACTGGTCACAAGGTTATTGATTCGATCGTCAAGGCTGAACCGTTAGGACCAAAAATACCATTAGATTGCATGGTTATTGCTCCATTGACTGGTGTATCCATGAGTAAATTTGCCAATGCCATGAATGACAGCCCAGTATTAATGGCTGCTAAAGCAACATTAAGGAACCTAAAGCCTGTGGTTCTCGGAATTTCTACAAATGATGCCCTTGGGTTAAATGGAGTAAACTTAATGAGATTAATGGCTACGAAAAATATCTTTTTCATCCCTTATGGTCAGGATGATCCTATTAAGAAGCCTAACTCTATGGTTGCGAGAATGACGATGCTATCAGAAACAGTGGAAGCAGCAATCGATGGAAGACAAATTCAGCCGGTACTTGTGGAACGATATAGAGATGGTGACTAAATAACTGACCTCTTTCGGCAAAAAGGGTTATTTCTTTCGGGGAATATGATAAAATAAATTAATCTCTCTGGCAGTGGGTTAAAAGGATAACCCACTGCTCGAGTTTACTAATACTATATTACGACAAGCTGGCTGAAGAACTACATGAAGGAAATAACCCGCCAGTCGATATGAAAGGGGAACTAGCATGAATCAAAATGGATTTCACGTTGCAGTGGTAGGGGCAACAGGAGCGGTTGGACAACAAATGATCCAAACCTTATTAAAAGAAAATTTCCCTATTAGAAAATTATCATTACTATCCTCTGCACGTTCTGCAGGAAAAATAGTTGAGGTCAATGGGCAAGAAATTACGATTCAGGAAGCAAAGCCTGAAAGCTTTGAAGGTGTAGATATTGCTCTTTTCAGTGCGGGCGGCAGTGTTTCCAAAGAACTTGCACCTGAAGCAGTAAAACGAGGCGCCATCGTCGTGGACAACACTAGTGCGTTTCGGATGGATACAGATATTCCACTAGTTGTGCCAGAAGTAAACGAAGCTGATTTGCATCAACATAATGGAATTATTGCGAATCCAAATTGCTCGACGATTCAAATGGTTGTAGCATTAGAACCTGTTCGTCAAAAATATGGCTTGAAAAAAGTTATTGTGTCAACCTATCAAGCTGTTTCCGGAGCAGGTGCGGCAGCGATTCAAGAATTGATGGATCAAACAAAAGCTATTTTAAATGAAGAGTCATATGATCCAGCTATTTTGCCAGTAAAATCAGATAAAAATCATTATCAAATTGCTTTTAATGCGATTCCGCAAATTGATAAATTCCAAGATAACGGCTTTACCTACGAAGAAATGAAAATGATTAATGAAACGAAGAAAATTATGCACCTTCCTGAGCTGCAGGTATCTGCAACGTGTGTCCGTCTGCCAGTTGCTGTTGGGCATTCTGAATCCGTCTACTTTGAAGTTGAAGCAGAGGGTGTAAGTGCGAATGACATTAAAGCACTTTTAAAGGACGCACCAGGGGTAATCTTGCAGGATGATCCTGATAATCAAATTTATCCAATGCCGGCTGATTGTGTCGGGAAAAATGATGTTTTTGTAGGACGGATTAGAAAAGATATTGATGAAGACCGCGGTTTCCATATGTGGGTAGTTTCTGACAATCTTCTAAAAGGAGCCGCCTGGAATTCAGTCCAGGTTGCTGAAAGCTTAGTGAAATTAGGTCTAGTAAAATAAAGTTACCTCAAAAAAGGTAGGGTTTGGTGTTACCATGAAGATTATCGTACAAAAATTTGGCGGGACCTCAGTAAAGGATGAGAAAAGCCGAAAACATGCACAAAGACATATTGAAAAAGCTTTAGCGGATGGCTATAAAGTGGTAGTAGTGGTTTCAGCGATGGGGAGAAAGGGAGACCCCTATGCTACTGACACACTCTTATCTTTAATAGGCGGGAACTTAAGCAAAATCTCGAAACGGGAACATGATTTATTATTGTCCTGCGGAGAGGTAATATCGAGTATTGTGTTTACGAATATGCTATTGGAAAGCGGTATAAATGCTGCAGCATTAACAGGGGCTCAAGCAGGGTTCAAGACCAATAATGACCACACCAATGCAAAAATAAACGAAATGAAATGCGAACGTCTCTTAAGAGAATTAGAAAATAACGATGTTGTTGTGGTTGCCGGCTTCCAAGGTGCCGCTAAAAATGGGGATGTAACAACCATTGGCAGAGGCGGAAGTGATACTTCAGCAGCGGCTCTTGGTGCTGCCCTTAATGCAGAGTGGATTGATATATTTACCGATGTAGAAGGGATCATGACAGCTGACCCGCGTATCGCCGAGAATGCACGTCCGCTTTCTATAGTCACCTATACTGAGGTTTGTAATATGGCCTATCAGGGTGCGAAGGTTATCCATCCAAGAGCAGTTGAAATTGCGATGCAGGCAAAAGTGCCAATTAGGATTCGCTCAACCTATACGGATACCTTGGGTACCCTGGTGACAACGTTAAATAAAGAGAATCGCGGCAGTGACATAAGAGAACGGATCGTTACGGGGATTGCCCACGTCTCAAATATCACTCAAATAAAAGTGTTTGCAAAGAAAGATCAATATTACTTGCAGGCAGAAGTTTTTAAAGCAATGGCCAAGGAAAAAATTAGTGTAGATTTTATCAATATTTCGCCAAATGGTGTTGTCTATACGGTTACTGATGAAATGACGGATCTGGCCATACAGGTTTTAAAGGAATTAGGCCATGACCCACAAGTGGAGCGTCATTGTGCCAAGGTATCCGTTGTTGGAGCAGGAATTGCAGGTGTTCCAGGGGTTACTTCCAAAATCGTAACGGCATTATCCGATCACGGAATTCGAATTTTACAATCTGCAGACAGCCATACTACAATTTGGGTTTTAGTCAAACAAGATGACTTAGTGAAATCAGTAAACGCTCTACATGATGCCTTTCAATTAGAAGAGGAGTCCCTTGAATTTAAACTTTCCGATTTATAATTTCTTACTAGGGGTTTGAAAGGAGAAAGAAAATGGTTCATTTTGGGCGAGTGTCCACGGCAATGGTTACTCCTTTTGATAATAAAGGGCATATAGATTTTGCCAAGACTACACAATTAGTTAATTATTTAATTGAAAATGGTACAGAATCACTTGTAATAGCAGGTACTACCGGTGAATCACCTACTCTTTCAAAAGAGGAAAAATTGGCCCTGTTTGATCATGTGGTGAAGGTGGTTAATAGACGTGTTCCGGTAATTGCCGGTACAGGAAGCAATAATACTTATGCTTCAGTGGAATTAACTAAAAAAGCAGAGCAGCTTGGCGTTGATGGTATTATGGTGGTTGCTCCATATTATAATAAACCTAATCAAGAAGGCTTATATCAGCATTTCAAAACAGTTGCAGAGGCGACTTCCCTTCCAGTAATGGTCTATAATATTCCTGGAAGGTCGGTTGTTAATATTCTTCCAGAGACAATTATACGCCTTGCAAAGATTTCTAATATTGTTGCAGTGAAGGAAGCAAGCGGTGATTTAAATGCCATTACACACATTATTGCCAACACGGATGATGATTTTCTCTTATATAGTGGTGATGATGCCATAACTCTTCCTGTGCTTGCTATTGGAGGTACAGGTGTAGTCTCTGTTGCTTCACATGTTATCGGAAATGAAATGCAAGAAATGATTGCAGCATTTTTTGAAGGCGAAAATAAAAAAGCTGCCAAACTTCATCAAGAACTGCTGCCAATCATGCAGGGGCTCTTTGCCGCTCCTAGTCCTGCTCCCGTTAAAACAGCGTTGCAGCTAAAAGGATTGGACGTCGGATCTGTACGATTGCCTCTAGTGGGATTAACAGAACAAGAGCGAGCAACATTAATTTCAATTTTAAAGAAAAAATAACTTTTTTAAGCCAGCCGAAAGATGAGTTCGGTTGGCTTTTCTTATTTTAAAATCCAACTACAGCTCCTGTTCAAGGCGCTTTCGCTTTTTTATGTTGTAAAGGTTTTCTAATTTCAAGTATAATAATCATAACTGATTTCGGTCGGGTCAACTCAGCATAGGAGGAAACGGAACGTGATAAAGAAAAAAAATAACTCCATTAAGTTTATTACACTTGGTGGTATTGGAGAAATCGGAAAGAATATGTATCTTGTTGAAGTAGACACGGACATATTCATCATTGATGCCGGCTTAATGTTCCCCGAGGAAGAAATGCTTGGCATTGATATGGTAATTCCTGATATTACATATTTAAAGGAAAATAAGGATCGGGTAAAAGCAATCTTTTTAACTCATGGACATGAAGACCACATCGGCGCACTTTCCTATGTTCTAAGGCAAATCGACGTACCGGTTTATGGCACAAAACTAACTTTAGCTCTTGCAAGTGCGAAGTTGAAAGAGCAAGACTTTAATGGAAAAGCAAATTTCATTGAGGTGGATTCAAATACAATCGTAGATTTAGATTCAGTTAATGTAAGCTTTTTCAGGACTAATCACAGTATCCCTGATTCGGTTGGTGTTTGTATCCATACATCTGAAGGTATTATCGTTTATACAGGTGATTTTAAATTTGACCAAGCTGCAACTAAGCTGTACAAGCCTGAGATTGGAAAAATGGCTTCTATCGGGGAACAGGGTGTACTCTGCTTAATGTCTGATAGTACGGAAGCAGAAAAACCTGGTTATACTACTTCTGAAGCCATTGTTGAGCGGGAAATGTTTAATGCCTTTTATAATGCTCCAGGAAGAATTATTGCGGCCTGCTTTGCATCAGATATTAATCGAATTCAGCATATTTTTGATGCTGCCGTAGAAAACAAACGCAAAGTTGCCGTGGTTGGCAAAAGTCTTGAACGAATCTATCATATTGCCCTCGATTTAGGGTACTTAGAGGTTGCAGAGGATTTAATCATTCCCATCCATGAAATAAAGGATTACCCTAATCATGAGATAGTTGTTCTGATGACAGGAAGCCAGGGAGAACCAATCGAAGCCCTGCAAAAAATGGCCAAGCAAACACATAAGCTAGTGAACATAGAAGCTGGTGATACGGTCCTTATCGCTGCATCACCGATGCGCGGAAGTGAAGTGTTTTTATTTAAAACTGTCGATATGCTGTTCAGAGCAGGAGCAAATGTCATCTCCGGCAAACGGACAATTCATGTCTCGAGTCACGGCAGTCAAGAAGAATTAAAGTTTATGATTAACCTCATGCAGCCAAAATTCTTTATTCCTGTTCATGGGGAATATCGAATGTTAAAGGCTCACCGAAAACTTGCGCTTGATTGCGGCCTTAAAGATGAACAAATTTTAATTCCGGACCGTGGAGATATAGTTGAACTGAAGGAAGAAAAACTAGCGATTACTGGGAAGGTTCCTTCTGGTAATGTCCTGATCGACGGAATCGGTGTTGGCGATGTAGGAAACATTGTACTGCGCGACCGAAAACTATTATCCCAAGATGGCATTTTAATTGTCGTTGTAACTTTAACAAAACAAGAGAAGAAAATTGCTGCAGGTCCTGAAATTATTTCAAGGGGATTTGTCTATGTCCGGGAATCAGAAAAATTAATGGATGAATCTACAAAATTAGTCCGCGATATCGTCGAAAGAAATATTGCAAAGGACACCTTTGAATGGGCCAGCCTAAAGCAGGAAATAAGGGATGACTTAAATCGTTCTTTATACGAAAAAACGAAAAGACGTCCAATGATACTACCAATCATTATGGAAGTATAATTAAATTAGAACAGAAAAGGCACTGGTGTACCAGTGTCTTTTTGATTTAGGAATTTCTTTTGGCATGATTTTGTATCAGTGGTAAATACTAAAAATATATCATGCTTGAAGGGAGTATTAGGATGAATAACAATTTTCAAAAAAATGACACCGGCAATGGGGAAGGAACAGAGCCTCAAAAAGAGGAAAAATCTACTTCTCCTTTAATAGAGAAAATTCAACAGCTTGGTCAGACAAATGTTCCTCAGCTCTCAACTGATTCACGAATTCATTGTTTGACGATTATTGGTCAGATAGAGGGGCATATGGCACTGCCGCCGCAAAATAAAACAACAAAATATGAGCATATTATTCCACAGCTTGTAGCTATTGAACAAAATCCTAAAATTGAAGGAGTTTTAATTATCTTGAATACGGTTGGAGGAGATGTGGAAGCAGGACTCGCCATTTCAGAAATGTTAGCAACTCTATCAAAACCAACTGTGTCAATTGTATTAGGTGGAGGTCATTCCATCGGAGTCCCTATTGCCGTTTCCTGTAATTATTCGTTTATTGCCGAGACGGCTACAATGACGATTCATCCTATCCGTTTAACGGGTTTGGTAATCGGGGTGCCGCAAACATTCGAATATTTAGACAAAATGCAGGAACGTGTGGTTAATTTTGTAACAAAACATTCCAAAATAACCGAGGAAACTTTTAAAGATTTAATGTTTGCAAAGGGGAACCTAACAAGAGATATCGGAACCAATGTCATTGGAGTTGATGCCGTTAAAACTGGATTAATTGATGAAGTGGGCGGACTTGGGCAGGCAATGAAGAAATTAAATGAAATGATTGATATGAATAAAGAGAAAAGCGAAGGGTTGATTCAATGATATTATACACGATGATGCCGCAGGAACTTATTTTTCCCTATGAAACAGAACCGTTCCAGAAGCAGCAGATGATATCTTATCAAGGGATCCCGCTTTTAGTAGAATTTACGGATCAACAAAATGTCCAGGTTGTTCGCATTTTAAGCAGTGACCCACAGCACTATCTAAATGAGAGAATATGCCCTGGTTCAAAAATTTCTTTTGCCAGCCTTGAAGGTTTGTCCGCTTTCTAAGGAAATTATGGTATAATCAGGTTATATAGACAAGAGCAGCCAATCAGGGGCTGCTCTAATTTTTAGGCTGCGTTAAAGGTCATTTTTGATATTGAAACCTTGTTGATTGGAGCGGAAGGCGCGAGACTCCTGCGGGAGTACGGGACAGGGGAGACCCCGCAGGCGCTAAAGCGCCGAGGAGGCTCCCCGAACCGCCCGCGGAAAGCGAAGCGCCTGGAGCGGAAATCAACAAGCAAGTTTCCACAGCCAATTTTTATACAGGGTGATCAGATGGCTAAAAAAAAGAGAAGACAACCTAAAAGAAGAGATAATCAAATGAAACGGACAGTTCAATATGAATTATCGGCATTAGCCCTATTAGCGTTAGCGATTATTTCGATTGCGAAGCTGGGAGCAGTGGGAAAAGCGACCGTTCTCTTTTTCCGATTCTGGATGGGTGAATGGTACATGCTTAGTTTAATCGGCTTAGTTTTATTAAGCATTTATTTAATGTGGAAACGTCAGATTCCTTTTTTCTTCCACATTAAATTAGTAGGGAGCTATTTTATTATTTCAGCTATCTTACTCTTAAGTCATGTAACCCTTTTTCATTTGTTAACGAATGATGGGAATTTTAATAATCCAAGTGTCATCAGTAACACATGGGAATTATTTAAGATGGACTTAAAAGGTGAAACTAGTACAACCGATCTCGGGGGCGGAATTTTAGGAGCTATTTTATTTGCATTATTTCACTACTTATTCGCAGAAACCGGTACAAAAATTATCGCTTTTATCTTTATATTAATCGGATTTATTTTATTGACTGGTAAATCTTTTGGTGATTTTGTCGGAAAAATAATGACTGCATTGTTTGGTTTTTCGAAAAATCAATGGGAAGCTTTTATAACGGATATGTCTGAGTGGAAACAAAAACAACAAGAGCGCCGGAACGAGAGGAAGACAAAACGACGGCAGCAACAAGAAAATCGTCAAACCGAAAGTCAGCCTCTTATAAGTTCGCAGCCTCAAGCTGAACAAGAAGAGATGATTATTCCAGAACCAATTATATCCAGTTTTGCTGACCGGGCATATGTCGAAGAGGAAACGACTCAAAGAAATCCTAAAGACACTAAAAGTAAAACAACATCACCAAAAGAAGATGATGATGACAATTCTCCGCCAATTACCTTCACTGAAGTCGAAAATGTAGCCTATGAACTGCCGCCTTTACGACTCCTTAAACATCCAAAGAAGACCGATCAAAGCGGCGAATATGAATTGATTCATGCAAATGCTGCCAAGCTTGAACGAACTTTTCAAAGCTTTGGAGTAAAAGCCCGAGTAACCCAAGTACATTTAGGTCCTGCTGTAACGAAATATGAAGTTCATCCAGATGTAGGGGTTAAAGTAAGTAAAATTGTCAGCCTGAGTGATGACTTAGCATTAGCACTTGCTGCAAAGGACATCCGAATTGAAGCGCCAATTCCGGGTAAATCAGCCATAGGAATTGAAGTTCCAAATTCAGAAGTAGCGATGGTATCCCTCAGGGAAGTACTTGAGGCAACACAAAATGACAAGCCAGAAGCGAAATTGCTGATTGGCTTGGGTAGAGATATTACAGGTGAAGCGGTCCTTGCTGAATTAAACAAAATGCCCCACATGCTTGTTGCTGGAGCAACCGGTAGTGGAAAAAGTGTTTGTATCAATGGGATTATCACCAGTATTTTAATGCGTGCCAAGCCTCATGAAGTCAAATTAATGATGATTGACCCGAAAATGGTTGAATTAAATGTTTACAATGGAATTCCTCATTTACTTGCTCCGGTTGTGACGGATGCTAAAAAAGCGTCCCAGGCATTAAAAAAGGTAGTAAGTGAAATGGAAAGAAGATATGAACTATTCTCTTATACTGGAACAAGAAATATTGAAGGGTATAATGACCATGTAAAAAGGCATAACCTTGAAGAGAATGATAAACAACCTCTATTGCCGTATATTGTTGTCATCGTAGATGAGCTGGCAGATTTAATGATGGTAGCATCGAACGATGTAGAGGATTCGATTACCCGATTGGCTCAGATGGCACGTGCGGCAGGCATTCATTTGATCATTGCTACCCAAAGGCCTTCAGTTGATGTCATCACAGGGGTAATCAAAGCAAATATTCCATCAAGAATTGCTTTTGCCGTCTCAAGCAGCACAGACTCAAGAACGATCTTAGATATGGGAGGGGCTGAAAAGCTTCTCGGAAGAGGGGATATGCTGTTTTTGCCAGTGGGTGCCTCTAAGCCTGTTCGTGTACAAGGGGCATTCCTATCTGATCAAGAGGTTGAAGAAACCGTTGAATTTGTCATTTCACAGCAAAAGGCACAATACCAAGAAGAAATGATTCCAGATGATATTCCGGAGGTAACGGGAGCCGTAGAGGATGAATTATATGATGAAGCAGTTGAATTAATTATTGAAATGCAAACAGCATCCGTATCGATGCTGCAGCGTCGTTTTCGCATAGGCTATACTCGAGCTGCCCGCCTAATTGATGAGATGGAAGCAAGAGGTGTTGTGGGTCCTTATGAAGGTAGTAAACCAAGGGCTGTTTTGCAGTCAAAACCTAAAGAGGAACAGAGTTCTTAAAAAAGGGCCCCAGGGCTCTTTTTTTTATAGTATTTTCAAGAAAATTTGATACTATAGGAGTAGATGGTTTTTAATTTCTTCTATGAAAAATATCCTACTATTTCCCTAAAAATTCCCTATTAATCAAATTAAAGATATTTATTATATCAGATTTCTTCCCGGTATTTTAAGTGAATTTGTGATAATTTCAATCTTTATGCCTTTTTTCGACAAAATTTTGAATTCCTATTTATTTATCACTTAAAAAGTGTTAATATAAATTTCGATTAGTAGGAATGATATCAGAGGTCTGATGTCTTAGGAAAAGAGCTGGAGGAAACAGCAATGTCTATTAAGTCAGATAACCGACATTTGTACTTGCAAGTGATCGATCGTTTAAAGCAGGATATTGAACGAGGGGTATATAAAGAAAAAGAAAAATTACCCTCTGAATTTGATCTTGCGAAACAACTTGGTGTAAGCAGGGCGACCCTTAGGGAAGCACTACGCATCCTTGAAGAGGAAAACGTTATTATCAGGCGCCATGGAGTTGGCACCTTTGTTAATGCAAAGCCATTGTTTACCTCAGGGATTGAACAACTTAATAGTGTCACTGACATGATTAAACAGGCTGGAATGAAACCTGGAACGATTTTCTTAAGTTCATCAACACAGGGTCCAACCGAAGAGGATATTCGTCGGTTCTCATGTTCAACTAATGAGGAAATGGTCGTGATTGAAAGGGTCAGAACTGCAAATGGGGAGCCGGTTGTTTATTGTATCGATAAAGTTCCTCAACGTATCTTGCCGGATACTTTTTCCCATGGTGAAGAATCTCTCCTAAATATAATAGAGGGAGAAGCAAACCGGAGAATTACATATGCAGTTGCCAAGATTGAGCCAATTGGCTATCATGATCGAATTTCCCCTATTTTAGAATGTGATCCAGAAACTGCATTGTTGGTATTAAAACAAATGCATTTCGATGAAATGGATGAACCTGTCCTATTTTCGGTAAACTATTTTAAAGCTGATAAGTTTAGTTTTCATGTCTTAAGAAAAAGAACATAAATTTTTTTACAGTTCTATGAAAACGCAAACAGTCTTGCTTTTCAAACATTTCTACTAAAAAACAATTAAAAATTTCTTAGGGGGTACAATACCTTGAAAATGCGTAAAGTTGGAATGGCGCTATCATTAGTTCTTGCTGCTGGAACACTTTTAGGTGCTTGTGGAAAAAGCGATGACAACAAGGGTACAGAGACTACTAAAGGTGGAGAAAAGGCAAAGAAATTCTCCGTAGCAATGGTTACTGACGTCGGCGGCGTAGATGACAAATCCTTTAACCAGTCTGCATGGGAAGGTCTTCAAAAATTTGGTCAAGACAACGGAATGAAAAAAGGTAAGGGCGGATATGATTACCTTCAATCCAAATCTGACGCAGATTACTCCACAAACTTAAATACTCTTGCACGTCAAGATTTCAATTTAGTATATGGTATCGGTTTCTTAATGCAAGCTGCAGTTGAAGAAATCTCGAAACAACAAAAAGATACAAACTTCGCTATTATTGATGCGGAAGTTAAACAACCTAACGTTGCCAGCGTACTTTTCAAAGAGCAAGAAGCAGCATTCCTTGCTGGTGTAGCAGCAGCACTACAAACAAAATCTAACCACATTGGTTTCATTGGCGGAATGGAAATTCCTGTAATCGAGCGTTTTGAATCAGGATTCTTAGCTGGTGTTAAGGCTGCTAAGCCTGAGGTGAAAGTGGATATTCAATATGCTGGTGCATTTGATAAAGCTGAACTTGGCCAATCCATCGCATCTAAAATGTACTCTTCTGGCGCGGACGTAATTTTCCACGCAGCTGGTGGTACTGGTAACGGTCTATTCAAAGAAGCAACTGACCGTAAAGCAAAAGACCCTAGCAAAGAGATTTGGGCAATCGGTGTTGACCGTGACCAAGCTGATATGGGTCCAGACGTTGTTCTAACTTCTGCTCTTAAACGTGTAGACGTAGCGGTACAAGACCTTTCTAAGAAAGCAATGGATGGTAAATTCCCTGGCGGCGAAAGCATTTTATACGGTTTAGCTGAAGATGGAGTAGGCGTAGCGCCTATTAACAGCAAAGCATCTAACAAAGATGCTATCGAAGCAGCTGTTAAAGACTGGGTTGAAAAAATCAAATCAGGTGCTGTAAAAGTTCCTGGAACTCGTGATGAATTAAAGAATTTTAGCGCAAAATAAATGACATAAAAGGAATAAGTGGGATAAAAACATTCCTGCTTATTCTTTCTTAATGAAAATCCTAACTGAAGCGTAGAATGATATTCTACTTTTCATTTAAGATTTTATCGGGGGAAATTTCCCTGTTTTTTTAAACCACTGAAAGGTCTGACCTCTTACTACTCTTGGTCGAAATTTCCTTTTACCTTTATCACAGGGAGTGAGAAAAAATGGAATATGTAATTGAGATGCTTAACATCCGTAAAGAGTTTGGCGGCTTTGTTGCGAATGATAACATTACCCTTCAATTAAAAAAGGGAGAAATTCATGCTTTACTCGGTGAAAATGGAGCGGGTAAATCAACATTAATGAACGTGCTTTTTGGACTTTATCAGCCAGAACAAGGTGAAATCCGAGTAAAAGGAAAGCCAGTAAATATTACGAATCCTAATATCGCGAATGATCTTGGAATTGGGATGGTGCATCAGCACTTTATGCTCGTGGATACATTTACGGTAACCGAAAATATTATCCTTGGCAGAGAAATCACGTCTGCTGGCCGAATTGATATTAAAAAAGCAGAGCAAGAAGTACGTCAAATTTCTGAACGTTACGGACTATCAGTAGATCCGCAGGCTAAAATCTCTGATATTACGGTTGGAATGCAGCAAAGGGTCGAAATTTTAAAAACTCTATACCGCGGAGCGGAGATTCTAATTTTTGACGAGCCGTCAGCTGTATTAACACCTCAGGAAATCAAAGAGCTAATGCAAATTATGAAAACGCTTATTAAGGAAGGAAAATCCATCATTCTCATTACCCATAAGTTAAAGGAAATTATGGAAGTAGCGGATCGCTGTACCGTTATTCGTAAAGGTAAGGGGATTGGAACTGTAACTGTAAGCGAAACAAATCCGAATGAGCTTGCAAGCCTTATGGTAGGTCGCGAGGTTGTCTTTAAAACGGAAAAGAAAGAAGCAGCGCCAAAACAAAATGTTCTGGAAGTTAATGATTTAGTCGTAAAGGATACCCGTGGGGTATCGATTGTTAACGGTTTATCTCTTGACGTTAGAGCTGGAGAAATTGTCGGAATAGCAGGTATCGATGGAAATGGTCAATCTGAACTAATTGAGGCCATTACCGGCCTGCGCAAATCAGAAAGTGGCAGCGTCAAGTTAAATGGAAAAGAATTATTGAATATGACACCGAGAAAAATTACCGAATCTGGTGTTGGTCATATTCCACAGGACCGCCATAAACATGGACTAGTTTTAAATTATCCAATTGGCGAGAACATTGTTTTACAGAATTATTATAAAAAGCCTTATTCCAAAAATGGAGTTCTTAACTTCAGAGAAATATATAAGTATGCAAAGAAAATTATTAGTGAATTTGACGTTCGGACTCCAAGTGAATATACCTTGGCGCGTGCTCTTTCTGGAGGAAACCAGCAAAAAGCGATTATCGGACGTGAGGTTGACCGCAATCCAGACTTACTGATTGCTGCACAGCCTACTCGCGGCTTGGATGTCGGAGCAATCGAATTCATTCACAAGCGCTTAATTGAACAGCGGGATAATGGAAAAGCAGTCTTGCTTCTTTCCTTTGAATTAGATGAAATTATGAATGTCAGCGACCGGATTGCCGTTATATACGAGGGGAAAATCGTAGCTGTTGTTAATCCAAAAGAAACAACTGAACAAGAACTAGGATTATTGATGGCAGGATCGAATAGAAAGGAAGCGGGTGAAGGAACGCATGTCTAAACGCTTAACAGGCATTTTAACGCCAATTATTGCAGTATTATTAGGTATTATTGTCGGAACAATCATTATGTTGGCCAGCGGTTATAATCCTGTAGACGCCTATACCGCTTTATGGAATGGGGCATTTGGTGAAACGTATTATGTTGGGGAAGTAGTCAGACAATTTACACCTTATATTTTAGCTGGTTTAGCGGTAGCATTTGCTTTCCGTGTAGGCTTATTTAATATCGGGGTTGAGGGACAATTTATTGTAGGCTGGCTGGCTTCAGTTTGGGTCGGTGTATCGTTTGATCTTCCGCGTGTCATCCATTTGCCGCTTGCTATTTTAGCAGCGATGGTTGCGGGAGCACTCTGGGCCTTTATTCCTGGCTTTTTAAAAGCACGTTTCCGTGTTCATGAAGTAATTGTAACAATCATGATGAACTATGTTGCTCTTCATACAACCAACTATATTATTAGAAACTTCCTTGCTGCAAAAAGCGGCGACAAAACAGAACAAATTCATGAGTCCGCGTCACTGCGTTCTGAATTTCTTCAAAGTATTACGGATTACTCTCGTCTTCATTGGGGAATTATTATCGCAATTGTATGTTGTATTATTATGTGGTTTTTACTTGAAAGAACAACAAGAGGTTTTGAACTAAGGGCTGTTGGATTTAACCAGCATGCTGCACATTACGCAGGGATGAGTGTCAATAAAAATATTATACTTTCCATGTTAATTTCTGGTGCATTCGCAGGCCTTGCCGGTGCAATGGAAGGATTAGGAACGTTTGGCTATGCTGCAGTTAAAGGCGGCTTTACCGGTGTCGGATTTGAGGGGATTGCTGTTGCTCTATTAGGGGCAAACACATCTCTAGGTGTATTTTTTTCTGCAATCTTATTCGGTATTTTAGAAGTTGGAGCTCTGAACATGCCTCTCGAAGCGGGTGTACCAAACGAGCTTGTAAGTATCATTATTGCATTGATTGTATTCTTTGTAGCATCAAGCTACATCATAAGAGTATTTCTTGACCGATTCAGTAAAAAGGAGGTGAAGTAAGTTGAGTTTAATGGATATCTTAATGATTGTTGTTCCATCCACGTTGTTGTGGGCAGCTCCACTTGTCTTCACTGCATTAGGCGGAATTTTCTCGGAACGTTCAGGGGTCGTTAATATCGGACTTGAAGGGTTAATGGTAGTCGGAGCTTTTTCAGCGATTGTTTTTAACTTAACCTTTGTAGATACCTTCGGCAGTGCAACTCCTTGGATTGCTTTAATCGTCGCTATGATTGCCGGGGCTATATTCTCCTTATTTCATGCCGTTGCATCGATTACATTCCGTGCTGATCATACCGTTTCGGGTGTTGCGATTAACTTACTTGCAACAGGACTTACTCTGTTCTTGGTCAAATTAATTTATGATAAAGGTGAAACTGGAATTATCAGCAAAGGTTTCAGAAAGATTGATATTCCGATTTTAAAAGATATCCCTTTTATCGGAAAAATCTTCTTCCAAAATACGTATTGGACATCTTTTTTAGCGATAATAGTTGCTATCATTGTATGGTATATCGTATTTAAAACTCCATTCGGTCTTCGTCTTCGCTCAGTAGGTGAACACCCAATG
Source organism: Neobacillus sp. NRS-1170 (assembly GCF_050468025.1). NCBI lineage: Bacteria > Bacillati > Bacillota > Bacilli > Caryophanales > Bacillaceae > Neobacillus > Neobacillus sp. NRS-1170. The sequence continues at coordinate 35,139 of NZ_JBITPF010000060.1, read as the reverse complement.
GCAGCAGACACAATGGGAATCAACGTTACTAAAATGCGCTATCTTGGCGTTATTATTTCAGGAGCTCTTGGCGGAATTGGCGGTGCTGTTTATGCACAATCAATTACTTCAAACTTCAGCCACTCTACGATTAGCGGGCAGGGTTTCATGGCGCTCGCCGCAATGATTTTTGGTAAATGGCATCCACTTGGTGCTCTTGGTGCTGCATTATTCTTTGGCTTCGCACAAAGTATTAGTATCATCGGTTCAAGTTTGCCATTCCTAAAAGAAATTCCAAATGTATATTTATTAATCGCTCCTTACGTGTTAACTATCTTAGCATTAACCGGATTCATCGGTCGTGCCGATGCACCAAAAGCAGTTGGTACACACTATATTAAAGGAAGCCGTTAATACTAATTAAAACCCACAGTTCCATGTGAACTGTGGGTTTATTTTTTTTGAAAAATAAGAGTAAACGCTTGAATTGACCAAGCTTGGCAAATTATAGTAAAAAGTATAGGTTTCTTTTGAAAGGAAAAGATATAAAGAAAACTGTTCTTACATATTAAGGAGGAAAGCTAATGGAGGGTGCAGTTGAAAAAGTTATTGAAATGCAGGGATATAAACTCCATATTGTTGAAACAGAAAAATATAAAACAAATACTTTTGTATGGAGGATGAAAGCCCCTTTAACAAAAGAAGATGTGACAAAAAGGGCGCTTCTTCCGCAAGTATTACAAAGCAGTACGGCACAGTATTCTTCAACAACAGCCTTACGTTCTTATTTAGATGAACTATATGGAGCCACCCTGTATGTGGATTTAGCCAAGAAAGGCGAATACCATGTTATGAGCTTCTCTTTGGAAATCGCCAATGAAAAATTCTTAAGTGATTCAGAACCTTTATTAAAAAAGGGATTTGAATTATTAGCGGAAGTATTAACAAAACCAAACACCTCAGGTAACGCCTTTGATAAAGATACCGTTGAAAAAGAAAAGCGGACGCTAAAGCAAAGGATTCAATCCGTATATGATGATAAAATGCGTTACTCGAATGTTCGTTTATTAGAGGAAATGTGTAAGGGGGAACCGTACGCCCTCCAGGTAAATGGGGAAGCTCAGGATGTTGACTCAATTACTCCAGAAAATTTATTCGAGTTTTATAATCAAGTCTTTTTAGAAGATGAAATGGATCTTTATATTATTGGTGATGTTAAAGAAGAAGAAGTTAAAAAATATGCTTCAGAATTGCTTCATTTTGAAAATCGATCGCCAAAAGAACGTGCAAAACAAGAAAATTCAAAACCTGAAAAAGTCAATGAGGTTAAAGAACAGCAGGATGTAAAGCAAGGGAAACTAAATATGGGTTATCGAACCAATATTGTCTATGGTGATCCTGATTATTTTGCCCTGCAAGTGTTCAATGGCATATTCGGGGGCTTTTCACATTCTAAGTTGTTTATCAATGTCCGTGAAAAGGCAAGTCTTGCCTATTATGCATCAAGCCGGCTTGAAAGTCATAAAGGCTTGATGATGGTTATGTCAGGTATTGACTTAAAGAATTATGACCAAGCCGTCGGTATTATTAACGAACAAATGGATGCAATGAAAAATGGAGACTTTACGGATCAGGAATTGGATCAAACCAAAGCGGTAATACGTAATCAAATTCTCGAAACCATTGATACTTCCAGAGGGTTAACGGAGATTTTATATCATAATGTCATCGCGGAAACACAAATTAGTCTTGACACGTGGCTCTCTGAGATGGAAAAGGCTACCAAGGAAGAGATTACTGCGGTAGCGAAAAAAATTGAGTTAGATACGATTTATTTCCTAACAGGATCGGAGGCGGGTGCATAATGGAAAAGATTAATTTTGACCAGCTTCAAGAAGAACTTTATCATGAAAAATTGCCCAATGGCCTACAGGTCTATATTTTGCCGAAGAAGGGTTTTAATAAAACCTATGCAACCTTTACGACAAAGTACGGATCGGTCGATAACAACTTTGCCCCCCTGGGGAAAGATGAGTATGTGAAAGTCCCCGATGGAATTGCTCACTTTTTAGAACATAAGTTATTCGAAAAGGAAGACGGGGATGTTTTTCAGCAATTCAGCAGGCAGGGAGCTTCTGCCAATGCCTTTACTTCGTTTACACGAACGGCTTATTTGTTCTCGAGCACATCAGATGTCGAAAAGAACCTGGAAACATTGGTTGACTTTGTTCAAGATCCCTATTTTTCTGAAAAAACGGTGGAAAAGGAAAAAGGAATCATCGGTCAAGAAATTACCATGTATGATGATAATCCCGATTGGCGCTTATATTTTGGTTTAATTCAAAATCTTTATAAGAATCATCCAGTTAAAATTGATATTGCCGGTACGATCGAATCGATTTCTCATATCACGAAGGATTGGCTTTATGAATGTTACAATACCTTTTATCATCCAAGCAACATGCTGCTGTTTATTGTCGGCCCAGTTGACCCGGAGCGCTTTATGACCCAGGTAAGAGAAAACCAGGCAAAGAAAGAATACAAAGATATGCCAGAAATCAAGCGTAAATTTGAAGAAGAACCTTTAGATGCAGCTGAGAAAAAACAGGTGCTGCAGATGAATGTGCAAACGTCTAAATGTCTTGTGGGAATTAAAGCGCTTCATGTAGATCAAACGGGAAATGAAATGTTAAAAAATGAATTAACGATGAATGTCCTCCTTGATTTGCTGTTCGGCAAAAGCTCAGCAAATTTCGATCAGCTTTATAATGAAGGGTTAATTGACGAAACGTTTTCCTATGATTATACCCAGGAACAAGGCTTTGGCTTTGCGATGGTTGGCGGAGATACCGGCGAACCTGATCAGCTTTCGGAAAAGTTAGAAAAAATGCTTATAGAGGCAAAGAATGGAGCGGCTTTCACGGAGGAACAATTAGCGAGGGCAAAAAAGAAGAAAATCGGTGCCTTTTTACGTGCGGTCAATTCCCCTGAATACATTGCAAATCAATTTACACGATATGCTTTTAACGATATGAATTTATTCGATGTTGTCCCAACGCTTGAAAAAATAACCTTGAAAGATGTACAATCACTGGCATCAGAGGTTATTTCAGAAGAACGTTTTTCAGTATGTCAAGTAATTCCTAAAAACAAGAAATAGAAAAGCGGAGGCGCCGCAAAAGCTGGCGCTTTTTCGCTTTGTCAATTATTTAGAGAGAGTGACGAGAATGAAAAAATATGCATTGATAACGGGGGCGAGTGGTGGAATCGGTCAAGCGGTTGCTTATAATCTGGCAGCAAAAGGATACAACCTATACTTGCATTACAATCAGAATGAAGCCTCAATTAAAGCACTATTAGACAAGATTGTTCCATTTGGCGGTGAATACATGCCAATTAGTGCTGACCTTTCTGCACCAGATGGTTATAAACTAATTTGCCCGCACATCTTTTCGCTGGACGCGATGATCCATTGCGGCGGAAACAGTCAATACGGCCTCCTTGTCGATTTGGAACATAGGGATGCAGAAGCCTTATTAAATGTTCATATTCTCAATCCTTTAATGCTGAGCAAAGAACTCCTCCCCAAACTTTTGAGTAAAGGGTCAGGCAGTATTATTGTCATTACTTCTATCTGGGGTCAAACAGGTGCTGCCTGTGAGGTAGCCTATTCAACAGCCAAAGGCGCTCAGATTGGTTTTGTAAAGGCACTTAGTAAGGAAGTAGCCTTAAATGGCATTCGTGTTAATGCCATTGCCCCTGGAGCCATAAATACGCCAATGATGGAAGGATTTTCACAGGATGAGATAAAAGGGATTGAATATGAAATTCCAATGGGTAGACTTGGGCAGCCTGAGGAAATTGCTAAAAGTGTAGCCTTTTTGCTTTCAGAAGAATCAAGTTATATTACTGGCCAAGTCCTTGCCGTTAATGGCGGTTGGTATACATAAAAGTTCAAAAGTTTCTATGTATAGTTCATGCCTCCCCTTCACAAAATAACCGTGTACCATTTTAAAGGAGGTAATTTACTATGTCAGTTTTAGATAACTGGAAACAGTGGGAAGACTTTCTTGCTAATCGTCTCCATCATGCACAAAATGAGGGAATGAGTGAGGGGGCAATTAGCAAACTTGCTCTTCAGATTGGTGATTATTTAGCAAACCAAGTCGAGCCAAAAAATGAGCAAGAAAGAATTCTATCAGACCTCTGGTCAGTTGCTGACCCAGAAGAGCAGCAGGCAATTGCCAATATGATGGTTAAACTTATTAAGAATAATGGATAATCATTAAAAAGAGAGGAGGCAGCTCCTCTCTTTTTATTTCAGAGATATATTCCACGTTTTTTCTTTCATCTTGCATCAAAATCATTTATGATAAGGTTTAGATAAAAAGATATATGAAAAATTTGTCGAAACTTCTTTAGGGGGTAAGCAGTTTTATGAAGAAAGAATGGTATTTAGAATATGAGATTCAAAAAAATAGGCCTGGACTTTTAGGCGACATTTCATCCCTCTTAGGAATGCTTTCTATTAATATTGTAACCATCAACGGAGTTGATGAAGGCAGACGGGGTCTTTTGATTTTAGCAAAAGATGACGATCAAATTAAACGACTTGAGTCAATTTTAAATACAATGGACACAATAAAATTAATAAAACTAAGAGAACCAAAACTGCGTGATCGTCTGGCTGTTAGACATGGCCGATATATTCAGAGAGACGCAGATGATAAAAAAACATTCCGCTTTGTAAGGGATGAGCTTGGATTATTAGTTGATTTTATGGCAGAATTATTTAAGCAGGAGGGGCATAAGCTGATAGGTATTCGTGGAATGCCTCGTGTAGGAAAAACGGAATCAATTGTTGCCTCTAGTGTTTGTGCCAATAAGAGGTGGTTATTCGTCTCTTCTACCCTCTTAAAACAAACGATTCGGAACCAACTTATTGAGGATGAGTACAATGCTGACAACCTATTCATCTTGGATGGAATTGTTTCCACACGCCGTGCCAATGAACGACATTGGCAGCTCGTTCGTGAGATTATGCGATTGCCTTCTGTTAAAGTAATAGAACACCCTGATATCTTTGTCCAAAACTCCGAGTACACCCTCGATGATTTTGACTATATTATCGAGCTGAGGAATAATGTTGATGAAGAGATTACATATGAGGTAGTGGACCAAAATAATTTATTCTCCGGATCTGATTTTGGAGATTTTGATTTTTAAAAATTGGAAGGTGTTAATAAAGTGACTGAACTAGGGAATCGACTAAAAGAAGCCCGAATAGAAAAAGGATTTAGCTTAGATGATTTACAAACGATGACAAAAATTCAAAAGCGCTATTTAATCGGCATTGAAGAAGGCAACTATTCAAGTATGCCTGGGAATTTTTATGTCCGTGCCTTCATTAAGCAGTATGCAGAAGCACTAAACCTAAATCCTGATGAAATTTTTGAAACATATAAAAGTGAAATTCCGGCAAGCTTAAATGATGAATTACCTCAACTCTCAAGGGTCAAAACCCATAAAGCGATTTCGGAGGGGAATTCAAAAATCTTTGATATCCTTCCGAAAGTATTAATTGGTGTTTTTGTCATTGGCGTTGCTGGTCTATTATATTATTTTCTTTATAATCATGCGGGTAAGAATTCCAATGAATCGTTAAGCAAGGATAACGAACAAGTTAAATTCGTTAAATCAGAGAATCTCGAAAAAGCAAAAGCAAATGAGCTTGAGAAGAAAGATTCTGAAAAAGCGAAGGAACCTAAAAAAGAAGAAGAGAAGCCGCCAGTTGTTGAAGCACCTAAGCAAGAATTAGCGGTCGTTCAAAGCAGTGGAAGGAATTCTACCTATTCTTTGAAAAATGCAGACAAGTTTATCGTGAAATTGGTAGCTACTGGTAAATCTTGGGTTGGTGTTAAAAATAGTACGGGAAAAATGGTCAATCAATGGACTCTTGATAAAGATAAGCTACCAAGCCAAACAGTAGATTTGACAACAGAAAGCAATGCTGTAATTCGGGTAGGGAACGCTGCAGGCGTTGAAATCTATGTGAATGACCAAAAACTCGAGTACGCTATCGCACCGACGCAAAATGTACAGAACATTAAGATTCAATATGTTCCCAAAACCCAATAGTCATCTAGTGATGACTATTTTTGGCATGCATAATAGTTAGTTGTTGCGTTTTCTTATATAGGAGGATACACAAATGAATTTACCTAATAAAATTACGGTTTCAAGAATATTGCTTATTCCATTGTTCTTGATTATCATGCTTGTCCCTTTTGATTGGGGTGACATGACCTTTCTTGGAGCAGACATGCCTGTAACTCATTTTGTCGGAGCGTTGATTTTTATCATTGCGTCGACAACCGACTGGATTGATGGGTATTATGCCCGTAAATTGAACCTTGTCACAAATATGGGGAAATTTCTTGATCCGCTTGCTGATAAATTACTTGTTTCAGCTGCACTTATCGTTCTCGTTGAGCTTAATGATATTTATGCACCATCATGGATTGTCATCATTATTATCAGCAGGGAATTCGCTGTAACCGGTCTCCGCCTCTTGCTTGCAGGAGAAGGGGAAGTAGTGGCAGCGAATATGCTTGGAAAAATTAAAACCTGGACACAGATTATCGCGATTTCTTCGCTTTTATTACATAATATTATTTTTGCTATGATTCCATTTCGTTTTGATATCGTTGCGTTATGGGTTGCGATGATTTTTACGATTTGGTCTGGCTGGGACTATTTTGCTAAAAATAGTCATGTTTTAAAAAATTCTAAATAGACTTTGGGGGCGATTCATGATGAATGCTGAGATTATCGCTGTTGGTTCGGAGCTGTTGCTCGGTCAAATTGTAAATACGAACGCGCGCTTTTTGTCTCAGCAATTAGCTGGGCTCGGTGTTGATGTTTTTTTTCACACGGTTGTTGGCGATAATTCGGACAGGCTTAAGAACGCGATTGAAATTGCCGAAAAGCGTTCGCAAATCATCATTTTTACTGGCGGTCTCGGACCGACAAAGGATGATTTGACGAAGGAAACGATTGCCCGCCATCTAGGCAAAGAGCTTGTAATGGATGAAGCGGCTTTAACTTCGATTGAGGATTATTTCAAAAGGACAAACCGTGTGATGACGGATAACAACCGAAAGCAAGCTCTTGTATTAGCAGGTTCAGATATTCTTCCGAATGATCATGGCATGGCGCCTGGAATGGTACTCGAGCAGGATGCCCATATTTATATGCTTCTGCCAGGTCCTCCAAAGGAAATGGAGCCGATGTTCCTTCATTATGGAAGGAAAGCATTTTCTCCTGAAGGCGACACCAATGAGAGGATTGTTTCGCGAGTTTTGCGGTTTTTCGGTATTGGGGAAGCGGCTTTGGAAACGGAGATATTGGATTTAATAGACGCTCAAAGCAATCCTACCATTGCTCCACTTGCCGGAGATGGTGAGGTTACCTTAAGGCTTACAGCCAAGCATACGGATGAAACTGTTGCAGGAACGATGCTTGATGAGGTGGAAAGTAAGATAAATCAGCGCGTTGGTGAGTTTTTATATGGCTATGACAATACTTCTCTTTTGAATGAATTGACGAAAATTTTAAAAGAAAAGAAGTTAACGATTACGGCTGCTGAGAGTTTAACTGGCGGGATGTTTCAAAAAGAAATTACCTCGGTTTCAGGCGCGAGCTCTGTTTTTAACGGAGGAGTTGTCTGTTATTCAAATGAGGTAAAACAACGGGTTTTGAGGGTCTCTGCTGAGACGCTAGATAAGTTTGGCTCCGTAAGTGAGCAATGTGCTTCGGAGTTGGCGGAAAACGCAGCTTCGATTTTTGGCACTGATATTGGGATTAGTTTTACCGGTGTGGCGGGTCCTGATGAATTAGAGGGTAAACCGGTAGGCACGGTTTACATTGGGATTGCGTTCAAGGGGATGCCGACAGCTGTTGAAAAGCTTGTGCTTGCTGGCACCCGGGAAGCTAACAGGGTTCGTGCTGTTAAGTATGGATGCTATTATTTAATAAAGATGTTGAAAGAATCACAGAATGCTTAATAAGGTTCTGTGATTTTTTTATGGGTTATGTAGGAGTTTCATTGCCCATCTGAGTGGAAAAAGCGGTCGTACGGTAAATGAAATGTCGCTTCATTGCCCGAGAACGATGAAAAAGTGGTCAAACGGTAAATGAAACGGTTTATGCATACTTTTAAATCAGTTTTCAGTTAACTTCATGAAAAGTAGTTTTCTCTGCAAAATCATCTTGAAAAACAGTTTATTATGGGGATATTTGTCTGTCTTAACAGTATAAATAGTTTAGAAAAAAGTCGAATGAATGTTCGATTTTTTACTCGACAAATATCCTAAAAGAGGTTATATTATTAATAGGTTTTATTTGATAGATTTAGGCAATAAGCTTGTGTTTATATAGATAAGGGAGGAAATGATTCGTGAGTGATCGTAAAGCGGCCTTAGAAATGGCGCTAAAACAAATCGAAAAGCAATTTGGTAAAGGCTCAATAATGAAAATGGGTGAGCAAACAGAAACAAAAATTTCAACTGTTCCATCTGGATCATTAGCACTTGACACAGCACTTGGAGTAGGTGGATATCCAAGAGGACGTATTATCGAAATTTACGGGCCAGAGAGCTCAGGTAAAACAACCGTAGCCCTTCATGCCATCGCTGAAGTCCAGGCAAAAGGCGGACAAGCAGCGTTTATCGATGCTGAACATGCCCTAGACCCAGCGTATGCCCAAAAATTAGGCGTCAACATTGATGAACTATTATTATCCCAGCCAGACACTGGTGAACAAGCACTAGAAATCGCTGAAGCACTAGTACGAAGCGGAGCAATCGATATTATTGTTATTGACTCTGTAGCTGCTCTAGTACCTAAAGCGGAAATCGAAGGTGAAATGGGAGACTCACACGTTGGATTGCAAGCTCGTTTGATGTCTCAAGCACTTCGTAAACTTTCAGGTGCAATCAATAAATCAAAAACAATCGCTGTCTTTATCAACCAGATTCGTGAAAAAGTCGGCGTTATGTTCGGGAACCCTGAAACAACTCCTGGGGGCCGCGCCCTCAAGTTCTATTCCACCATCCGTCTAGAAGTACGCCGTGCTGAAACACTAAAGCAAGGCAATGACATGGTCGGAAACAAAACAAAAATTAAAGTCGTAAAGAACAAAGTTGCCCCTCCATTCCGTACAGCAGAAGTCGATATTATGTATGGAGAAGGAATTTCAAAAGAAGGCGAAATCATCGATTTAGGTTCCGAATTAGATATCGTTTCTAAGAGCGGTTCTTGGTATTCTTATAACGATGAAAGACTAGGCCAAGGTCGTGAAAATGCAAAGCTTTACCTAAAAGAAAACCCTAGTGTCCGCCTTGAAATTCAACAAAAAATCCGTGATCACTATGGCTTAGATGGTGATAAAACAGTGACTGAAACTGATGATGACGAGCAATTTGAGTTACTAGATAAATAAAAAGAAGAGCAAAGCCCAAGAAAAAGGGTTTTGCTTTTTTAAAACAATTTGCATAAATATACACAAAAAGGTATAAACATTCACTTGGAACCAAGTAATAAAAATGAAGAAGTGATGGTGAATTCGAAATATTTCAAAAAGCTATTTGGACAAAACCTTGACAATGTATATTCCCACAATTACAATTAACATGTATATTTTACATTTTTGGAAATATTACAATGCGAAAAGCCGTAGTGCTTGCTGTATGTTGAGTCTAAACAATGTACATGCCGACACTTAAAAAAAAAATCAAACAAAAGTTCATAGCAAGAGGAGGTGTAACGATGGAACCAATTACTATCATCTCCATTTTGCTTGGCCTTATCGTCGGTGCCGTTGTTGGCTATTTTATTCGTAGATCCATTGCTGAAGCAAAAATAGCGGGGGCAAAGAATGCTGCAGAGCAGATTCTTGAAGATGCGAAACGTGATGCTGATTCATTAAAAAAGGAAGCCCTGTTAGAGGCAAAGGATGAAATTCACAAGCTTCGAACTGAAGCGGAACGTGAGGTTCGTGAACGAAGAAATGAACTGCAAAAACAAGAAAACCGTTTACTGCAAAGAGAAGAGAATTTAGATCGAAAGGATGAAGCGTTAAATAAGCGTGAAATTCTATTAGAAAAGAAGGATGATTCTCTAAACCAAAGACAACAGCATATTGAAGAGATGGAAAGCAAAGTGGACGAGTTGGTACGAACACAACAAACAGAACTTGAACGAATTTCGAGCTTAACTCGTGAGGAAGCTAAGTCGATCATAATAGACCGCATGGAACAGGAACTTACTGTAGAAACCGCGGTTATGATCAAGGAAAGCGAAAATCGTGCAAAAGAGGAAGCTGATAAAAAAGCGAAGGAAATCCTTTCGTTAGCAATCCAACGTTGCGCTGCTGACCATGTTGCGGAAACGACAGTCTCTGTCGTCAACCTTCCAAATGATGAAATGAAGGGCCGTATCATTGGCCGTGAAGGTCGAAACATCCGTACACTTGAAACATTAACAGGAATTGATTTAATTATTGACGATACTCCTGAAGCTGTTATTCTATCAGGCTTTGACCCTATTCGTCGTGAAACGGCTCGCTTAGCACTTGAAAAGCTTGTACAAGATGGCCGTATCCACCCTGCAAGAATTGAGGAAATGGTTGAGAAGTCTCGTCGCGAAGTGGATGAGTATATCCGCGAAGTGGGTGAACAAACCACATTTGAAGTGGGCGTACATGGACTCCATCCAGATCTTATCAAAATTCTTGGCCGCTTAAAGTTCCGTACAAGTTACGGTCAAAATGTGCTTAAGCATTCTATGGAAGTGGCACAGCTTTCAGGTTTGCTGGCCGCTGAACTTGGTCAAGATGAAACATTAGCAAGACGTGCCGGATTGCTTCATGATATCGGTAAAGCAATTGACCATGAAGTGGAAGGAAGCCATGTTGAGATCGGGGTAGAACTTGCAACGAAATACAAGGAACATCCTGTGGTTATCAACAGTATTGCTTCACATCATGGTGATACAGAGCCAACTTCAACCATTGCCGTTTTAGTTGCTGCTGCTGATGCCCTATCTGCTGCAAGACCAGGTGCTCGTAGTGAAACGCTTGAAAACTATATTCGCCGTCTTGAAAAGCTTGAAGAGATTTCAGAATCCTATGAAGGTGTTGAGAAATCCTTTGCTATTCAAGCAGGCCGTGAAGTGCGGATTATCGTTAGACCGGATACGATTGACGATCTTGCTGCACATCGCCTTGCACGCGATATTCGCAAGCGAATCGAAGAAGAGCTCGATTATCCAGGACATATTAAAGTCACAGTTATCCGTGAAACACGGGCTGTAGAATATGCAAAATAAAGCGGTGCGCATGCACCGCTTTATTTTTTGGGGACTCTTAAGCGATTAAATACTGGGCAACTGTGATACAATTTAATCAATACTATTTTTATTTATGAAAGGGCAATAACATGAATTTATTATTTATCGGTGATGTTGTCGGTTCACCTGGAAGAGATATGGTGAAGGAGTACTTGCCAAAGCTCAAAGAAAAATATCGACCTCATTTAACGATTATCAATGGCGAAAATGCCGCAGGTGGAAAAGGAATTACTGAAAAAATTTACCGTCAGTTTTTAGAACAAGGTGCTCAGGCAGTAACATTAGGGAATCATGCCTGGGATAATCGGGAAATTTTTGAGTTTATTGATACAGCCAAATACTTGGTTCGACCAGCAAACTTTCCAAAAGATACGCCGGGGAAAGGGATCGTTTTTCTAAAAATAAATGAGTTTGAAGTGGCAATCATTAATCTGCAGGGACGCACCTTCATGAACCCAATTGATTGTCCCTTCCAAAAAGCAGATGAACTCGTTTCCCTTGCAAAAGCAAGAACCCCCTTTATATTTGTAGATTTTCATGCAGAAGTAACAAGTGAGAAACAGGCAATGGGCTGGTACTTAGATGGAAGGGTATCTGCAGTTGTAGGGACCCACACGCATGTCCAGACGGCCGATAATCGTATCTTGCCTGGGGGAACGGCCTATTTAACAGATGTCGGCATGACTGGCCCATATGACGGCATTTTAGGGGTGGAAAAAGAAGCCGTCCTCAAACGCTTCCTAACAAGCCTTCCGGTTCGGTTTGAAGTACCTTCTGGGGGAAGAAACCAGCTTAGTGCCGTTTTAATTGATTTGGACCGAAAAACAGGCCTTGCTAAAAAGATTCAACCAATTCTAATAAATGATGATCATCCGTTTTATTCTTAGGAGCAAATTACCCAATTTGCTCTTTTTATTTTCCTTTTTATCGTCCAAGCCGGAATATGTCAATTTCAAAGTGAATATAGTAGCAGTGGAATGCTATATACCTGATTTGTTCATGAAACTGCTCATGCGGGATCGGGATTTTACAAGGGGGAGCTAGGAATGGAAATATTAAAAGTTTCAGCAAAATCTAATCCTAATTCTGTAGCTGGTGCACTTGCCGGAGTTCTGCGTGAAAGAGGTGCAGCGGAAATACAGGCTATTGGTGCGGGTGCATTAAATCAAGCCGTAAAGGCAGTAGCCATTGCTCGAGGATTTGTAGCACCTAGCGGAGTTGATTTGATCTGTGTCCCTGCGTTTACCGATATTTTGATTGACGGGGAAGAACGCACAGCTATAAAGTTAATTGTGGAGCCGCGTTAGAGAGAGTATCAGCATTCAAATCGTGGAGAAAAGGAAGCACTATTACCTCTGCCTGTCTGGGTTACATCCAGCAGGTTTTTTTATACCTATTTTTTACAAATATGGTTACAAATTTTCTGAATGGAAACAATGCTATTGAAATTGAAATAATATTATTCTGATATAGAACAGCAAGGTTCAGAGATGTCCATATCGAAAGTACATAAGTAGGTGAAAAATTAGAAAAACTGCATAAGAAAAAAGGATTGAACTGTTGTGATGCAAGGCCTAACGTTGATGTAAATAGCAAAGTTAAAATAATAAAAAAATATACATATTTTAGACAATAATTCGCTTGAAAGGGTTGCAATTTTGAGTACATAGGTCTAGAATTGAAAGCGTTTAGTACGTATCCATTTTTCTAGATTTTATGTCTTTAAAGCGTTAAACAAACAAAATTCTAGTGATTTACTCGGAAAAGTGCTACACTATGAATGATTTAATTACTTATTTTTTACATATCCAAAGGGGTGTAAGTCATGATCAATCAACTTTCGTGGAAAGTTGGCGGACAACAAGGGGAAGGTATTGAAAGTACTGGGGAAATCTTTGCAATCGCACTGAATCGCCTGGGATATTACTTGTATGGTTATCGTCACTTTTCATCTCGTATCAAAGGCGGCCATACGAACAATAAGATTCGCGTGAGCACAACAGAAGTTCGTTCCATTTCTGACGATCTTGATATCCTTGTCGCGTTTGACCAAGAGACAATTGATTTAAATTACAAGGAACTTCACAGTAAAGGTGTAATCCTTGCTGATGCAAAGTTTGATCCAAAAAAGCCTGAAGATACTGAAGCATCCCTGTATGCGGTTCCATTCACAGAGATTGCTACTCAGCTTGGAACTTCTTTAATGAAGAACATGGTTGCTATTGGTGCAACATCTGCAGTATTAGACTTAGATATTCATGTATTTGAAGTAGTAGTTCGCGAGATTTTTGGCAAAAAAGGCGATCAAGTTGTTGCGAAAAACATGGATGCCATCAAAGCGGGCTTTGATTATATGAAAGAAAAAATGGATGCAAATGTTCCAACAATGGTACTTGAAAAAGCAGATGGCAAACATCGTATGTTTATGATTGGAAATGATGCGATTGCTTTAGGCGCACTTGCTGCTGGATGCCGTTTCATGGCTGCATACCCTATTACACCTGCATCTGATATCATGGAATATTTAATTAAAAAATTACCTGCCGTTGGCGGTACAGTTATCCAGACAGAAGATGAAATCGCTGCAGCTACCATGACAATTGGAGCAAGCTACGGTGGTGTTCGTGCACTTACTGCTTCTTCAGGTCCTGGATTATCATTGAAAATGGAAGCAATTGGACTAGCTGGTATTACAGAAACTCCGCTTGTTATTGTGGACACTCAACGTGGTGGTCCTTCAACAGGGCTTCCGACAAAACAAGAACAATCAGATTTAATGGCAATGATTTATGGTACACATGGTGAAATTCCGAAAATCGTTATGGCTCCAAGTACTGTACAAGAGGCTTTCTATGATACTGCTGAAGCGTTCAACTTGGCAGAAGAGTATCAATGCCCTGTCATCGTTTTATCTGACCTTCAATTATCTTTAGGAAAACAAACAGTTGAACCGCTTGATGTTTCTAAAGTCGAAATTAGACGCGGTAAGCTTGTAAGTGAAGAGCTTCCTGAAATTGAAAACAAAGGTTACTTTAAGCGTTACGAAGTTACAGAAGATGGTGTTTCACCACGTACAATTCCAGGAATGAAAAATGGTATTCACCATGTTACTGGAGTAGAGCATGCTGAAACAGGTAAACCATCTGAATCTGCAACAAATCGGAATGCTCAAATGGATAAACGTTTCCGGAAGGTTGAAAATATTCGCTTTAATACACCTGTTTATAAAAATGCGCCACACGAGGATGCAGATCTGTTAATCGTTGGTTTTAACTCAACACGTGGTGTGATCGAAGAAGCGATGGGACGCTTAGAAAAAGATGGATTGAAAGTAAACCATGCACAAATTCGTTTAATTCATCCATTCCCTTCAGACGAAGTGCTTCCACTTGTTCGTTCTGCCAAAAAAGTGATTGTAGTGGAAAACAATGCGACTGGACAGTTAGCAAATATCATGAAAATGAATATCGGTCATGCTGAAAAAATTACTAAATTCCTAAAATATGACGGAAATCCATTTTTGCCTCACGAAGTTCATTCAAAATGTAAGGAGTTGTTCTAAATGGCCACTTTTAAAGACTTTCGAAATGATGTAAAACCGAACTGGTGCCCAGGCTGTGGCGACTTCTCTGTACAGGCTGCAATGCAACGTGCGGCGGCAAATGTTGGTCTAGTACCGGAAAATTTAGCCGTTATTTCAGGGATTGGCTGTTCTGGTCGTATCTCTGGTTATATCAATGCTTACGGTTTCCATGGAATCCATGGCCGTTCACTTCCAATTGCCCAAGGTGTTAAAATGGCCAATCGTGATTTAACGGTTATCGCTTCCGGTGGTGACGGTGACGGTTATGCAATTGGTATGGCTCATACCGTTCACGCCATTCGCCGTAACATTGACATTACCTACGTTGTAATGGATAACCAAATTTATGGTTTAACAAAAGGACAAACATCTCCACGTTCGGCTGTTGGATTTAAAACAAAGTCTACGCCGATGGGGTCAATCGAACAATCGATTTCACCTATGGAATTGGCTTTAACAGTAGGAGCTACTTTTGTTGCTCAAAGTTTCTCTACTGATTTAAAAGACCTTACAGCATTAATTGAAGCGGGGATTAATCATAAAGGCTTCTCATTAATCAATGTATTTAGCCCATGTGTAACCTATAATAAAGTAAATACCTACGACTGGTTTAAAGAAAACTTAACAAAGCTTAGTGATGTTGAAGGATACGATCCATCAAACCGTGAAATGGCAATGCAGACATTAATGAAGCATAACGGCTTAGTTACTGGACTAATTTACCAAAACACGGAGCGTCCATCTTATCAAGAATTACTAACTGGTTACTCAGAAGATCCGTTAGTAGATGCAAATCTAAACCTTGATCAAGCACACTTCGATAAATTAGTTGCAGAATTTATGTAATAATCATTAAAATTCCGGGAAAATGTATTTCTCGGGATTTTTTTCATTATTTAAGTGAAAAACATCACATATAAATTGACTCTCTTCCATTATCATTATTATTTGACGGCATTATTATGATTACATAATTATCTATATAGTAGCGTGTTTACAGGGTTTGCTATTGTTTTCAGTCTTGTAAACCTTTATACTATAATAATGTGCAGATGGAGCAATCGGCATCCTATCTTTTTAGCACAGGTAAATAATTACAAACAATAATCTTATAGACGTATTTTATTTTAAATGAAAGGGGTCTTTACACACATGAATGAAAAGCAACGATTAGAAGGTCAGAAAGTAGCAGCTGCTAATTCTTCGGACAAAAAATCCGCCAAGGATTATAGCAAATACTTTGAGCAAGTCATTACCGCACCTTCTTTAAAAGATGCAAAAAAGCGTGGTAAAGAAGAAGTTAAATATCATAATGATTTTGCTATTCCTGAAGAATTCAAAGGAATGGGTGAAGGTAGAAAGTTCTATATTAGAACATATGGCTGCCAAATGAACGAGCATGATACGGAAGTTATGGCTGGGATCTTTTTAGCATTAGGCTATGAGCCAACAGACAATACGGAGGATGCCAACGTTATTCTCCTCAATACCTGTGCCATCCGTGAAAATGCTGAGAATAAAGTATTTGGCGAACTTGGCCACTTAAAAGCATTGAAAATGGAAAAGCCAGACTTACTACTAGGTGTATGCGGATGTATGTCTCAAGAGGAATCTGTAGTTAATAAAATCTTGAAAACGTATCAACAAGTTGACATGATTTTTGGAACTCACAATATTCACCGCTTGCCAAATATTTTGCATGAAGCCTATATGTCAAAGGAAATGGTAATTGAAGTATGGTCTAAGGAAGGAGACGTTATTGAAAACCTTCCAAAAGTCCGCCGCGGAAATATCAAAGCCTGGGTTAACATTATGTACGGTTGTGATAAATTTTGTACGTATTGCATTGTTCCGTATACACGTGGGAAAGAAAGAAGCCGTCGTCCAGAAGAAATTATCCAAGAGGTGCGCCATTTGGCAGCACAAGGCTACCAGGAAGTTACCTTACTTGGTCAAAACGTAAATGCTTATGGTAAAGATTTAGAAGGCATGAATTATGGTTTAGGCGACTTGATGGATGAATTGCGTAAGATTGATATCCCAAGAATTCGTTTTACGACGAGCCATCCACGTGATTTTGATGATCACTTAATTGAAGTTCTTGCCAAAGGCGGAAATTTAATGGATCATATCCATTTACCAGTTCAATCTGGTTCAACAGATGTATTAAAAATTATGGCTCGTAAATACACAAGAGAGCAATATCTGGAGCTTGTTAAAAAGATTAAAGCAGCCATTCCAAATGTTGCTTTGACCACAGATATTATTGTTGGGTATCCAAACGAGACGGATGAACAGTTTGAAGAAACGATGTCTCTATATAAAGAAGTGGGTTATGAATTAGCCTATACATTTATTTACTCTCCACGGGAAGGAACTCCTGCTGCCAAAATGGAGGATAATGTCCCAATGGAAGTAAAGAAAGCGCGTCTACAGCGTTTAAATGCTCTTGTGAATGAACTTTCTCTCGAAGCAATGAAAAAGCACGAGGGTCAGGTTCTTGATGTACTTATCGAAGGCGAAAGTAAGAATAACCCTGATGTCCTTGCCGGGTACACTTCAAGAAACAAGCTTGTGAACGTCGTAGCGCCTAAAACAGCTATCGGAAAAATCATCAAAGTAAAAATTACAGAAGCCAAAACATGGTCATTAAACGGAGAAATGGTTGAAGAACTAGAAGCAGCAGAGGTGAAATAAGGTGGCGAAGTATACTAAAGACGATATCGTCGCTCGTGCTACAGAATTAGCACGGATGATTGCAGAAACAGAAGAAGTTGACTTTTTTAAACGAGCAGAAGCTCAAATTCATGAAAATCCTAAGGTTAAAACATTAATTTCAGATATTAAAGGTTTGCAAAAGCAAGCAGTGAACCTTCAACATTATGGGAAACCAGAAGCATTGAAAAAGGTGGAAGACAAAATTGCATCTATTGAACAGGAATTGGATGAAATTCCTGTTGTTCAAGACTTTAAGCAATCTCAAGTGGATGTAAATGAATTGCTTCAGATTATTGCTTCAACCATTTCTAATACTGTAACCGACGAAATCATCATTTCCACTGGTGGGAACGTATTGATGGGGGAAACAGGTGCCAGTATGAAAAGTGGCGGCGGAGAATGTGCCAGCCACGACGACTGCGATCACGATCATTAATCAATAGAGCCAGGCTTATTAAATAAGCCGGCTCTATTTTTTTACCTTTTTTTAAAGTACAAGTCAAATAGGCACATACCTAGTTAACCCGCATAAAATGAATCATATCTAAACATTTAACCAGTATTTCCAAAATTATATATCACACTAGTCTATAAATTAGCATAGGATGAATTGAAACTGAATGAGGAGGGTTCGCGCGAAATGGGAGATTACAGAGAGATATTTGCAAAAGCCGTCGTAGCGAAAGGACGTAAATTTACCCAGTCCAATCATACAATAAGCCCGGCACACAGTCCAACCAGCATCCTTGGCTGTTGGATCATCAACCATAAATATAACGCGAAGAAAGTCGGCAAGACTGTAGAGATACACGGCTCGTATGACATCAACGTTTGGTACTCTTTTAACGATAACACCAAAACAGAAGTAGTAACTGAACGTGTTACCTACACAGATGTCATTAAGTTAAAGTATCGTGATCATGACTGCTTGGATGACAATGAGATTGTTGCCCGCGTGCTGCAGCAGCCAAATTGTACAGAAGCAGTTATCTCCCCAAATGGTAATCGCATCATTGTACATGTGGAAAGGGAATTCCTTGTTGAAGTGATTGGCGAGACAAAAATTTGTGTTGCCGTCTCTAAAAGCCATAAATGTGATGACGATGACTGGGGAGCGGATGTAGACGACGAAGAATTTGAAGAACTAAATCCAGATTTCTTAGTCGGCGGAGAAGAAGAATAACATGAACTAGGAGGTTTTTACTTCCTAGTTTTTTTCTTTTTGGCTGTGTTAAAGGCCGTTGTTGATTTTATAACAATGTTGATTGGAGCGGAAGGCGCTCAGACTCCAGCGGGAGTACGGGGCAGGGGAGACCCCACAGGCGCTTTAGCGCCGACGAGGCTTCCCGGCACGCCCGCTAACCGCTTGCGCTTGGAGCGCAAATCAACAATAAAGTTTAACAAAGATGAATTTTTTCCAGCAAAAGGATGCACCTTAATTCTAGGAGGTGTGATTCATTGGAACCTAGACAACCGGGAAATAAAAAGCTGCCTGATTTTGATCATTTAAACGACCGAATTATTGCAGAAAGCTCATCAGAACCAATGCTCGTCATTAAAACAAATCTGGACCCAAAAGATTCAACAGAAAATAATCCATATTATCATGACACTGACGCCAAAAATCCAAAAGCGTTTAAGGAGTATTTTGAAGAATAGGATAAGCCAGGTAAACTTTAACCCTGGCTTTTTGTCCATTCTGGTTTTAATAATGACAAAACATATGTATCATGATTTTGATCATTTTGTCTAATGTAACCCCGCAGCAACCCTTCATTCGTAAAGCCAATTTTTTTTAGTAGATGTAAGGATGCCTCATTTTCTGGATATACAACGGCTCCGATTCGAAATAAGTCCAATTGGCCAAAGGAAAATCGCAGAACCTCATTAATTGCCTCGCTGGCATATCCTTTTTTCCAAAAGGCTGGATGCAATTCATAGCCGATTTCGGCTCGTTTATTTTTCAAATTCAGGACATTTAATCCGATTGTACCAATAATCCTTTGATTTTCCTTCAGTTTGATTCCCCAGCGGATCCCGCGCTTTTCATGAAAGTTTTTCTGGAACATGTCAATTAATCGTGTTGCTTCCGCCTGCAAAATGAAGGGGTCGGTCCCATAAAACCTCGTAACTTCTTCTAATGATAAAATTTCATAAATGCTATCCATATGTTTATGCGTTATTTCAATTAATTTCAGTCTTTTCGTTCCTAAAATGGGAAAATCCAAATGTTATCACCCCTTATTTATCAGTGTAAAGGGTGAGGTATTAAAAATAAAGATATTATCAATCTAGGAATAACATTTTTTCTTGATTGAATGTAAGATAAGATGAGAAAATATTTTTAGCAAAGTTTTTCGAATTGAGGGTGTGTGAATGCAGCTAGGCAAATATATATCATTAATAGAAACCGAATTATTACCGCAAATTTTTCTAAGTACTCCGAGCCCTTTCGATCCTATCATTGTCGAAAATCGTTCAAGCTCATGGAGAACGGTAGGAAGCGGTAATTACGCTGGGGTTTTTTCGAACGATGTTAATCCTTTATTGGTTGTAAAGGTTTACGGAAGAGATCCTGATGAGTTAAAAAAAGAAATTGAAGTCTATAAAAAATTAGGGGACCATAAAGCATACTCCAATCTCTATGCATATAGTGACAGCTATTTAGTTTTAAAAAAAATTGACGGGATTACTTTATTTGATGCTTTAGTAAAGGGTGTACCAATTCCTGAAAGTGTGATTGAGGATATTGATAATGGGCTGGAATATGCTCGATCGGTTGGTTTGAATCCCTTCGATGTTCACGGCAAAAATGTCGTCATGTCAAATGGACGCGGATATATCGTGGATGTTTCAGATTTCTACAAGCATGGCTATTGCAGTAAGTGGGATGACTTAAAAAAAGCGTATTACAAGATTTATAAACCTTTTCTTAAAAAATACCATCCTTCGATTCCTTTTTATGTTGTGGATGGTATTAGAAAAGGATATCGATTATACAGGAAGTTTTTTAGAAAGGCGGGAAAAATGTGAATTTCCCTTTCTATATTTTCGGCATCCATCCCCATTTGTTATTTGAATCATTAGCGTACTTTATTGGCTTTCGTGTATATTTATACACCCGAAATAAAGAAAGAATACCAATGGATAAAGCCTTATGGGTTATTGTTGGTGCCACTTTAGGTGCTGCCATTGGTTCAAAATTTCTCTATTGGCTGGAAGACCCGAACAAGACACTGGAAAACTGGGATAATCTTGTTTATCTGATTGAAGGAAAAACAATTGTTGGCGGTTTGTTAGGTGGTTTAATAGGGGTTGAAACAGCGAAAAAATGGATCGGTTGGACCCGTTCTACTGGTGATGATTTTGTTCTCCCATTAGCAGTTGGAATGATGATTGGGAGAATAGGCTGCTTTTTAACTGGTTTAGATGACCATACATATGGGGTTGCTACTTCATGGATAACCGGTGTTGACTTTGGGGATGGAATAAATCGCCATCCAACCCAATTATATGAAATTGTTTTCTTGGGGATTTTAGCTATGGTGCTTTTTCAATTTAAAAAGAAAAATATCGGCTGGGAAGGATTGCTGTTCCAGCTATTCATGTTAAGTTACCTTACGTTTCGCTTCATGATTGATTTTATTAAACCTACTCCGCATCCATATTGGATTCTTAATAATATTCAGCTTGCTAGTTTACTAGGAATCGCGTATTACATATGGCTGATAAATAAAAAACAAATAGAAAAAAGGAGAGAAATCCATGCCTAACCGTCCTTATTTATTTTATGAGTTAACAAACAGTATTTGTTCGACTTGTTTACGGAAGGTGGAAGCGAAAGTTATTATTGAAAACGAAAAAGTCTTCCTTGTGAAGCATTGTATCCACCATGGAAGAGAAAAGGTTTTGATTTCAAGGGATGTCGAATATTATAAATGGTGCCGTGAGTTCATAAAGCCTTCGGAAATGCCGTACCGCTGGAATACCCCCATTAAATATGGCTGTCCTTATGATTGCGGTCTATGCCCAGACCATGAACAACACAGTTGTTTGACCTTATTAGAAATTACCGAGAAATGCAATCTTCAATGTCCCATTTGCTATGCCGAGTCATCACCCCATAAAGGCGGCTTCCGCAGTCTCGAAAAAATCGAATTTATGCTCGATAACATTATTAAAAATGAACGGAATCCTGATATTGTCCAGATTAGCGGCGGGGAACCGACGATACATCCGCAGTTTTTTGAAATACTTGATATGGCAAAAGCGAGGCCTATTCGGCATATTATGGTGAATACAAATGGGCTTCGTATTGCGAATGATAAAGAATTTGTGAAGCGTTTGGCCACCTATTCTCCAGGTTTTGAAATCTATCTTCAATTTGATAGTTTTGAAAAAGAAGCCCTTGAGGAATTGAGGGGAGTAGATTTAAGAGATGTTAGACAAAAAGCGATCGAGAATTTAAATGAATACAATATTTCAACGACGCTAGTTGTTACTTTGAAAAAGGGTTTGAATGACCAGGAGGTAGGAAAAATCATTCAATATGGCCTGAAACAAAAATGTATCAGAGGGGTCACTTTCCAACCAATTCAAGCTGCTGGCAGATTGGAAGACTATGATCCTTCAACCAATCGCTTAACCTTAAGCGAAGTCCGGCAAATGATCATCGACCAGTCCAATGTGTTTGGTACAAAGGATATCATACCAGTTCCGTGTCACCCAGATTGTCTTGCCATGGGCTACGCTCTGAAACTAAATGGTTCAGTTACCCCTTTAACAGGATTAATTGATCCAAATATTCTGCTTGAAGGAGAACGAAATACTATCGTTTTTGAGCAGGACGATAATATTAAAAATATGATTTTTAAATTGTTCTCATTAAATCATTCACCAGATTCCTCGGCATTGTCGCTGAAAGATTTATTATGCTGTTTACCAAAGGTAGCAATGCCAGGTCCGATTGGCTATGACAATGTGTTCCGCGTCATCATTATGCAATTTTTAGATGCCTATAATTTTGATGTCCGCTCAGTCAAGAAATCCTGTGTTCATATCGCACATCCAGATGGCCGTATCATTCCATTTGATACCTATAATTTATTTTACCGTGATGATAAAGAGCAAGAGCTTATGAAAATTCGAGCTGAGCTTGAGGGGAAAACCTTCATTAACGCTGAATAAAAAGGGAGTGTAGCTATTTGAGTCAAAATCAGGGGAATCAGAAGGACGGCTCCTTAAAAGACCTATGGATTGGAATTGGGATCACACTCGGAATTTACTTGATTGGATTACTAGTATTATTAATTGGCTCACCTTTTTTTCTTGGTTATGTAGGTTTAGCTGCAATCGCCCTTTTGGTGATTCCAATTGTATGTTTCACAAAAGGAAAAAAACGGATGGGCCAAGGTGCATTAATTGGAATTGGATTAAATATTTTATTATTTACCGCGTGTTTTGGAATTCTCATTTCTAATTTTTAAGTTGATGATAAGTAATGCAGCAGGCACAATTTCTTTTGGGCCTGCTTTTTAAATGATGTGCAAATAATCGGTCGAAAAGAGGTGGCATAGAGCCATGCTGTTCTTAAAATTATAATAAAATTCGATGAGAGCGGTTCATAAAACCCGACAGTTAAAAATTTTAGCTTTGACGGTCGATAAGAACGGTTCATAAATCCCGCAAGCTAAGAATTTTAGCTTTGACGGTCGATAAGAACGATTCATAAAGCCCGTCAGCTAAGGATTTTCCCCTTGACGGTCGATAAGGGCGGTTCATAAAGCCCGTCAGCTAAGGATTTTCCCCTTGACGGTCGATAAGAACGGTTCATAAAGCCCGCCAGCTAAGGATTTTCACCATGACGGTCGATATGAGCGGTTCATAAAGCCCGTCAGCTAAAGATTTTCCCTTTGACGGTCGATAAGAGCGGTTCATAAAGCCCGCCAGGACAGAATTTTAACCTTGACGGTCGATAAGGGCGGTTCATAAAACCTGTCAGCTCAGAAATTTCGCCATGCCGGTCGATAAGAACGGTTCATAAATCCAGTCTGTTCATTGGGCACTTAAATTGATTAATTAATCATTTCAATATCACTGTAAACATATTCATTAAAGAGTATGTAAACAGGGAGTGGTGGAATAAATGGATGATCGTCAATTTCGTAACGCAATGGGGAAATTTGCTACAGGCGTAACAGTGGTGGCAACACAAGTGGATGGAAAGATGCATGGAATGACAGCAAATGCCTTCATGTCTGTCTCTCTTAATCCGAAACTAGTAGTAGTCTCAATAGCTGAAAAAGCACACATGCTGGAAAAAATGAAACAAAGCAAATCGTTTTCGGTGAATATATTGGCTGCTGATCAGCAGGAATTGTCGATGATATTTGCTGGACAACTTAAAGAACATCGTGAAGTACATTTTGACTGGCTGGGAGGAGTACCTGTTTTAAATGGGTCGCTGGCGCAAATTACCTGTGAAGTCTCAGCTGCTCATGTAGAAGGTGACCATACCTTGTTTATTGGGAGAGTCAAAGAAATCAACATAGAAGACTATGAGCCGCTTATTTATTTCAGTGGAAGGTACCGGAAATTAACAGAGGAATAATCTCTATTTTAGAAAAAATCTTTCAGCTAAAATTTTACCTGAAACCTAATTCCGAAAAATGCGCCGTGATATCTGGCGCATTTTTTGTGTTAATTTCGGCTGTAGAATTACAGCTAGTAAAAGAAAGTACATATTTTTAAGCTTTTTTGAGAGAACTCCCTTAACTAAAATCGAATACTTATTTTCTTTAATTAACCTTTTGAATCCAATGTTTCTACTAAAATATTTTGATTATTTGATATTGAGTGTGTATTTGTAATATTATGAAATTAAGAGGTTTATTCTATGATAGCAAAGAGGGGTTTTAAGTATAGATTTTCTGAAGAAAAAGCTGTTACCGTTTAGTCATAAGTTTTAATGGAGGGCGACACTAATGGATATTCAAAAAGCAGCAACTGCCTTATTGGAGGCGGAAATCCACAAAAAACCGATTAAGCCTTTCACGTCATCAACAGAAGTTATTTCTGTTGATGATGCCTATCAAATCCAGCTTCAGCAAATCCGCCGAAAGGTAGAAAATGGTTCGGTGATTGTTGGAAGAAAAATTGGCCTTACAAGTAAAGCCATGCAGGAAATGTTTAATGTAAATCAACCTGATTATGGACATATCCTAAATGACATGATTTTTGACGATGGTGAGACCATATCGCTTGATCGATTTATTCAGCCGAAAGTCGAATTTGAAATTGCCTTTGTCTTGAAAAAAGATTTACAAGGTCCTGGGATTACGTTAAAGGATGTAATTGATGCAACAGATTATGTTGTTCCGGCATTGGAAATCATCGATAGCAGGATAAAGGATTGGCAGATAAAATTCGAAGATACAGTAGCTGACAATGGTTCATCAGCCGGGGCGATAATCGGTAAAAAAACGACCCCAATCAATGGTCATGACCTCGCTAGAATTGGGATGAGGGTTTATAAAAACG
The DNA here is from genome assembly GCF_050468025.1 of Neobacillus sp. NRS-1170. Classification (NCBI taxonomy): domain Bacteria; kingdom Bacillati; phylum Bacillota; class Bacilli; order Caryophanales; family Bacillaceae; genus Neobacillus; species Neobacillus sp. NRS-1170. The sequence continues at coordinate 9,911 of NZ_JBITPF010000060.1, read as the reverse complement.
GTGAATTTTTAGATTCAGCAGTCGGAGCAGCGGTAATGGGACATCCGGCCATGGCGGTTGCCTGGCTGGCAAATGCGCTCGGCAGCTACGGAATTTCTCTTCATGCAGGAGAATTCATTCTAGCAGGAGCACTTTCAAAGGCAGTTGTCATCGAACGTGGTGACACTTTCACGGCAGAATTTGATCATCTTGGTTCAGTATCTGCAAGGTTTAAATAGGAAATGAAATGGAGACTCCTTGTATACAGAATGTAAGGAGTCTTTATATTAACTAAATTTTGATGAATGAGAGGAGACAGGAAAATGGGGTTACAGATTGTAAGATTTGAAAAAGACCAAAAAGAACGATGGGGAGTTCTTTCAGGAGAAACAATCAGTGTATTACAAGGTACATATAGCAGCTTAGCTGATTTTTTGGAAAAGGGGAAAGAGGAAGCAGCAAAAATAAAAGAACAGGCAAAGGCAGAGAGCATTTCATTAAATGAAGTAACATTGTTGAGTCCGGTGACCAAGCCCGCGAGAATAATTTGTCAGGGTGTAAATTACGCTACACATCGTTCAGAGACAGGAATGGAAGCAACAAGGCCGCCTTTCAATATGATTTTTAGTAAAGCAGATAGTTCTCTGTGCGGTGCATATAGTGAAATTGTTCGTCCTTTGAATGTAAAACTGCTGGACTATGAACTTGAACTAGGGCTGGTAATCGGAGCGGATATCACAGAGCAAGTGAAAGTGAACGACGAAAATCTTCATCAATATATTGCCGGTCTGGTTATTGTTAATGACGTTTCTGCCCGTGATGTACAATTACCTCAGGGCCAATGGCTAAAAGGAAAAAGCTTTCGAACTTTTTGTCCTGTAGGTCCTTATCTTTACTTGCTTGACAAGGATGAACTGCCGTTGATTCATGATCTTCAGCTAAATCTTTGGGTAAATGATGAATTAAGGCAATCCTGCAACTCTAGTCAACTATTATATAAGCCTGCTGAAACACTATCTGAGCTCTCAGAGGTGATGGATCTTTCTCAAGGGGATCTGATCGTAACCGGCACTGGCGGCGGGGTCGCACTGAATCTTTCACCAGAAGTAAATGCGCTGCTATCAAATTTGTCTGTCCCGTATCAGCAAAAGCTGGATTTGCTTGTGGAAAAGCAATTAGAAGGTGGAAAATACCTTAACGATGGCGATATCATTCGCTGCCAAATTAAAAGTGCAAATGGGAAAATGGATCTCGGCGAGCAAAAAAATAAAGTGGTTAAGAGCAAAAACCTTATTAGTTCAATATAGACCCTTGAATTGAATCCGTAAGGAAAGGAGAAACAAGATGATTGTACAACTTGATAACGTCTCGTTGAAGCGGGATGGAAAGTGGATTTTACAAAACGTTAAGTGGCAAATTGAAAAAGGGGACCATTGGGTATTATTTGGATTAAATGGCTCCGGTAAAACAGCCATCTTAAATCTGCTTAACGCGTACTTTTTCCCGACAAAAGGGAAGATAAATGTACTAGGAATGGAATTCGGAAAAAGCTACCTGGGTGAGAAGCTTCGAAAGCAGATTGGGTTTGTTTCGTCCTCCCTTCAAGAAAAATTCCATTCCGGAGATAATGCCTTTGAAGTGGTCCTAAGCGGAGCATTTGCTTCCATTGGACTATACGAAATCCCAACAGATGAAATGAGAGAAAGGGCAGGTTCTTTAATAGAGGTGCTTGGCTGCAACGCGTATGCCAACCGAAATTATGAAACATTATCCCAAGGAGAAAAGCAGCGGGTCCTGATTGCCCGTGCCTTAATGGCTGACCCATCTTTGCTCATACTTGACGAGCCAACCAACGGATTGGACTTTATTGCCCGTGAGCAGCTGTTGGAATCTATCGAAAGTATTGCGGCACAGCCTGATGCGCCAACCATTATCTATGTAACTCATCATGTGGAGGAAATCCTGCCAGCTTTCAATAAAACACTATTACTGAAAGAAGGGCAGGTTTATGCAGCTGGAAATACAGAAGAAATGATTTCAAGTGAAAATCTCACTCCATTCTTCGAGCTCCCTGTAAATGTCTTTTGGGAGAATAACCGACCGCTTCTTTCTAAAAAGAAAGAGAAAGTTTTCTCAACGTAATTATCAAAAAGAGGGAATCAAGTTTCCTTCTTTTTGGTTCGAAAATTGTTCAAAAAGTATCGTGTGCTTTTGAAATCAATTTTGGTTACGAAGTGTCATTTTATATGCATGAACAAAATGTTCGAACTTGGCATACATTGCTTTAAGGAATTTAACTTAAAGGATGGTCTATATGTCCGGTTTTCCAATTCAAGTTAAAATTGATACTGTTACTGGCGGGGTTATCCAATTTGGCGGAGCAGTATTTGTATCTCCCAAAAATGCTTTGAAGAGTACACATGGTTCAGGCGCTTCAAATAATGGTGTTAATATCCTAAATATTAATGGGCCTAGTGCAACCAACACAGTGGATCTTGATGTAATTGACCAGCCAATTGTTAATGATAATTAATTTAAGTTATTTGATGTTTAGGTGTGTAATAAAAAACCGCTTCCTAAAAAAATTGAGGAGGCGGTTTTTAATTTAATAAAGTAATTTCCAGAATATAGACATTTTTATTTCTCTCTAATGTGGGAATAACATAATGGAAATAGTTATAGTTAAATCTCGAAGCTTAGGGAGGTAAAAATATGATATGGAAGGGAAGACGGCAAAGCACGAACATTGAAGATAGAAGAGGCATAGGTGTTGGTGGCAAAACCATGATTGGCGGCGGTATTGGCGGAGTAATTATTCTCATCCTCTTTACAATGCTCGGAGGAAACCCTGGAGATATAATTAGTAACACACCATCAAATACAGATTCAAATTTAAATGTTTCATACAATGAATCGGCACAAGAGAAGGAACAAGCTGGCTTTGTTTCAGTAGTCCTGGCTGATACAGAGGATGTCTGGTCAGATGAATTTAAGAAGAGAGGGCTGAAATACGAAAATCCTAAGCTTGTTTTGTACAGAGGCAGTGTCCAGTCAGCCTGTGGGTCGGCCAGTGCGGCAGTAGGGCCGTTTTATTGTCCGGCTGACCATAAACTTTACATTGATTTGAGTTTTTATGAAGAGTTAAAACAAAAATTCCAGGCACCTGGTGACTTTGCAATGGCGTACGTCATCGCCCATGAGGTAGGACACCACGTCCAAACCCTTCTGCATCTGGGAGATCAAGAATCCGCAGCCGAAAAACGAACAAATGAGTACTCTGTCCGGTTTGAATTGCAGGCCGATTATTTGGCGGGTGTTTGGGCTCACTATGCAGAGGGGAAAGGCTATCTTGAAAAAGGCGACCTTGAAGAGGCACTGAATGCGGCAAAGGCTGTAGGTGATGATAATATCCAGAAGAAAGCACAGGGCTATGTTGTTCCTGAAAGCTTCACCCACGGAACCTCTGAGCAGAGAAAACGCTGGTTTAATAAGGGATTTGAAAAGGGAACGATTGAGGGCGGAGATACCTTTAAAGCGGCAAACCTTTAAGGTTTAAACCGTTCGAACGAAAGAAGGATGAATCTGGAAAGTGTAATCTTTAGTAGATTCATCCTTTATTTTTATTGATTGGTTTCAACTGGCAGCCAGGTTTGGGACCATTTTTCTATTTCTTTTATAATCGGCTGTAAAGCTTGCCCTTTTTCGGTTAAGGAATATTCAATTCGTACTGGTGTTTCCGGGAATACTTCACGTTTAACGATATCAAGATTTTCTAAATCCTTTAGTCGCTCCGAAAGAACCCTCCCGCTTATTCCCATAGAAGATTCTAATGCGCAGAAGCGCTTCGGTCCTGATAACAATTGATAAAGGACAAGACCGGTCCACCGTTGGCTCAGGATCCCCATGGCTTTTTCGAATCGAGGACACATGATAGACTGATTCATTGTTCATCACCCTTTATTAGTATATTATTATTAATTGTATAATTACAATATATTACAAATTAATTTGACATAAGTAAGTTTTAAAAATATAATTACTTACATAAAGTAACTAACTAATTTCATTTTACTCTAACCAATTGGTTTTATCAATACGTCATTAACATAAAAAAGGGGTTTTCAATCATGAATATGGAGTCGGATGTTTGCATTGTAGGTGCAGGTCCCGGCGGCGCCCTTTTAGGATATTTGCTTGCGAAAAAAGGCATTTCAACGATTGTTCTCGAACGTCATGAGGGGATAGACAAGGAATTCAGGGGCGAACATCTTAATCAGGACGGAGAAAGAATCTTAAAAAAACATGGTCTTTATCATAAAGTCGAGCAAGCTGGACTGCTTTTTATGGACCGAATCGAATATAGGTACAATGGAGAGGTAATCAAGACAGTCACACCTGCCCATGGAGAGAAACATGTCGGTATCCATGTTCCACAAAAGAATTTGTTAAGTGCGTTGATTTCAGCTTCTGAATCCTTTACGAATTACAAATTGATGATGTCGACAAAGGTGACTGAGTTAATTTTTGATAAAACTGGCAGTGTTGCCGGTCTGAAAGCTAATAAGGGCGACGAAGAAATGACCATCCACTGTAAGGTCGTTGTTGGTGCAGATGGGCGGTTCTCGTCTGTAAGAAAACTGGCAGAATTCCCCTTTACAACGATTAAACATGGGTATGATCTGCTATGGGCAAAGATTCCAAGTCCGGCAGGTTGGGAGCCGGTCATTAAAAATGCACTAATCGATGGACAGCAGCTTGCTTTATTTACTCAAGCAGGCGGGTTTATCCAGATTGGCTGGAATATTGAGGAGAATTCGTATCCAACTTTGAAAAAACAATCTTTCGCTCCATTTATTGAGCGAGTAATAGCGGCTTTTCCAGAGTTAACTGAAACGCTTCGAACACGAATTCAATCCTGGAACGATTTTATTTTATTAAAGGTACAAAGCTGTCAATGTCCAACCTGGGTAATGGACGGAGTCGTGATTATGGGGGACGCAGCTCATACGATGAGTCCGACTGGAGCCTTTGGCATTAATTGTGCCTTAATGGATGCGGATTCTTTAGTTGATGTCATAAGCGAGGCACTGTACAAACAGGATGTGAGTGCTGCTCAATTAAAACAGTTTGAACTTTCGCGGCGTGATGACGTCAAAAGACTACAAATGCAGCAGTTTGTGAAAGAGAGAACGTATCAAGATAATTTTGTCGTTTCGGTATTATCTTAAATCTATGAAAATATAGAATCGGGGGAAATCATAGTGGAACAAGTACAATTAAATTCAAATGTTTCCTCTTTATTAGAGGATAAAATAAAAATGATAAAGAAAGGCAATGAAGCCATTTATCTGGTTGGGCCAATCAAGCTGCCTGTTAACTTAGATGGGAAAACAGTCGAGTTTAAATGGTATAGCTGGCTGAAGAGCGAAAATGCAACGGAAGATTTTCAGCGTGTGATTGATCAATTATCTTCTGCTAATCTAGCAGATTATCAGCAATCAAGTGTGCTCATTTTTGGGGATTTTGAATATGGTGAGGAGGCATTAATTAGAATGCACTCGATCTGCCATACGGGAGACATCTTTGGCAGCAAGCGCTGCGATTGTGGTTTTCAGCTTAAACAATCGATGAAGATGATTACCGAACATGGAACAGGGGCTTTATTTTATTTAGCCAATCATGAAGGCAGAGGTATTGGCTTATTTAGCAAGGCAATCGCCTATATCCTTCAGGAAAATGGATTCGATACCGTAGAGGCGAATGAGGAACTTGGTTTTGCGGATGATTCAAGGAACTACGATGATGCCATCGAAGTCCTTAGAGCATTAAGAACCAAACCGGTAACACTCATTACAAACAATCCGAAAAAACTTAAAGCATTGAAAGCAGCGGGGCTTCCTGTTTCCGGAAGAACTCCACTTTGGGGGGATATCTCCGAGTACAATGAAAAATACTTACAAACGAAAGTAAAAAAATCAGGACATATGGGGTAGGTGCGAGCAAGGAGAAATTTTCCTTGCTTTTTTTCACATTATAAAAAGGTATGAATGAATTTGAAGGATGATGAACGTGGATGAACTGTTGAGTAAATGCTGGCTAATTAAAAATGCATTTAAAATAGATGTACAAGTGGTTGATCATCAATTACAAACGATATTACACATATCAGATGACAGTGAGCCTTACATATTTATTGAAAGTCGAAAGAGAATGTATGTAGACGTTCAAAAAGCGGTAGAAGAGGCAAATAAATATAGTTTTTGTTTTCATACAGATTCTTTTCAACTTTCGTATTTGGCAGTTGGCCTGCATGAGGATGGACAGTTTCAAGGGATGTTTTTAGCAGGACCTTTCTTGAATGAGCGGGTAACTGACCAATTTATTTGGAATGTCATGAAGGAAAATCATCTTGAAAATAATTGGTTAAAACCAATTGAGAAATTTTATAAATCATTACCTTATTTGGGACAATCCTACTTGGCAATCGGGGATTTGTTAGTCAATTTATTAGTTAATCCGCGGGTTGCCTCCCAATTCATTACGACGAAAAAAAGCAATGAGCCCTATCAACCGGATGTACAGCCGCAGAATTATGATATGGATGGGTTTGAAGTTAAATTAAGGTATGAGGCAGAGAAGAAATTTTTACATTTTATCGAATTAGGTGATAAAGAAAATGCAATGAAAGCTTTGATTGACTATACAGGTGATTTTTCATATAGAGTTCCGGGGAATCCTTTGAGGGCGAAAAAGAATCTTAGTTTTTCAAGCAATACGCTGAACCGGTTAGCGGCTGCAAAGGGAGGAGTGGAACCTCAGTATTTACATGCGATTTCGGAAAAATTTGCCCTTAGGATTGAGGCAGCGGTTACAATGGCTGAATTAGATTCGTTAAGCTTCAATATGATAGATGAATATTGTGAGGCGGTTAAGAATTTTGCTTTTAAAGGTCACAGTAAAGTGGTAAGGAAAGCGTTAATGTATATCAATCTCAATTTTCAGGAACCAATCAATTTGCAAAAGATAGCAGATGAAATTGGGGTTAATCGGTCCTACCTCGCGAAGAAATTTAAAGAAGAAATGAATATTAGTTTGATTGATTATCTTCATCAAAAGCGAATTAATGAGGCAGTTTTTCTTATGGAACAAGGGCGGTTATCCATAACTGACATTGGATTACAAGTGGGATTTAGCAGCTATAACTATTTTTGTAAAATATTTAAAGAGGTAAAAGGAATGACCGCTACAGATTTTATCAAGGCGGTACATAAATAGAAAAATATTTATTACCAGTAGGCAATTTTATATAAAAGTCAGCAATTTTGGGTGTGAAACCGTGTTCAAAACGCTAATATGAATCTAAGGGATATGCATCAAGCTTAGGAGGCGTTAATTATGGAACAAAAACATAAACAGCCGAATCTAGAAGTTAGAGTCAAGAATATCATTGAAGTTGATGGATTAAAATTTAAAGATTTGAATGGGAATGGGAAACTGGATCCTTATAAGGATTGGCGATTGAGTCCGAAAGAACGTGCCGAGAATCTAGTATCATTGATGAATATCGATGAAAAGGTCGGTATGATGCTTATCAATACACGTCAGATGGGCCTTTCTCAAAAAGATAAGAGCAAGACAAGTCATGATGGCGTGCTGGATGAAGGTATTGTGGAGAAAGGTGAAAATATTTTTGCTGCTTCAAAAATATGGGGAACAACCCATACCATTGAAAATATGCATTTGCGGCACTTCATTCTTCGTGACAATTGGAGCCCGGCTCAAATGGCGGAGTGGGTCAATACCATGAATGAGGTATGTGAGGGAACACGCCTTGGTATTCCTTGTTTAATCGCATCGAATTCAAGAAACGAAAATACAGAGTTTATCTTTGGTATGAATGATGCAGCTGGGATTTTCTCCACTTGGCCGGGAACGTTAGGACTTGCTGCAGCAGCTAAAGGTGAGATTAAAAATGGCGGCGATGCCTCCCTTATCAGCCAATTTGCCGAAATTGCACACGATGAGTGGGATGCGGTTGGGATAAGAAAGGGTTATATGTATATGGCTGATACCGTCACAGACCCAAGATGGCAGCGGATTTATGGTACGTTTGGTGAAGACCCGGAATTTATTTCAGATGCGATCGGACGTCTGATTGATGGATTTCAAGGGGAGGAAGTAGGAAACCATAGTATTGCGATGACAACCAAGGATTTTCCTGGCGGCGGAGCAAGGGAAAATGGATTTGATCCTCATTATGAAGAAGGAAAGTGGAATCTATACCCAACGCCAGGAAGCTTAGAAAAGTATCACCTGCCGCCGTTCCAGGCAGCGTCAGAACATGGAACTTCATCATTTATGCCCTATTACTCCATTCCAAGCATCAAAAAAAGTGTAGTCCAAGAATTCCAAGGTGAAGACATCCCTTTTGAAGAGGTGGGCTTCACATTTAATCATTATTTCTTAAATCATATCCTTAGAGGAAAGCTTGGGTTCAAAGGATATATCAATAGTGACAGCGGTGTTACAAATAAAATGAGCTGGGGCGTTGAATCCTTAAGCGAAGCAGAACGTTTTGCAAAAGCGATCAATGCCGGAACAGATCTTGTTTCAGATACAAATGATGTTGAAAATCTTAAAAAGGCCATCGAAAACGGCTGGATCAGTGAAAAACGCATCGATGAAGCAAATGTAAGACTCCTTACAGAAATGTTTGCTTTAGGACTATTCGATGATCGGACCTACGTTTCACCAGATCATGCCACTGAAGTGGTTAGTAATCCGGCTAACTGGGGTGCAGCATATGAAGCACATAAAAAATCAGTAACTGTTCTAAAAAACCATAAACAGACCTTGCCATTAACAGCGGATAAGCTTGAGAATAAGAAGGTTTATATAGAAGTTTTTCACAAGGAACCAGAACGAGCAGCTTCTTACACGGAAAAAGCAAGGAAGGAATGCCAAGAGTTAGGCCAATTTACTTTGACGGATAACTACGAAGAAGCTGATGCAGCGATTTTGTTTTTAAGTCCAAAATCCGGTGCTTATTTCAACGCGACACCTGGACTTTTAGAACTTGAAATATGCGAGAATAAGACTTTAACTGCTTTAGATGGTTCTACGTATCAAGAAACTACTTTGACTGAAATGGGTCATCTAAAGGAAGTAGCGGACAGTATCCATATCCGAGGAGGAAAAGTCATTATTAGCGTGAATGTCATTCTGCCGTGGATCCTTGGAAATGTTGAACCTCTTGCAGATGTATTGATTGCGGGATACGATACCTACTATAAGGCGCAGTATGAGGTAATGGCGGGCAATAGCCGTCCAGTTGGGATATTACCGTTAACATTGCCTGCGAGTAATGCAGTCATAGCAGTTGATGAAAATGGTAATTGTGTGTCAAGAAACGATGTACCAGGTTACGACAAGGATCAATATATGCCTGACGGACTCCAATATGCCTATAAGGATAGCGATGGTAATGTCTATAAGCTTGGTCATGGGTTAACATTTTAATACAGCTAAAGGCAGGCAAGAATTCTTGTCTACCATGAAAAAGCGTTAAACCCTGGTCAATGGGGTTTGACGCTTTTTTTTATTTATTAATTGTTATTTGATATGCAAAAAACCGCCTCATATCCAAGTAGCAGCTAATAAAGCCCGTCAGCACTAAAAAATGGTGGAAACGGTCGATAAGAGCGGTTCATAAAGCCCGTCAGCAGTAAAAAATAGAGGCGACGGTCGATAAGAGCAGTTCATAAAGCCCGTCAGCACTAAAAAATAGAGTCGAAGGTCGATAAGAGCGGTTCATAAAGCCCGTGAGCACTAAAAAATGGAGGCGACGGTCGATAAGAGCGGTTCATAAAGCACGTGAGCACTAAAAAATGGAGGCAACGGTCGATAAGAATGGATAAAGTCCATATAATTGT
>NZ_JBITPF010000059.1:0-3104 GCF_050468025.1 Neobacillus sp. NRS-1170 | reverse complement strand
CAAACTATTAGCTGGTTTAGCTTAATTAGATTGTTTCACAAACTTAATAAAATATTTTTATGTTTTGTATGACATTCTCTATGGGAATTATCCTCTTTTTTATCACTTGCTTAGCACGGAATTGTACAAGAAAATCAATAAATTCCGATTTTGTTGGAAGATCTGATATAACATGAGGAAATTTATTATTTGCGACCTTCTCATGGACATACATTTCTAATGCGTGAATTACAGTTACTTCATGCTTCTCTTCTAAAGTGGTCCACCTTTCTAAGTCATCCCATGAAAAGTTTGACCTTACGAAGAGGTCGTCCCAGCCTTCTGTCACAGGAAATTTAACATGATTCTCCATCCACGAAATAACATCCCTCGAATGAAAATCACCAAGATGGGAAAGTGCTTCATACCCAGTTATCTTTTTATTAGATTCTTGTTCAAGAAAATTAAATACTAAAGATAGTCCCTTATCCTTACTTATACACATTGAAGTTAGATAGGAACGTAATCTAGTATCCATATTATTTTGTTTAGTTTCCCATAAACTTCTAACCCAGGTCTCTGCGTAAATTCCTAAAACTCTTCCGATAATCTCACATATTACCTTCTGGTCATTAAATGCCTCTTTTTTATGTAATTCTTCTATAAGGAAGTCAAATAACTCATTTCTATTAAATTTCTGGAGAAAGTCGATTGTTTCTTCATCTAATTTCTTTCGATAAACAACATAAGCTATTAGCTGTTCCTGTTATTTTTCACATCATTTAAGGTTGTCTCTGAAAATGACTCAAACCAATTCTTCCACTTAACTGCTGCTGGACTTTTAGTATTCAACCCCGTATCACTTAGAAAATATTCAAGCTGCCATTTTTCACTACCAATACACCCTAGTTCAGTAATCCTAAATAAGTAATCGAAAAACGAATCCGCAACATAAGTAACTGTGTCTTCTTCATGATCCCAATAAATAACTGGTTTCTCATCACTCTCAACAGACATATCAAACGCATAAATATCTCCATTTCCAGCATGAGAAAACTCTAATTTCCCCCTCAGTGACCTTCCATAATCTCCCCCATCTTCCATTAGTTCGTTAGCTAACATATTTAAATTCTGAAGGAAGTCAATATTCCAGTTTATCTCTCCAGAGAATATTTCCTTAAATTCACTGGGAATCATCGTATCTTCAGAAAATGAGTAATAAAAAGAAAGTGATTTTCCCAAGGTATGTAATATGTATTTATACGAAGGAGGTAATTGATAACCTAACTCTTTTTCTTTAGCTTCTATCTCCTGTATCGTTGCTTTTTTTCCAATTTCAATTTGGTGAAAGTTGCCGTTATTGTTCTCTAATTTTTGTAGTATTTGTTCCCATTTTGATATAAGGATTTTATTATCCTTCATACTTTTTAACCCCCGCTTCGATAGCTTAATTTTAATTATAATTCAATAAGGTTTTTGTAAATACCTTACTGTACTAAACTGCTACGTTAGCGGAACAAGAAACCCTCAACCGTAGCAGTCTCATATCCCCGTTATGAAAAGAAAATACACCAATCATATTCTTTGTTTTTTAAACCAATATTTTATGATAACAACGGTAAGAACAATTAAAAATATAGGTATGCTTACTGTATCCTGAAATTTCTGCTCTAATGGTAAGAAGTTTTTCACGAACATTAATAAAACAGCAAAAAAGCAAATTATTCCTGATTTCTTAGCTATTCTTTCCATAAAATCTCTCCCCTTAGAGTATCATTCTATGAATTATGAAAGATTTCCTTCTCAAGCTTACCTGCCCCTTAAGCACAAAAAGAAGATGAGCCGCCGCAGCGATCATCATCTTCAACTCTTGCACCCGTTAGTTTAACAAGAAAGAGGGATTTGATAACTATATTTGATTTATTTCATTAGAAAATAGGAAACCGCCGAAATTAATAAATTCGGTAAACCTATTAATAATATAGAATTAGTTTGTGAAAATCTTTGATTTCTATCCTCTTTTGATTCAGATTGTAGATTTCTACCCAACCCATCCCCATCCACGATTGCTACAGATAACAAGGAGCTTAATATCAGTGAGATTATTCCAATAGCCCCAGTTATTTTATACAATAATGTGAAATCGTTTGAAATTAAGGAAATGAAAAGAGCAACCACCACGATATCAAGTCCTATAATTATTTTCTTGATAAATATCACATCCCTATGGTGTTTTTACATTAATTTCCAATCCATTTTATTAATTATAACATTTTCAGAATTTTTTTAAATACAATAATCCCCCAAAATTTCTTAAACTAACCTGCTTCGTTAACAAAAGAAGAAAGCCGCCAAAAATGGCAGCTTGATCTTAAACTCTTGCACCTTATTATGGAATAACCCCTGAACTCCTAACAGCAAGTTTAGTTTAAAATATTTTTAATCCCTTTGTTATCCTAAAACCACGTCTTTTGTTTTATAAGGGGTACAAACAACATTACTTCTTCTAATCTTTCTTTACCTCTCTTACAATAGTTCGTTCTACTAATATTTGATAAAAATAAATAACCATTGCTGTTACAACTGACAATATGTAAAAATGTTTTGGTCGCATTTTCTTGAATTCGAATACTCCAACTTTAGTGAAAAATTTTGCGATAGGGAATGCAAGAAGATAATCGAGTACAATATTTAATGTTAAGTACTTTATAAAGCTACCGTACGTTAATTTAAATACCCAAATAGTTGTGATAAAAAATAAACCCAAAAGGTAAGAGAAATCTAAACGATAATTTGGAAATAAAGCATTTTTTACTTTCCACCACTTACGTCGATCAGCAATTTCACCTAACAAACTAAAGATATAACCAATAAAAGTTGCGACTGGAAGAAAGCGAACAAAAGAATTTTTCCCTAGCAATGGAGTAGTTAACCAGGGAATAACTAATGTACTAAAAGATAAAGCCTTTCTTTTATTAATCATAAGAGTCCTCACAAGATACAATTTTTCATTTATTATCCCCTTTTGTTCAGAAGTTTTATTCCATTAAATGGCCCTATTGTTGAATAAATATAAAACACTTCAACTATCCTGCCCCGTTAGTGGAAATCGAGTAGAGGGAAAA
>NZ_JBITPF010000058.1:0-6100 GCF_050468025.1 Neobacillus sp. NRS-1170 | reverse complement strand
TTCATGATAACTTAAAGTAACGGGTGCAATAGCTGAAGATCCAACTGCCTTTTTTGGCGGCTTTTCTTATTGAAGTAACGAAGCAGATTCGTTGCGGAAGGATTTGCGATAAAAAGTATCCAAACTAAGAAAAATAACGGAAGCTAAATAGCTCCCGTTTCTAATTTTGACCGCCCTAAAATGCAGTCTACCTATTTTACTTTTTACCTAAAAGGCAATAAATTTTTATGTAAAACAAATCCAGCGATTATCTTAGTAATAAAAGAAAAGGAAGAATAAGATATCAATAACTAAGAAAATAATCAGACCAATTCCTGTATAATCTTTTCCTTTGATAAAAAAATAGACACTGAGTCCAATAGTTAAAACCATTCCTACGAGTATCACTCCAAACAAAATGGAATAATTCGTTGTCACTAATAATAATTCCATTACCACAAACTCAACGATTAACCCTATCGATATTCCAATAGCTACTTCGCCTTTGTTTTTTTTCAATGCTTCAAGGGTCATAAAATCCTCCGAATAGGTTATTTTGTCATATGCCAAATGGTCTTGTTAATGTATATGCAAATCAGGAAGTACAAATCAATTCAAATTGAAATTCTTTTAGATTGCTTAGGAGGATTGTTTTGAGGCTATTTATATTCTAAAATCCCGATTGAAACACCTCTTAAACAGTTACATCCCAACTTTATGAAGGATATAAAGGTACGGGTGCTTGGTGCTTGAATTTAAGATGAGCAGCGGCAGCTCTTTTTTTCTTGTTGATCAACTAACGGGGCAGTTTAGCATTCCTGTAGAACGTTAAATATCAGGTTTGAAAAAAATAGAGCCCCTCAGTAAGATTCGAGTATAGAGTCCAATCTAACTCAGAGTCTTAAGGAGGAAGCCCTAATATGAATTTTAAAATGCAAGACAAACAAAATCAACTAATAGAAAGAATTTCCGATTCTCATCTAATTGTAGGTGTGGATATTGCCCAACAATTACACGTTGCTCGAGCTGTTAACTTCCGTGGAATTGTAGTTGGAGATCCTCTTACATTTGAAAACAATGAAGAAGGGTTCAAAAAACTATTAAGTTGGATTCAAAACTTACAAGAACTAAAAAACTTAGATTCAACAATTGTAGGGATGGAACCTACAGGACATTACTGGATTAACCTATCCAAATGGTTGGATAAACAAAACATTGAAGTAGTTACGGTGAATCCCCACTTAGTAAAAAGGAATAAAGAGAATCGGGACAATACTCAATCGAAGAGTGACAAAAAAGATGCCCTCGTTATAGCGGATATGGTGAAAAACGGCTATTATTCCTTTGTTCGTCCAACCTCAGAATCATTTGAGAAACTTAGAGTTCTAATTTCTAACCGTGATGTAATTGTTAAACGTCTCGTGATGGCTATTAATCAAGTAAATCGATGGGTGGATGTAGTCTTCCCGGAACTCAGACAAGTGTTTAAAGATGTATCGTGCAAAGGGGCTCTCGCAACCCTTCGTTTATTTCCTACACCGGATGAAATATCTTCACTAGAAACACTAGATGTCATAAGGGGATGGAAGTCTTTAATGAAACGACAACCAGGACCCAAAAAGGCTCAATTACTAATCAATCTAGCAAAATCCTCTATTGGGACCGGACAAGCCCTTGATGCTTATAAATTCCATTTAGAACAATTATTAGAGGAATATGACCTCGCTGTAAAACAACTCGAAAGAGTTGAACAACAAGTCAAAGATGTTCTCTACACCATACCATTTGCAAAAAAATTACTTATGATTAAAGGAATAAGTGAAATTTCATTAGCCGGGATACTAGGTGAATCAGGAGATCTACGTGGTTTCTCCCATGGAAACTCTCTATTACGTCATGCGGGATTACACCTAGCTGAAGCAAGCTCAGGCAAATGGAAGGGCCAGATTGTCATTTCAAAGCGTGGAAGGTCCAGACTGCGACGATTCCTTTACTTAGCAACTATGAGCCTTGTGATGAATAACCCTGAGTTTAAAGCCCTCCATTCCCATAATGTGAAGGTAAAGAAGTTAAAGAAAATGAAATCAATCATGAAACTGATAGGTAAATTAGCTAGGATTTTTGTAGCAATAGCACGAAGAAACGACTCTTACTGTCCCAATAAAATCCAAGCCGTAATCCCTTTAGCTGCATAGAAAAAACGTATTTTAAATAGTTTCTTTAATTTTGAAGGTTGTCTTATTCGCAGGATTTCAAATATGTACGGAGTACCAGGTTTATTCAACAAAAGGGCATTGTGACCCATCAGTTTAGCATAACTGGCCTCCACCCCTTGGAAAGGCATGACGAAGGAATGAGAGGGCAATTGACCCGTTGAGACATGGGAGGGAAAGCCTCCAGGGGCGGCGTGGAGATGTACATTATATGGTAAAATATGGAGTGATAGCTGACTCCTTTATTTAACTATGCCTTCACGGAGCCAAAATGATCTAAACTCATTTCATTTACCCGTAAATCCAATTACAAGGGTTATGAAATCCTGCGAATAAGGGAGCATTCGAGAGATATTCGTATTAAACTGAGGGAGTTGAAGAAGGATTTCCACTAATTAACATAGAATATTTGTATTTATCATTCAGTTAAGATATTGGAGGAGCTATGGCATCATATAAAATCGGTAACATCAAAATAATAAGAAATCTAGATGATAGAGAAGAAAGGCTGATTGTATCTTCTGAACACATTTCAGAGAGTCTGGAGTTAATTAAAGTTCACAATTTTAAAAGTATTTCAATCGGCGGGAGCTACAATCTTTCAGATATTGACTTTCTAAAGGAATGTCCTCATATTGAGAAACTTTTTATTAAAGGTGAAAATATAAGAAAACTTGAGGGTTTATCACACCTTGTAAATTTGAAAATTATAGCTATGAATGACTTAAATAAAAAAGTAAAACTTGATTTAGGGAATCTGTTCTCTTTAGAGGAACTTTATGGAGAACTGCCAACCAATGCAACTGGACTTTCTAAATTAAAGAACCTAAAGCGGATGCAGATATGGGGTTATAAACCACTTTCTAAGACATTTTCTGAAATTGGGGAAATTGAAAATCTTGAAGTGTTACATCTAATTCAAGCCCAAATTGAATCATTTGAAGGAATTGGTCAATTTAAAAAATTACAAGAGTTGGATTTGTATGGACTTAATAAATTGACAGACATCTCCGCTATCCAGCTTTTAAGAAACAGTTTAAGGATATTAACAATGGAGAACTGCAAAAAGATTCAAGATTTTAATCCTATTGGAAGTTTGGGAAATTTAGAATCGTTAATTTTAAGAGCTTGTGGGAGTATGGAATCCATTGCTTTTACAAACGGGTTGCCGAAATTAAAAGGTTTTGATTTTACAAACACAAATGTTGAAGACGGCGATTTATCTTATTGCCAAAGAATACCGACTGTTCATTTTACACAGAAAATGCATTATTCGCATAAACGAAAGGATTTAACTAATTTAAAAATAGAAAATATCCCAATACCAACCCTTAAATGGCGAGAAAGAATGGAAGACGGAGATGATATGTTTACACTCGAAAATATAAGTGCGGCAGAGACATCACTGAATGAGTATTTTGCTAAAATTAAAGGCTTGAATGAAAAAGCGACTCAAAAAAAACTGTTAGCCTGTGTTAAAGAAATTGTTCTAAAATTTAACCAGCTAAATGAACAATACGATTCTTTTATTGAGACAACTGAAAGAGAGGAATTAGTAGAATATATATTATCTGTTGCTCAGTTAGCAGGGTTAGAAACATTAGATGACCTTACGGAAGAATGGAGAGAATGGTAAAACTTGTTGAACTCCCATGAAAATAAAAACTGAAAAAGAGCATACAAAAATAGACCCAGAAAAACCAGTTTTAAAAAAAAGGCTGAGCCTCTTGAAAGATCATATAATGGTTGAACAGGTAAATGGATTCTTTCTAATTAGTATTAAATAAGGCAAAGCTAGCGCAACAACCAGAAAAAGGATTAATCTCCCATAAGTGCTACCCCTAAATGGGTGCGACAGTCGGTGGTACACCGTGGTCGTTGGAGTCAGACTAACGGATGGGCTCAAAGGCACCATAGTTCAAAGACCTTCTTCGCCAGCATTAAAACAGTATAGACTGCCTGATCCATTTTCATTCTCTGTGGTGAAGCGATGATTTTTGCGCTTCATGGATGGCTAACGGGTGCAAGAGTTACAGATCCAGCTGCCATCAAGGTGGCTTTTTTCTTCTTCAAGTAACTGGCAGGATAGTCAAAGAAATGGGTAATAAATTGATAAGGTAGTAATCGTTTTCGGTGGGAATTAAGAACCAGGTGGAAGGCGGGTCAATCTTAGACGCACATCAAATTGCTTTCGAAAATGCAGCGGAATAATTGGGATAATTTAAAAAAGCGTACATTCATTTGGAATGTACGCTTTTTTTAGATTATTATTGTTTATTCTGGTCCTCCTGAGACTTGTCCTGTTGAGCACTTCTTACATCCTGTTTAACAGGAGTTAATTCAGAAGAGGCTTCTGTTTGAAATTGTGGTCTTCCAGTTTGGATGGTTTGTCGCTGATTGGAAGCCTGTTTGCCACGTTCTCTTCCTAATAAACGATGAAAGAAGATTTCAAAAGCTGTGATCGCTATCGAGCCAATAAGTGAAGCGGAAAACACGTCATCCTCAATGGTCATATTATCCATCATTAAGTAGAGAATGACAAACGATAAGACAAAATCAGCAATCGTTGCCACTGTGTTATTGGTAACTCGTAAAATAAATAAGTCGCCCAATACATAACTAACAATAGCTAAAACCGCTGAAATCCCTAGGATATCAGAAGCACCCAAATCGTAGCCCAACGCATCAATAATGCCTAGAACAACAACAGCTGCAATAAACTTCATGACAATTCTTAAAATATGCCTCATATCTTACACCTCCTTTGTGTATTTTTCGAAAAAATCTTTTAAGATATACACCGACCTCTCTGAAGCAATCGTTAAGGATATTTTGATTGGAATAATTTGTGAAGGATTGTACTTAACCCTAAGGGGCATCTAGCTGCCAAATTGGTGGCTTATTTTTTAATGAGCTAACGGGCAGGTTAGTATAATAAAAAATCAATCTTTATGACGTATTTGAGCGATATTACGTAACGAATGAACAACCTAAAAAACTACCCTAGATAGGTAGTTTTTTAAGATAGACGTTTAAATTGTTTTCAAAGTATTATATGGAACTTAATTGATAAAATTAATTCCATATAATAGGAAATGCCGCTGTGGTCAGAACACAATTATTGTTGTTTGTATTGTGGTTCCTCGGCTTGAATTTCTTGAAGACGTGGTTCAAGACTATCAAGAACAGATTGTGTTTGTTGTGCAGCTTGTTGATAAAGTTGTTTAGCGTTTTGGTTGTCAGTTGCTAAAGCGAAGGTTTCAAAGCTTGCCTGTGCACTTTTTAAACTTGCTAATGCTGTTTGAACGTCTTTTCCAACTGTCATTTAAAGACCTCTTTTCGCAATAAAATTGAAATTACAAAAGTATTATGTGGAATATTTATTAGCTTATGTATTAGAGATTTACTAATTTCAACCTAATACAAAACCATCCTAAAAAGGATGGTTAAGGAAAATGGACTAGATTTTGTTATGTAACATCATATGCGAATCTTGATTATCTATATTTGGGCAA
Source organism: Neobacillus sp. NRS-1170 (assembly GCF_050468025.1). NCBI lineage: Bacteria > Bacillati > Bacillota > Bacilli > Caryophanales > Bacillaceae > Neobacillus > Neobacillus sp. NRS-1170. Next base: position 393 of record NZ_JBITPF010000058.1, on the reverse strand, counting down.
TAACACAATTTTCAATATTTTGGATGATTTATTTCCCCCATAATTTTTTAACATCAAGCGGTACTATCTCTCGTCCATTTATTTGTTTATGGATAATGGGATATTTGAAGGGGTCATAATAATTTCCGCTATCTACTGTAGAAAAACGGGCACGTACATCAACACCTAGAATATTTTTAACGTATTTGTTGACCGTCATTTTAATCATCTCCTTCATTTATTTACTAAATATTATCTTTCTTGGGATTAAAATAATTCAAAAAATTTTTGTTCACAAATACAGGGATAATACGCAATAGAAGTCAGAGGTACTTGTTTAACTAACGGGTGGAAGAGTTGAAGATCCAGCTGCCTTTTATGGCGGCTTTTCTTCTTCAACTCCCATGAAAATAA